>JAKUQE010000026.1 GCA_022450395.1 Dehalococcoidia bacterium | reverse complement strand
CACGTAAGGCACCTCTTCGGCAAATCCCGGCGTTCCGTTCTGGTAGGTTACGGTAAAAGTCCAGACTGTCCCCTTGCCGCTGGCAGTGACCCACTGGATATCGTTGGACCAACAGTTGGCGCAGATTCCTCGTGGATAGAACTGGTACTCTTCGCAACTGTCGCACTTCTGAATCAATAATTCACCACGCCGGCAGTGGTCCCAGTACGGCTTGGTCTCACCGGAAATAGTCGGCAACGGTTTGTTCCACTCCGGCATCGTCTAATCCCTCCCCAAGATCACGGTCCCACCGCTGTGGCGGCTGCCCAATGCGCCTCCGGTGCCGTGACATAGAGCGATGTTGCAATCGGCTACTTGTCTGGGAGTCCCGTAGAATTCGTGTCTGAGTTGGCGGGTGGCCTCCAACAGAAGGAAGATTCCCCTCATGCCAGGGTGGTTGGAAGAGAGACCACCGCCGTCTGTATTGATGGGTAGCTCGCCGCCGATGCGCAAGCGGCCGCCGGATACGAAATCACCACCATCACCCTTCTTGCAAAACCCTAGGTCCTCCAGGGTTTCCAGAACGGTGATGGTGAAGGAGTCGTAAATCATCGCCATGTCGATGTCTTGGTGGGTGACCCCGGCCATACCGAAGGCCGGCTCATGACTTTGGTGAGCGGCGATGTACATCAGGTCCCGCTTCCCCGCTCCCTGGTGGGCCACCGCCTCTCCGGCGCCCAGCACCCAAACCGGTTGATGCCGGCAGTTGCGGGCGACTTCCGCCGACGCCACCACGACGGCCCCGCCGCCATCGGTGATCACACAGCAGTCGGGCAGATGCAGAGGAGAGGAGATCACCCGGGAGTTGACCACGTCTTCCACGGTGATGGGGTTTCGGAACAGTGCCTCGGGATTCATGGAAGCATGATACCGCGTTGCCACGGCAATCTCCGCCAGTTGCTCCGAAGTGGTGCCGTAAAGGTGCATGTGGCGCTGAGCGATCATGGCATACAGACCCACGGTGGTCAGTCCGTACAACTCCTCAAAACTGTCCGGTGAGGGCTCCAATCGGGGATGGCCGAACCGTGCCACGCCGCCCGTTCCCACCGAGACGCTGCTTGAGCGGGCCAAGCTGCTGTATGTGATAACGGCGCAGTTAAGCCGCCCGGCCACGATGGCGTTGAGGGCGTGGGAAAGATGGAACTCGAACGACCCTCCGCCCACGGTGGTGTTATCCACGAACCTGGGGTACATGTTCAGGTAGTCAGCCAGGTTCAGAGCGGTGTTCCGGGCAGAACTGGAGGCGGTGAGCAACCCGTCCACGTCCTGCTTGGTCAAACCGGCGTCCTCCAAAGCCTTGATAACACTCTCGCCTTGGATCTGCAGTTCGCTCTTGTCCGGAGCGTAACGGGTTACGTGCTCATGGATGCCAACGATGGCCGCGGCATGCTTGAGGTCAACCATCGATGCTTGTACCTCCTGTCCCGCTTGGTGGGAAACCGCTTGGGCATGTCCGTAGCCGCCAGCGCTCTTCGGGGCAATCATATCCTTCCGGTCTTAGCCGGTCAATTAGACATTTTGAGCCTCTTTCTAATCCGCGGTCCACCCGATATAGTAGGTCGCAGTACATTACGATCTATGCGGCAAAGGAGTGGGTATGCTGGCTTTCCTAGGGGGTACCGGACCCGAAGGCAAGGGCTTGGCGCTGCGGCTGGCGGCGGCGGGGGAGCCCGTCATCATCGGCTCCCGGGACGCCGGACGGGCCGCCACCGCGGCGGAAGAGTTATTGCAACTTGCTCCCGGAACCAATATCAGTGGCGCCGAAAACGCCCAGGCCGCCACACAAGCCGACGTGGTCTTCTTGGCATTCCCTTACGAGGGTCAACGCTCCACCCTGGAACAGCTCAAAGATACCCTGGCAGGGAAAGTAGTGGTGGACGTCATCGCCCCCATGAGTTTCCAGCGAGGACGGGGCGCCAGCGCCGTCGAGGTCGAAGCCGGGTCGGCCGCCCAGGAAGCCCAGGAGCTGCTGCCTGATTCTCTAGTGGTTTCGGCGTTCCAGAACATCAGCGCGGAGGAATTGCAGCAACCGGACACCGTCATGGACGGGGACGTTATCGTTTGCTCCGACCATGCCGAAGCCAAAAGCCTGGTCATGGATTTGGTCAGCAAGATTCACAGTCTGCGACCCGTGGACGGCGGCGGCTTGGCCAACTCCAAGTACGTGGAACAGATAACGCCCATGTTGGTCAACATCAACCGCATCTACAAGATTCACGCCGGCATCAAGATCGTAGGGATCTAACCCGAAAACCAATCTGACGGAACCCAATCTGAATAAAAGAGGAGCGTTCGCATGCCAAGAGCAACGATAGACCTGATGGACCCGGCTGGTCTGAGCATCGTTAAGGCCCAATGGCGGTTCGCCCCCGGACTGGTCCCCGGTGAGCCCAACGAGGGTCTGGTCTCTCAGCTAACCGGCAGCCCAGCCCGGTTATCCGACTACGACGATTCGGGCTGGGAGGCGACCAACGACCTGGCCCGGTGGCATTCCAAAGGCCTGACCTTCGCCTGGTACCGCATCAAGATAACTCTGCCGGAGACCGTAGGAGGACAGGATATTCGGGAGAGCCGGTGCCTGTTCGAGACCTGCATCGACGACTATGGGGAGCTCTGGGTGGATGGGGAGTGCAACCGGGACCGGGGAACAGTGCAGGGCTTCAACGTACCGCAACGAGTGGTGATCAGCGCCGAGCCGCAACCGGGCGCTCAGCATACCATTGCCCTGCTGGCGATGAATGGCCCGATCGCGGCGCCGGGCGGAGCGGTCTTTGTCCGGTGGGCTCAGCTAGGCTTCGAGTGGCGAACGCCGGGGTACTAGAACCTTTCAGGCCACGGAACCCCGTAGGCAATAGGGGCAGGTTTTAAACCCGCCCCTACATTGCAAATCTCACTATCACTTTTATAACCCACGCATCAGCTGCGGCAAACGGTTCGGAGTCCTACCGCTTTACTCCTCGTCATCTTCATCGTCCAGGTCCTTCGACTCGTAGCCCATCCCCTCAAGCTCAGCTAGAAGAAGCTTGGCAAATTCTTCCACGGTACCGGTTTCCGGTATCGTGATTTCTATCTTGCCGCCGTCGGCCCGATTTATCGAACCGGGGTCCTCTTTGGTCAGTTCCACACTGACGGACTCCCGGTGGATGCCCATCGCGTCGGTGACCGAGAATATGATTCCCATATCCGTCATGTTGATGATTCCGTCGGGCATGTCAAACACCTTGAGAACGAGAGTTAACGTTCACCACAGAGAGCACAGAGGACACGGAGATTATTTAGCTTTTCCTCCAATAGCTCCGTTCCCTCTGTGGCTAGAATAGAGTTTAGTCTTCCGGGGGCCACTTGGTGCCGCCCACAGCGGGGCGTTCGGAACCTGAGGACTGCAACCCTTCCGCCACGGTGCGGCCGAAGGAGTCTAGTATAACCTCGCCCCATTCCTGGGCGTGGGCAACTCGAAAACTCATTCGCTTGCCCCGTCCTGCGGCCCGCTTGTTCTCCTCGCTTTCTCCGGCGATCTCCTGAGCGATGGCTTCGTCCATGGCGTCAAGAGCGGGAACCAGTTCGCCGGCTGTTTCGATAAAGCGGGCGATCTCGTTCATGGACTCGTCCATGACGATGAATACCGGCACCGTGCCGGCACGGTTCTCCGGCAGGAAGCTGTTGGTCAGTTCCAACTCGTCGTCCCGGTTGAAGATCTGGATGGCAAGCCCTGGCGTGCTCTCGGCCAAACGCATGATCACCGGGGTGGTGCTGACCGCGTCGCCGCACCAATCGGCGGTGAACACTGCCAGCCGAAGGGGCTCGGACCGGCCATCGAACTGGGCCTTGGCTTTGTCGGGTATCTTTATAGTGTTGTAAATATCCAAAATCGTCTGCTTATTAACCTTGATCTGGTCGATGTACTCCTGAGGTGTCATTCCCTGATTAAACTTGTCTTCGGTTAACGCCATGGCGGCCTGCCTCCTAAGAACAATTTGCGAGCGGCTTACCCCGGGCATTTTCACCGCCTAGTGTCTCAATTGTTGCTCCATTTGACAATGGGGCGCCACATGGTGCTGAGGAAGCCTTCCCCGGCTCGACTAATAGAACCGGCATGTTAGAATTGGAATCCATCGCAGTACCGTCCTGGGAAAGGAGCATCCCATTTGGCAACCGATCAAAGCGATCCTTATTTAAAATACGCCCTGTTCTGCAAAGACACCGAGGAAGGAGACGACGGCGATCTGATCCTGAAGGGAATAATCGACCTGATCGACCTTCCAGCGCCCACCGAGGGTGCCACTCAAGACAAGCCGGTCCTGGCCGAAGTAGACGTACAGTTGGCTTTCTGTATCGGCGGCGTCTCCGCCGGACCCCATTTTCTTCTGGTCGCCATCAAGGCGCCCGGCGCCCCTCTAGACCCGCCGCCTCCCCAACGGATAGATTGGGAGGAAGGAATCATTTTCCAACGCTGGATCAAGCTGTTCCGGATCCCCGTCCAAGAGGCCGGGGAGCACAAGGCTGCGATCCTTTTCGACGGCCAGCCCTTGGGCGAGGCCAGCTTTCTGGTCCGGTTCAAATCCGGAATGCCTCCGGTTGAATCAGCCTGAATATTCAAAGAAGTTCACTAACACGGTACTAGTATTGAGACTCTTGTGTTGAACGTGGGAATCGTCTTGGCTATAATATAGGCACGATTGAAGCTTAGTAACCAAAGGGGGCTGAACCGGTGGCCAACCAAACAGGAAAACGCTATTTCTGCGAAAAGTGCGGATCGGAGTTCATTGTGACCAAGGGCGGTGACGGCGCGGTGAACTGCTGCAGCCAACCGATGGCACAGAAGTAAGTTCCAGCGCCCAACCGCGGATCGCCGGATGGATCCGCCACCTAATCCAAAGGAGTATCTATCAATGGCCAACGAGCTAGGGAAACGTTACAACTGCGCAACGTGCGGCAGCAGCGTGCTGTGCACCAAGGGCGGCGAGGGAGTCATTCTCTGCTGCGAAGCTGATATGGAGCTACAGGAAGCCCGCAAGCTTCCCTCTTCCGACTAAGCTTCTCAGTTAGGCTATTTCTGGCTTATACCAGGCGTGCGCACACTGCCGGACTTTATGGCTGATGTGCTGCGGGCCTGGTTTCTTTTGGGCGTGCTTCGGCCTTACGCCTTCAGTATCTCCCGCCGCGCCAGCACCCGTTCCATCAAACGCCTCATGCCCAACTCGCCGGAGATAACCAGGGATTCGATTAATTAGGAATTGGCTTTGGCCCGGCGCGTCTCGCGGCTCAGCAATGGCCCACCAAGATTATCCATCATCGGTGGCGACCCTTGGCGTTCGATAAAACATGTTTGTGCACACCGTGCAGGCGTGGACTTGCCACATTCCCGATGCGCCGGCACCGGCGAGATCCGGCCGGTACTCCAAGCCGCCGGCATAGGACAGCCTCCCGCAGGCCGGACAGTCCACGGACGATGGCATCCATTCTGACTGGCACCGTGGACAGCGCCGTTGACCATCGCTCTCATGCAGACGGAACATCGAACAGTTGCATATTGGGCACGTGGCTTTCACCGCTTGGGGTGGGCTTTCTTCTGCCTGTGTTGGAATCGGGTGATCGGGCGGAGGTTCGAGCGCGGCGAGTCCTTGTTCCATCGCGCGGGCATCGGCGGTGAAGCGGTAGCCCGAGCCCATTGAAAATTCCAAGCAGTCCGAATCCACCAGGCCACTGAAAAAGCTCAGAGCTGCCTCAAAGGCTTCACGGTCTGTCTCCAGAATCATGCGGCCCATAGTCAAACGAAACAAGATAGGCACATCGAAGCCGTTTGGGCTAAGAGTCTGGCCGTCCGTCTGGTTCTTTTCCATCTGGTGGGCGAGTTGCCTAAGCATCAAAAAGCTGGGTTCCACGGACTCCGCGATATCGGGGTGAGCCCACAAGAGGTTCTCAAACGATCGAATCTGTTTTGGCTCGTCCATAGTTCACGCTCTTCCCGATAACCCCTAGCTGATCTAGTTGCACAGAGTAGCACAATAGAGGCCAGCCTAATTATCGGACAACGGCGAGGGATAATTACCCTCCAATACGCGGTTCGGATGATTCACACGCCACTCACACCCAGAGTTCAACCGTCAGACCCTTTGACACCCCTTTTATCCCCTTGCTACACTCCCCTCGAAACTAGCTTGAGTTAAATGCCACTCGACCCGGCAGAGGATGTGTCATGCCAGCTAAGACAGGCGCGCAATACATTTCCAGGCTAAGCGAAATGTCCACGGAGGTGTGGATCCGGGGCGAGCGGATAGAAGACGTCACAACTCACCCGGCCCTGCGCAACGGCGTCCGCTCCGTGGCCGATCTGTACGACATGCAACTCGATCCGGGGTTGCGGGAGGAGATGACCTATGCATCTCCCACCGACGGTGAGCCGGTCGGATTATCATTCCTGATCCCTCGCACGGTGGAAGACTTGGAGCGGCGGCGGGCCATGATGACCCGGTGGGCCTGGTCAAGCTGCGGCATGATGGCACGCACCCCCGATTTCCTCAACGTGGCCATCACCGCTTGGGCGGGCGGGGCGGAATATTTCGGCCAGAACCGGCCCGAGTTCAAGAAGAACGTGTTGGACTATTACGAGTTCATCCGCGAGAACGACATCACCCTGACCCACACGTTGGTGAATCTACAGAAAAGCCGCATTCCGGGGATGGCCGATAACCTGGACGAACAGGTGGCGCTGACGGTGATGCGGGAGACCGACGCGGGCATCATCGTCAAGGGCAGCCGCATGCTGGCGACCCTGGGACCTATCACCGACGAGATCGCCGTATATCCCACCCGGAGCCACCTTCTGGGAGACAACGCCTGGCGTCAGGCTTTCTCCTTCTCTATCCCTTGCGACACGCCGGGAGTCAAATTCATGTGCCGGGAAAGCCTGGACCAGGGCCGGTCCCACTTCGACCACCCCTTAGGCTCACGCTTCGAAGAGATGGACGCGGTGGTCTTCTTCGACGACGTGCTGGTGCCTTGGGAACGGGTTTTCCTGCTGGGAGACGTGGACATGTGCAATAACCACGGCAATGCCACCCAGATGAACACCCACACCGGACATCAAGTTACCACCCGATGCGTGGTAAAAGCCGAGTTCATCTTGGGACTGGCCGGACAGATGGTCGAAACTCTGGGCTCGGAACAGTTGGACCATGTTCAGGAGAGGATGGGAGAACTCGTGTGTTACCTGGAGATTCTGAAAGCTTGCGTCCGGGCATCGGAGGCCGACGCCAAGCTGAACGAGTGGGGAGTGATGTGCCCGTCGGCGGCGCCCCTGGTGGCGGGCCGGAACCTGTTCCCCCGGATGATGTATCCTCGCATGGCTGAGATTATTCAGATACTGGGATCCAGCAGCCTGATGGCGCTGCCCTCTGAAGCCGATTTCGATACGGCGCTGACTCCCGAGGTGGAACGGTACCTGGCCACCGACAACTCCTCGGCCCGGGATCGCGCCAGGCTGTTTCATCTGGCTTGGGACGTGACCTGTAGCTCATTTGGCGGGCGGCAGGTCCTATACGAGCGGTTCTTCGGCGGCGACCCGGTGCGCAATTCCATCTCGTTGTCCCACAACTACGACCGAGGTCCCGCCATGGCGAGGGTTCGGGAGTTCCTGGAGCGCCCGGATTAACTAGCCACAGAGACACAGAGATCACAGAGTTTTTATATTAGTGTTTTCGTAAATTCTCCGTGCCCTCTGTGTCTCTCTGGCAAAACCGGCCCTGGCACAGGCTTACTTGGCTTGTTTACGCAAATGGCGTATAATTGGCTTCAATTTCTACCACTATGGGTATCTTGTCTAGACGACAACACAAGAAGATCGGGAGGATAGACTATGCCAAGCGTTAAGCGAGTAGGCCACCTGGTAATCAACGTCAGAGACCAAGAAGTGTCCACCAAGTTTTACACCGAAGTTCTGGGTTTTGAAATCTCGTTGAATCGCGAAGGTTTCGGAACCTTCCTGACTTGCGGCAAGATCCACCACGACCTGGCCCTGTTCCAGGCCGCTCCGGACGCCGCTCCCGTCACCCCCGGCGGACTTGGCCTGAACCACATGGCTCTTCAGGTTGAAGACTTCGACACTCTGACCGAGTTTTACCACCGTCTGAACGACCACGGGATCGAGCTTCGCACCACCGACCACAGCATGACCAAGAGCATCTACATCTCCGACCCCGACGGCAACGGCATCGAGCTGTTCTGCAACAGCCAGGAAGACGCCGCGGACGGTCTGGCCGAGATGAAGAGCCCCGGCCGGAAGAACAAGGAGCTAGTCTTCTCCTAAGCCTCCTGTCGCAGTCAAAGCGTATTGGATTGAAGGGGCCGGCGTACGCCGGCCCCTTTTCCATTGGTCTGTACCAACATTGGGCTAAGCTCTCGAGCACGTTCGCCAGAGGGATTTTCCTGTAGAATACGTCTGGAAAATCAACCCGACGAAAACCGGAGGACGCTATGGCACGCCTAGAGTTTGCTCTATGGGACGGATTCGGGAAACACGAGATGGCGCTGTCTCCCACCGCCGCCGACATCTACGACCAACATTTGAAAGAGGCCGTGATGGCCGAAGAGTTGGGTTACGAATCCTATTACATCATTGAGCATCAGAACTCCCACGTAGGGCAGATAACCGCCCCCAGCGTTTACCTTTGCGCCGTGGCCCAGCAAACCAGCAAGCTCCGCATCGGTGTCATGATCTACCAGTTGCCCTTCTACAATCCCATCCGGCTGGCGGAGGAGGTGGCTACCCTGGATCATCTTTCCCATGGCCGGGTTGAGTTCGGCACCGGCATCGGCGTGGCCGAGCACGAATTCATGCGCTGGAACCTGCCCTTCTTCGAGCGCCAGAAGATGTCGTCGGAGGCTTTGGAGATAATCGTCAAGGCTTGGACTCAGGACGAAGTAACCTATGACGGCCAGTTCTGGCAGTTCGACGAGGCCCTGCCCGTGCCCAAGCCCTACCAGCAGCCCCATCCCCCCATCTGGGTAGGCGCCCACAGCCCGGCGTCCCTGCAGTACGCCGCCAAGAATAACTACCACGTTTCTCAGAACATCGACGTGGACACGGTGATCGCCGAGAAGTTCGACTATTTCCGCAAAGTGTGGACGGAGTGCAATCATCCCGGTCCGATGCCCCGCACCTTCCTGATGCGCGCGGTCCACGTGGCGGAGACCGACGAGATCGCCCGCCAGGAGGCGGAGCAACCCCTGCTGACTTCCCGGGCCCTGGGCAGAGAAGACATCGCCAACACGCGCATCGGTTTCAAGGGGAACTCGGAAAGCCCCACCAACACGGAACTGGGCCGGGTTTTCCAGGGAATGACCACGTCCTACGATTTCTGGATAGACAACGGTCTGGCCCTAGTGGGCAGCCCGGAAACGGTGATCAAACAGCTCCGGAAGCAGTCCGAACTGTGCGGGTATGACATCTTTTGCGCCAACCACCGGATCGGGACATTGCCCTTGGAGCAGTCGCTAAAGTCGATGAAGCTGTTCGGTGACGAGGTCATCCCGGCCTTCCGATGATTCGGGCGTTGGTGATAGACCTGGACGGCACCCTTATCAACCGGAGTGAGACAATCTCCGGCCGGGTAAAGCAGGCGGTGGACCAAGTCGCCAAGAAAATACCGGTTTCCATTGCCACCGGACGGGAGATGGCCCACGTGGTCGATTTTGCCCGTCAACTGGCTCTGACTTCTCCCCAGATCTGCGACGGCGGAGCGATGGTCCTGGACCCAGTCACCGCCATCACAACCTGGTGCAACCCGCTGGAGCCGGCGGACGCCGAAAGGGTCGTCCGCCGATTACATGAGTCGGAAGTTCCCTTCATGGCCACCTACCCCGGCGGCTCGGCCACGGAGATCGGCGGCCTAATCGATTGGAACCTTATCCGGGTCTCCGCCTTGGACATCTCCGAAGAGATGGCAGGCGAAATCACTGCCCGTTTCCATGACAATGCTGACACGCAAGCGGTGAAGGTATATCTGCCCTACAACGACCTTTGGGCGGTGGACTTTACCCGAAGGGGCGTGGACAAAGCGGCCGCCGTCGCCATTCTATCGGACATGATTAAGGTGGACTTGGGGCAGATGACCGCCGCCGGCGACAGCTACAACGACCTTCCCCTACTGCAGGCTTGCGGCCTGGCCATCGCCATGGGAGACGCCCCCGAGGAACTGAAGGCCATCGCCGACTACATTGCCCCTACCGCGGAGGAAGACGGTTTGGCCGTGGCTATAGAGGAGTTCATTCTTCCCCGGCTCTGAGCGCTGGGCGGTTTTCGGTAGCCCGCTACCAACCACTGTGGTTCGACAAGCTCACCACGAACGGGAAGACGGGGTTACCGCGAACGGGAAAACGAGCTGACCCACGCTGTACCCAGCTCGTCTAAGTCCGCATCACCGGTGAATCGGGAACGCCATGGCCATGCTGCGACAGGTCTCTTGCGGGAGCGAATCCAGGAGCCCGAACCGTGTCAAGATTCCGGAATGGAAGTCTATTGCCCGATGATGTTCAGCAAGGCTTGGCGCTTTTCCACCTTGACCGCGTGCAAAGCCCGCTGGATGGCCTCGGGCACCTGCGAGGGGTCGTCCACGCGCTCGGCGTATCCCCCGGCCGCCTGGCATATAAGCTCGTACTGGAAGGACTGGGACAGAGTGCTTACGGCGAAGTCGTTGTTCCGTACCGCATACCCGTCGGCGTACGTCACCTTGGTGGCGCTCTGAACGGCATTCCAGATACCGTTGTTCCACACGATGTTTAGCACCGGCAGGTTCTGAGCTTGGGACACGATGTGAGCCGCCGTGCCCGACCCAAATATGTAGGAACCGTCACCCACGCAGCAGATGACGGTTTTCTCCGGGGCCGCCAACTTTGATCCCAACGAAGCGCCCAATGCCCATCCGAGGCCGGATGAGGGTGGTGACCCGAAGAATGACCCTGGATGATTGAACTCCAACTGGGAAACGTCCACGCCCAATTCGTTGAGCACGATCGAGTTTTCATCTAATACGTCGGACAAGCATCGAGAGAACCAGGCCTTGTTGATTGGGGTGTCGTTCTTGCCATCTTCAGCCCGCTGCAGGGCTGCTTCACGCCTCAGTTGGCTGGAGCTAGACAACTTGTCTTTCCGCGCCTGGACCGCCGCAGAATCCACTCCGATGTCTTTCACCGCGTTGACTAAAGCACGCAGTGTAAGCCGAGGACTCCCAGCCAGGTTGTGGTCGACATGGAAGCCACGCACTGGGTAGTTGGAGAACAGCGGGTCTTCACCAATACCGATGATTCGGGCATTGGAGGAGGGAGCCGACCCGGTTGTGGCCCAAGGAACGTCGGCCTCAAGAACGACCACCACGTCGGCGTCCTTGAGGTTGGACCCCACGTCTCCTCCCGCGTAAAGGGGATGGCTCTTGGGGAAGTTGGCATACAATGCCCCTGCGTCAATCACGCCTATTCCCAGAAGCTCGGCCAATTCCACAAAAGGCTGCACCGTGCGTGTGTCTTTACCGGCAGACCGGGTTACCACGATGGGATTCTTGGCCCCGACCAATAGCCGGGCCGCTTTAGCGATGGCTTCCGGGCTTGGAACTCTGTCCTCCGATTTATTCATCCGTGGCTGGGCTTCGTAGGAGAAATTTTCCAATTCCTCGGCCAGGACTTCTCTCGGAAGACTAAGGTACACCGGTCCGGCGGGTTCGGACTGGGCGATGGCCAGCGCCCGGTCCACCACTCCTTCCAGGTCTGCGCCGTGACGAAGCTCATAATCCCACTTTACCCACTCCCGGACCATCGACGCCTGGTCGAAGGATTCCTGGGCCCAGTGGATGTTCAGGTTGCGGGAACCCTTGGCGTCTCCTTCGGCGATGGGAGTGCGGCCGGCGGTGAAAAGCATGGGTATGTTGGACTTAAAGGCGTTGATCACGCCGGACATGGCATTGGCGGTGCCGGGGGTAGTGTGCACCATCACCACCTGCGGCCGGCCGGTGATCATGGTGTAACCGTGGGCCATGGCCACCGCCGTCACCTCATGGGGCACGGTGATCGGGCGGGGGAGCGGTTGCTCCTGAGTCATGCGTTTGGCGTAGGCTTCGATGATGGGAGCAAAGTCGGTCCCGCCGTTGCCAAAGAAGTACTCTATGTTCCGGGCCGCCAACAGTTCAAGATAGGCCTCGGCGACGCTTCCCACTTCAACGTTTCTGTTCATGACGCTCTCTTAAGCCTTGGTATAGACGATACAAGTGTCCACATTTTACTAAAAATCAGACAGTGAGGTTCAAGAACTTACAACAGCTCAAGCAGGGCCGCCGCAACCGCGTCTGGACGCTGCACCGGAAGATCGTGCCCCGCTCCCTCAACATTCCGCCGGGCGACGAGATTGGAGAACTTCGCCTGGTCTCCCGACGGGTCGTCCGTGGGTCGTCCAAAGCCGCTGTCCACGCCTCGTAGGACGATGGACGGCACCGAGATTGGCGGGCCTTCCGCCAGCTTGCGCTCGACTTCGATAAATCGATCCTCACCCGGAGCATTCCTATGCCGGTGCCGGTACGAATGGAGGGTGATTTCCACGAAGTCGGGATTGTCAAAGGAGGGAGCCGAAGCGTTGAAGGCCTCGTCCGTATACTTCCACCCTGGCGACCACGTTTCCCAAAGGTGGCGGATTATATCTCGTCGATTCTCCTCCAACCCCACGCGTCCCTGCTCAGTATTGAAGTACCACTGATACCACCGTTTCGCTTCATCGGAAGCTCGAGCCGGATGCTCTCTCAACACCGTATTCTGCACCGAGTAGCCGCCGATGGCCACGAGAGCTTTGACCATATGAGGTTGCAAGACAGCCGTGACACAGGCGGCGCGATTGCCCCAATCAAAGCCCGCGACCGCAAATTCGCCGATCCCCAGGGCTTCCGCAAAGTCGACAAGGTCCTGACCAATCGCCGCCTGCTCGGCCATGCGAGGGGAGTCTGAATCACGAAAGCTGGTAGGCCCGTATCCCCTAAGATATGGCACAAGAACCCGGTATCCAGCCTCAGTTAAGAGCGGCACGACCCCGTCCCAAGACCTCACATCGTAGGGAAATCCGTGCAGGAGTACGATCGGAAACCCAGACGCGTCTCCATGTTCTCCATACCCTATATTTAGCACCGGTGTCTGGACGAACTTCACGCTTGATAAATCATTCAAGATAAATACTCCGGAGAGTGCTCGCTAAGGCCGGTTTTGTAGAGTATCTGAGACAAGGTCATGAGGAACTGCCTGTAGAGTAAATGAAGGATTTTGACCTATGAACCGGCCAGTAGATGCATGAGGACATGAAATCTCAAGAGGGCCTCACGACCCGAGTCAGATCACAGCTTCGGCACGTGCCTCCGTCCGCACACGATTTATGGAAACACCATGCCGCCGATGAATCCCGTTCGCCTTGAGCTTGTCGGAGGGCCGGATGCTTCGCTCTTCGGGGTTAACGCAACGTCCTTAGCAGATATCCCGCAAGGCCGGAACTACTTCGTCCGCATAAAGCCGCACGGACTCCAAAATATGCTCTCGGGGCACCAGTCCACCCACGTTCATCTCAGCGATAATACCGGATAGGTGCAGGTCCTGAGTCAGGTCCCTCAGGCGCTCCACCACGGTTTCGGGACTGCCGTAAGCCAGACGGTCCCGCCGCAGGTCCTCATAGGTAACCGCGGCAAGGCGCCTTCCCCGCTCGGCTCGCTCTTCCGATACCGTTGTCCCGGCGCCGGCGGCTGACTTGGCGAAGGTCTCCGCCATACGGCGATAACTGCGCATGGTGCTTTCTTCCGCCAGGGCAAAGGCTTCCTCGTCGGTTTTGCCTACGTATACCGGGATACGAAGAAGTACATCCCCTTCCCCGTCATGTCCCGCCTCTTGCCAGGCATCCCGGTAGACCTTCAAGTTCCACGCCAGGTCCGGACGGTCCATCCCTCTAAGGCCGACAAAGATATTGCGGCCCTGACCGGCCATGCGCGGGAAGGTATCTTTGGTGGTGGCCGCCACTCGGATGGGTGGGTGGGGTTTCTGATAGGGTTGGGGCAGAACGGCAACATTATCAAAGGCGTAGAACTTCCCTTGATGGGAAAAACGTTCGTTGGTCCAGGCGGCCAGGATGACCTCCAGACATTCCTCAAAGCGCTCGCGGCTTTCCTCGTAAGGGATGCCGTAGCCTTCATAGGATCTGGCGAACCCGCTACGCCCTACGCCAAAGTCGAAGCGCCCGCGGCTCACATGGTCAACCGTGGCTACCTCTTCGGCCATGCGCACCGGGTGGTTCAAGGGCAACACACTGACAGCGATACCGACCCGCAGACGCTCGGTCCGGGCCGCGATGGCGCTGGCCATGATCAAGGGCGCGGAAATTATAGAGGGTATTCCCGCTCCGGCGGCATCCAGTGGATTTCTAGGCGCGGCGAAATGCCGTTCCGCCAACCAGACTCCGTCAAGACCGCCGGACTCGGCGGCGTCCACTAGTCCGAAAGCCTCTTGAAAGGCGTCTTCCTGAGTCGTCCCGTACCGATAGTCGCATTCCATGACTAGGCCGTAGTGCATACCCTCTCCCTCCGCTTCCCCCAGGGGAGCGGACCATTCAGACTCTTTCGGCTATTTATTGCCCTTAGAATTAGGCGTTCACCAACTGAAAGGGCTCAGTTCCAGATGGCGGCGACTCGATAGGCCAACTGGGTGTGGGAGTCGCGCACGTCGACGATCTCCGCCGGCCGGTCTCCCAGAATACCCAGAGCGATTATCCAGTTCAAGATCTCATGGTCTCCCGAATCCTGTATCTCCTCGGGGGTAAGCTCCGCTAGCTTGCTGCCCTGGCCGGTGCGCACGAACTCCAGACTTCGCTGGTCGGCTTCTATGTCGATCTCGCGGCACTGGAACTTGTGAGCCAGGAAGCTGTGGGACCAACTCGAAGAGGCCACCACCGCCACGCGTTCGCTGCGGGTGTCCAGGAACTTGCGGATGGTTTGCCCCACTTCGTAGCACCGCTTGGGAGTGGGCCGGGGCGGATAATCGGGCCCGGCCTCTTCCCCGTAGCAGTTCACGAAGAGAGGTAGCAGGGGGAACTTTCCCTCAGGGTCTAGGAACATCAATGGATTGATTATGGCGTGGGCCAGGCCCCAGTCCCATCCTTTCAGGGAACTGGAAGAAGCCATGTCCACTCCGTTTCGTATCAGGTGGTTCCGCATGTCCTGGGAGAACGCCTTGGGACATCGGAAAGTGTACTTGGTCTCGGGATCAGCGTCCCAAAGATTAGTTTGGGCCGCACGGCGGAAGGGATAACCGTCCGCCTCTTCGCCGGTGTAAAGGCAGAAGGGAGGAAGATTGTCCTGCAAGAAATTCTCCGCTTGGTCGTCGCCGATAATCATGACCACGTCGGGGTTCCACTCGTGGAGTTTGTCGTGCATGATCTGGAAGGACTCCATGATTTTCTCATGGTCGTGCCGGTCCTGACTCAGTCCGTTGTCCTGACCAAGCTCTTCCAGTAGCCGAGCCGGTTTTTCATAGTTGGAAACACGGGCGTAGATCCGTTCCCGGCCTTTATGCCACACCTCCGGAGGGGTCAGGATGATGGGCCCATGGGAACATCCGATGCCTAGTATCTCCGCCATCTCGACCTCCCGCCGTTCTGTGCCGCCGCCAGATCCAGCGCTCGTAGGCTGTCTCCGGCGGCGCATCGTATTCGTCTCTAGGCCGGTGTTCGCCCAGCCTCATCGTGGTCGATTGTAGTATCACCCGTTGGGGCTGTCAAACACGGCCATTGACTACCCTAATGCGCCACTTTAAACTGGCCCAAGCGACCGCTTTCGGCCGTACAATGTGGGTACGAGAGGGGAATATGTCGATCACTGGACTTTCCAGACACCTGGTTTACGGGCAACGGGGCATGATTTGCTCCAATTCGCCCTTGGCCGCTTCCGTTGGAATCAACGTGCTCAAGGACGGCGGCAACGCTTTCGACGCCGCGCTGGCCGTAGCGGCCACCGAGACGGTGACCATCATTCCATCCTGCGGCGTAGGGGGAGACTCCTTTGTGTTGCTCCACGAAGCCGCCACCGGCAAGGTGACGGGAGTAAACAGCAGCGGAATAGCCCCCAGCGGCGCGACGGGCGAATACTACCGGTCCCAGGGATACGCCACCATGCCCTTGGAAGGTCCCCACTCCATATCGGTACCGGGGGAAGTGGCGGCCTGGGAGATGATCCACCAGAATTTCTGCACGCTTCCCCTGGCCCAACTTCTGGCGCCCGCCGAGAATTACGCCCGGGAGGGTTTCCCAGTGCCCCCAGGCATCGGCAGGAACCTGGCCAACGGCGTGAGCAAGCTGTCCCAATTCCCTTCCACCGCCTCGGTCCTTTTGCCGAACGGCCGACCACCCAATGAAGGCGATATATTAGTGAATGCCGGCCTAGCCCGCACCTTACAACGGATAGCCGCCGGAGGCGCCGATGCGTTTTACCGGGGTGAGTTAACCCGCGAGATGGTCGCCGCGCTACGCAGCGCCGGCGGCCTGTTTACCGAGGACGACTTCGCCGGACATTACGCCGAAGTTTACGACCCCCTCAGCACCATGTACCGGGGCCACACCGTCTATCAGACCCGCCCGCCGTCCCAGGGCTTTTTATTGTTGGAAATGCTGAACATGGTGGAAGGGTTCGACCTGGCCTCCCTGGGGCCCAATAGCGCCGAATCCATACATCTGATGGCCGAAGCCAAGAAGATCGCTTACAGCGACCGGAACCGGCTGGCCGGCGACCCCAAGTTCGTGGAATGGCCACTGGACCAGTTGATCTCCAAGGATTACGCCGCCCGCCGCCGGAGCGAGATCGATCCCACTCGGGCCGCATCCGAGCTACCCGCCATCGAACCGGTGAAGGCCGGTGGCGACACCACTTACTTCTGCGTGGCCGACGGAGATGGCAACTGCGTCTCCTGGATCCACAGCCTTTCCAACGCCTTCGGCTCGGGATTCATCGCCGGGGATACCGGAGTCCTGTTTAACAACCGGGCCGGGCGTGGCTTCAGTTTGGAGGAGAACCACCCCAACGAGATCGAACCGGGCAAGCGGACGATGCACACCCTGAACTGCTACCTTACCACCAAGGACGGACAGCCGGCCATCGTCGGCGGCACTCCGGGTGGGGATTTTCAGCCCCAATCCGGTCTCCAGATCCTGACCAACCTGATTGACTACGGCATGGATCCTCAGGAGGCAGTGGAAGCCCCGAGGTGGTGGAGCTTCCCCGGCACCGACCCGGAGAGCCTGGACACACCCATGGAGTTGCGGGTGGAGGCCGGAATGCCCGAGGCGGCGATACAGGGATTGGAAAAGCTGGGGCACAAAATCGCCCGCCGCAGGCCGGGAACTCACGACGGCAAGGTACAGCTGATCCTGCTGGACCGGGAGCGGGGCATCTTGAAGGGTGCTTCAGACCCCCGGGGCGACGGACACGCCGCCGCCTGGTAGGTTTTTTGGCTTGTGCCTTATCAAGCTGGTTAGTTATGTAGCCAATCACCCCCATTCTAACCTTCCCCCATGAAGGGGGAAGGGACTTATCTCCTCCCCCCTTGTGGGGGAGGATTAAGGTGGGGGGTCGTACTAAACGACTCTCATCCAATATCAGAATAGGTAAACCAACACGGGAGACACCATGCCCGGGCACCGATTGCTGGCTCTTTTCGCCCATCCCGACGACGAGGCCTTCCCCGTTGGAGGAGCTCTGGCGGCTCACGCGGCCCGGGGGGTGGAGATTCGCCTAGTCACCGCCACCTCAGGCGAAGAGGGGGAGATCCGGCAGGACGGCGCCGCTACCAGGGAGACCTTGGGCTCCATCCGCCGGGTTGAACTGTCCTGCGCCGTCCAGGCATTGGGCCTAGCGAGCCACCGGGTATTGGGCTACCGGGACTCGGGGATGGCCGGTTCCGAGGCCAACGAATACCCCAACGCCTATATCAACGTACCGGACGAGGAAATCGTGGAGCAACTGGTGGAAGAGATACGCCGTTTCCGGCCTCAGGTGGTGCTGACCTTCGAGTCTGGAGGACTATACGGCCACCCGGACCATATCGCTATCTCCCGTCAGACCACGGAAGCGGTGCGCCGGTCCGCCGACGCCAACGCGTTTCCCGGCCAGCTTGCAATTGGCCTGGAACCGTACGCTCCAGTGCGCCTGTTCTACAGCGCCCGGCCCCAGGGTTTCCGGATGGAGTGGGCCCAGGCATTGCGCAACGCCGGAATCGACTTTCCCCTGCCATCGCCGGAGCGGGCCCAAGAAGGTACACCCGCTAAAGAGATCCACCTCCAGATGGAAATAGACCTCCATCTGGAGCGGAAGATGGCCTGCATCCTATGCCACCGCACCCAGGTCGCCGCCGACTGGCCCTACCACCGGGTCTCCCGGGATGTTGCCCGAACCGTTCTTGGCCGGGAATACTACATCCAGGCTTTGCCCCAGATAGCACCGGGGGAAACCGTCGCCGACGACTTCTTCGACGGCATTTCGACCTAGCCGCGAGAAGCCAGTCTAACCATGTGGTTCGACAAGCTCACCACGAACGGAGGGAGGAAAACCCATATTCCGTTCGTCCTGAGCCTGTCGAAGGACCCCTAAGAGCACACCCGTATCCCCCGCCCCTACGCCTTGGGCCGCTGAATGATCTCCACGCTAACGTGGTCCGGGGCTTCGATGAAGGCGACCATGGATCCGGAAGGCATGGTCCAGGGCTCGCAGATGAAGTTGGCATTGTTGGCGTGCAGATGGGCCGCGGCCTCCTCCATGTCGTCCACCTCAAAGCCAAAGTGGTCCAAACCATAGCGCGGCTCGTTGGAGCCGGGCACCGGGTCCTCCCCCTCGGCCCGTCCTGAGATGGTCATCAAGTGATGGCCGTTCAGTTCCAATTGAATCGACTTGGTGGTGGACAAAGGCCGCTCGGAAGTGATCTTGGCGCCGAAGTTGTCACAATAAAACTTGGCCGCGGCGTCGGGGTCTTCACTACGGAAATGGAGGTGATTATAAACGAAATTCATCGGATCGCTCCTTGTAATCCTTTTTGGCTAGCTCTTCTTGATCTGAGACCGGAAAGGCGGCGCGGCGCGCTTAGTTCATGAATTCCTTGGTCCAGGTGTCGTAGTCCGCCCGGCGGGTGACTTGACCCATCAGGTCCGGAGTCGCCAGGGTGGGCGTAAGGTCGCCGGGCACGACGCCGTCACGCAGGGCCTTGAGGGTATCGTAGATCGCTTTTACCGACGCGGAGAAGGACAGATGGCCTTGCAAGGCGATACGCACGCCGTTGGCCGACAAGAACGCCCGGTCGGAAAGCTCACCGCCGGCGCCGCCTAACATGAGAGGTATCTTTACCTCGGCACGCACCGCCTCCACCTCTGCCTTGGTCGTGGCGCCCGACAAGAACATCGCGTCCACACCAGCGGCCTCGTACGCCTTGGTCCGGCGGATGGCGTCTTCTACGCCCGTCACCGATAAAGCGCTGCTTCGTCCGGCGACCACCAGACTAGGGTCCTGCCGCCCGGACAAAGCGGCTTTCATCTTGCCGACGCCTTCTTCTATGGAGATCAACGCGGTCTCTCCGGTGCCGAACTGGCGGGGTAGCACCGTGTCCTCGATGGTCAGGGCCGACACGCCGGCCGATTCCAACTCCTCCACCGTCCGCTTGACGTTGAGGGCGTTGCCGTAGCCGTGGTCGGCGTCGACCATTAGGCTGAGGGTGCTGGCCCGGCAGATGCGGTGGATCTGCTGGGCGAACTCGGTCAGGGTTAGTACGATAATATCCGGCGCACCCAGAACGGTGAACGAAGCGATGGAGCCCGCCAGCATGCCGACCTCGAAGCCCAAGTCCTCGGCAATCCGGGCCGAGATGGGGTCGAACACCGACGCCGGGTGGACGCATTGGTCGCCCGCCAGAACTGCCCGGTACCTTTCTCGTCTTTCGGTGAGGTTCATAAGTCTCCTTTACTGAGACATTCGAGATATGTCTCGAAGTTGCCTGAGATATACTTAGACGCCCGAAGGCGTGGCACATTTTAGCATAGAGTTCTTGGGGAAGGGTCTGGGAAACCCTTTCTTGCAAGAAAGGGTTTCCCAGAGGCCCCACTTAAATAACCTTATCCTGTACCTTAGATCTCTCGCGGCGAGGTAAGATTGGAAATCCTGGGCGTGGACTTCAGCGGGGCGGCCCCCGACAACAACACCTGGGTCGCGGCGGGTACGCTGGCCGACGGCGGTTTGGAGTTGCGGGAATGCTTCCCGGCCGGCCGGGACCGGGTGGCCCAGATGCTGATCGACTTGCCCTCCGGCTCGGTGGCCGCTCTGGATTTTCCTTTCTCGGTGCCTCTGCTCTTTGCCGATTACTGGAGGCCCGGCGCCCAAGACATGACTCAGCTTTGGACCGCCGCCGCTGCCATGGAACCGGCCGAGTTCATGAAGTTGCGGGACGATTTCGTGTCCCAACATGGGGAACCCAAGCGGGTGATCGACCGTTCCCATACCGAGGCCTACTCCTGCCTTCATAAAGTAAACCCCAACATGGTGCCCATGACCTTCCGGGGGATGCAGATGCTGGCTCGGTTATGGCCCGCCGGCTGCGACGTCCCTCCGCTGCCAGCCCAGAATGCCGGTAAAGCGGTGCTATTGGAGGTGATGCCCGGAGCGGTCCTCAGGTCCCTAGGGCTGCCCTATAAAGGCTACAAGAACGGAGTACGCCGCCTCGAATTGCGGCGGACTATCCTGGACAACCTGCCCAATGTGTGTCCGGTAGGGTTGCCCAATCTCCAAGAGTTCCGGGAGATCTGCATGTCCAGCCACGACTGTTTGGACGCCGTGGTTGCCGCCCTAGCCGCCTCCTTATGGTCCATCGACCCCAGCTTGTTTGGATTGCCCAACGTGGACGGCGATGGCCAAGACCCCTTGTCTTTGCCCGGATCCGTGCTAAGGCTTGAAGGTTGGCTGTACGCGCCCATCGCCACCGTCAAAACCGGTGCTGTTGCCGCAACTCCTCCCAGCCAGTAAGCTGTGTGCGGCTCCTTTATTCCGGTAGGAGCCAGCATATCTGACAGTAAGGTAATCTGAAACGAGAAAGGGGGAAACATGGTTCAGATAGTTCGCGTATATTCCGGCGACGACGGGGAGTCCCACTTCGAGCACCTAACGCCCGATCAACTGGCCGAAATCGTCTTTCCTATAGGCGCGGGAGAAATCACCCTGGGCCGGCGCCCCTCACCAACCTTCTCCGATTTTCATACCGCGCCGCGCCGCCAATACGTGGTCAACCTGGCCGGTATCGCCGAGTTCGAGACCGCCGACGGAACCAAGGTTCGAATGGTGCCGGGTGACGTCCTCGTAGCCGAAGACCTGACCGGCCACGGCCACATCGCCCGAAGCATCGGCGACGAGCCGAGAGTCTCGTTGGCCATACCAATGCCCGACTAACAGAAAAACTTGGTCAGGGTACCTGGTAGTGGAGACTTGTAAGCCCCCCTTTCGTAAAGGGGGTTTGGGGGAATTTCCCCCTAAACCACGCCGGAAACCAGGTACTTCAGGTGCAACAAACCCTGTTGCCGCCGGGCGTTGTTTGCCACTTTTTGGGAGTCAGCAGCCCAGTCCGGGTCAACGAACTGCCCGGTCATCTCCCGGGTTAACTCATTGTCTTGGAGCTTTCCGAAACGATGATAAAGCTCCAAGTAACTTTCGGCCCTCCGGGCATCCCCGCCCATCTCCGCCAAACCGTGCAGGCAGGGTAGAACCACGTTAACCGCCAGGTCGCGGGCCCGTCCAATACCCACTGGAGCCGGACCCGGCGCCGGTCCGCTGGCAACGGCCAGAGCCGATGTCAGAAGCGCAGGCTTGCCGGTTGCGGCGATATCGCTTAGTCCTACCACCAACCCCGGCTCCAAATAGCGGACCACCATCCTCGCGGCCCCGGCGATGCGCCGAAGAGGATGGTTGGCAGGACGCACCCGGAAACAGTGCCAAACTTGGGCCGGCAGGGGCGTCCCAAAACCGGCTCTGGGAAGGGTTTTCGGCTTGCTGTGCTCCGGTGAGAATAGACCCGACAGCGTAATCAGCCAATGTTCGATGGCGGGCGCCCGTTCCTCCGCCGGTAAGCGGATGGCCGCCCGATGCAATGCTCCATAACCGGCCCGCTGCGCCAGCAACAGGAAAGCGTGTTGGTTCTGGCGGTAGACCAGGCCCTCCATAAGCCCTTCGTATAGGGTCTGGTCCGGGTCCTGCTCCGCCAGAAAGGATCGAAAAACCCGGCTCTTCCCGGCAAACCGTTCGTCTCCGGCCCGGTCCAACAAAACGCCCATCTCGACTGCGCTGGCCGGCCTGGGGTAACCCTGTCCGGACAGAATCTCCCACAGTGGACCGCCCTGGTCTCCAATCTCCGGGTCTTCGTCTTCCATCAGCGAGGCGAGGGAAATCACCGGCGCGCTCTGTCCGCTTTGCAGCCGGGTGGTGGCTGACTGGACCTCCAGGGCGGCGTGCAATACCACGCCGTTGTACCTGGGGTCGCCGCCGTGGCCATGCGACTTCCAGTCCCGTTGGCGAATGTGTATCTCCACGTCGCCCTGGACCAGGCCCACGCCTTCCACTTCCAACAAAGCGTCCCGGAAGTCAGGCCCGGCGGTGTGGCCGGGTCGGCCGGGGTAGAGGATCCTTATTCGAAGTCCGTCTGGAGAACGAAACGAAGCCTGCTGGGCCGCCCGCCGCTGCCACAGGTTAGCCAGCAACTTTTCGGGTATATCCAACGGGACCTTGGACTCGTAAGACGGACCCGATTCTTTTATTACTGCGACGACCAAATCCGGCTACCTCAGAATAATCCTACTCAACGAATTATATACGTAAATGGACAAAGGTTCCTTAGGAGGGGCCGCTGGGGAACCCTTTCTTGCAAGAAAGGGTTCCCCAGACCCTTCCCCAAGAACTCTATGCTCTACTCTATGCTCTTATGTTAAACTTCCTCCATGAGACTAGAAGGCAAGGTAGTTTTTATCAGCGGTGGGGCCCAGGGGATGGGCGCCGCCGAAGCCCGGCTATTCGCCGCGGAAGGCGCCATGGTCGCCATCGGCGACGTCCTGGAAGAAGAAGGACGCCGTGTCGCCGCCCAGATCGGCGAAGCCGGCGGCAAGGCCATCTTCCTGGCCCTGGATGTAACCAGCGAGTCCCAGTGGCAGGACGCCATCGCCGCCACCGTGGCCGAGTTCGGCAAGCTAGACATCCTTGTGAACAACGCCGGGATCGGCGGTCACGGCACCGTGGAGAACACCACTGTCGCCGATTGGGACCGGGTCATGGACATCAACGCCAAGGGCGTCTTTCTGGGGACCAAATCGGCCATACCCGAATTGCGGCGGGCCGGGGGTGGCTCCATCATCAACATCTCTTCCCAGTTGGGACTAGTGGGGGTGGACAACAGCAGCCCCCAGTACCAAGCGTCTAAAGGCGCGGTCCGGCTGCTCACCAAGTCCACCGCTATCCAGTACGCCGGAGAGGGCATCAGGGCGAACTCGGTCCACCCGGGACCGATCGTCACCCCCATGACCGAGGCGGGCCGAGCCGACCCGGAACGAAACGAGTTGACCCTGTCGCGGATCCCCCTGGGCCGCCACGGAGAACCCGACGACGTGGCCTACGGCGTCCTGTTCCTAGCCTCCGACGAGTCGTCATTCATGACCGGCAGCGAACTGGTCATCGACGGCGGCTGGACGGCCCAGTAAACTCTACCCGCGGCTGGTCACGGCGTGAGTAGAATCTTTCCGGTGCTTTGGCGGCCCTCCAACTGACGATGGGCTTCCACCGCTTGCTCCAACGGCAGAGTCTGGCTTACGTGCAGCTTCAATTCCCCGGATCCCACCCACCCCAGCACTTCGTTGGCCCTTTGAAGCAACTCCTCCCTGGTGGCGGTATAGTCGCCTAGGCTGGGTCTGGTCAGGAAACAGGAGCCGTTGCGTATCGCGCCGGAATCGAAGGGACCCACCGGGCCGCTGGCTTGTCCATACAGCGCCATATAACCCCGCCGCCCCAGACAGTTCAAACCCTTTTCGAAGGTAGTCTGACCGACCGCGTCGTAGACGATGCGCACACCCTCGCCCCCGGTGGCCTTTTTGACTTCTTCTTCGAAGTCCTGCTGGGTGTACAAGATCACATTATCGGCGCCGGCGTCTTTGGCCAGTTGCGCCTTGGATTCAGTGGACACGGTGGTAAAAACTTCGGCCCCCAGTCGCTTCAACATCTGGATGAGTAGCAGTCCCATGCCTCCGGCGCCGGCATGGACCAGAGCGCGGTCTCCGGGGTTCAAGCGGGTGATTCCGAACACCAAAAAGTGGGCGGTCATTCCCTGCAGCATCGCCGCCGAGCCAGTGGCGAAGTCCATCTGATCCGGCAGTCCCACCAGGAGCCAGGAAGGGACGGCGGCCTGCTCGGCGTAGGAACCGGTGTGCATGGCGTAAGCCACCCGGTCGCCCACGGCGACTTCGGTGACACCTTCGCCCACGGCGGTGACCACTCCCGCCGCCTCCCGGCCCGGCGTCCAGGGAAAGTTGGCTGGGGGATTCATCCCTTTGCGGCTGGACACATCGGTGTAGTTAACCCCGATGGACCGTATATCCACCAGCGCCTGCCCCGGGTCCAGCTCCGGACTAGGCACATCCTCATAGCGCAGCACTTCGGGACCGCCTATCTCATGGGCTCTTACCGCTTTCATACCGGTCCTCCTGAAATCTTCTATTTCAACTTTGTCCGGGTGACAGCGTACATCAGATCGAATAATGGTGACAGTTTCACCGCCACAGCACGGTGACGCAGAGAACACGAAGGAGGTCAACCCCAACACGCAAAGCCCCCCTTTCGTAACGGGGGGTTGGGGGATTTCAGCTATCCCACAATAACGTACATCGTATTATCTAAACAGCCACATCACGGTGACGCAGAGAACACGAAGGAGGTCAACCGCAACACGCAAAGCCCCCCTTTCGTAAAGGGGGGTTGGGGGGATTTCACCCTCCCAAGATAGAGGCCAACCCGGTAACGTCCTCAACGTCCTCCAAGTTCCGGAACTGCCCGATGGCGCCGTCTATATGGTCTGG
Organism: Dehalococcoidia bacterium; assembly: GCA_022450395.1. Lineage (GTDB taxonomy): Bacteria > Chloroflexota > Dehalococcoidia > Lucifugimonadales > UBA3495 > UBA11650. The sequence goes on along the minus strand of JAKUQE010000026.1, from coordinate 17,296 downwards.
CGGCAAGATGTAGCGGCTGCAGTAGAGAAACTTGGCGTCCAACTCATCCGGCTCCAGGGGAAGCTCTGGGAAACCCCGGGCATACTCCACCCGGTGGCTGATCTCCTGGCCGCCTCCTATCCATAGGCTTACATCACAACTCAACGACGCCAGCCGACCCGAGTCCTGGCGGGATCGCCTATCAGGTTCCATCAGAACCACCGTCACCCGGTCCAACATCTCGCGCACCGCCGCGTCTTGAACCGCGGTATCGGTAAACTGCTCGAGAAGGGGTTGACCAAACAGCAAAGTTGAGGCCACCACATAGTTCAAGCTCGACCTGGCCTCCCATCCATCGACGGGATGGGAAAACGGCAGGGCCCGCAACGAAGCCTCCGGCGCCTCTACCTTGACCGACTCAACCTGGTTGGGCTGGAATTGATATTGCTGAACAAGCTGCAACGTAGCTTCGATGGCGCTATGGCCGGCCGAATGACATGGATAGGTCTTCAATATGATGCCAGGTTGTAGGACCTCGTATGGATCCCCCAACCGGGAAAGTGCTTCGTCCTGATCGGCGGCGTTGCCGGTGCTGAAGCGGTCCAACAGTCCACCGGGTCCTTCGATGGCCTGCCGTGGACCGATGAATCCCTTCTCCGCCAACAACGCCGCGGACATGCCGGCCATCGCCGCACGGCCGTTCCCCAAGGCCCGGCTGGGAGAAGCGAAACCGGCTTGGATCCCTCCGGCGCCATCGCAAGCTAACCCCAAGGCGCTCTCCATCCGGTCTTGGTCCAGTCCTAACAACCGGCCTGCGGCAGCCGCGGCGCCCACCGCTCCGGCGATCCCATCCACGGTGGCAATCCGACCCAGGGGGTCCGGCGGTCCTAACATCCTCCTGAGCTTGCCGGTTATCTCACATCCCACCGCGAAGGCGTTCAGCACGTCCCGGCCGGTATCGCCATTCATCTCGGCCAGGGCCATAACTACCGGGAAAATAACGCTGCTGGGGTGGATACCCAGGCCGGGGATCTCGTCGTCGAAGTCCAGTAGGTGGATCATCGCGCCGTTGGCTAGAGCGGCGTTCACCGGGGAGGTGCGCAATCCCATGCCGATCACGGTGCACTTGCCGTTGCCGCCAATTTCCTGAACGAATCGGGTAATGGTGAGGCTCTCCGGTTGCCCTGCCCCGGCCAAAGCAGCAGCCGCCGCGTTGATCATCATATTTATGGAGACATCCTTGATCGGGGACGGCATCCCGCCCAAGGAGTGCTCCAGGGCAAATCGAACTAACCGCTGGGTGAAGCCCCCGGCCGGGACCTCGATCTGAGACATTAACGTTTTCCTGCGGAGGGAATTTGGGCGGCGCCGAAAGAAGCGCCCGGCACAGACTGGGCGGGAGGGCCGCTTTAAAGAAGGCCGCTCTGGTTGGGAGAGCGACCTTGAATGAAAGAATACTAGGGGAAGTCCCATTCCGCAACGGGCTGGTCAGGCGACGGCGGCCAAGGCTTCCCCTTCAGAGTTATTGGTCCGCAGATCGTGGAGGCGTTCCCGGATTATCCGGACCTGCCGCTCCCCGTGGGAAACCAGGATCGAGATCTCCCGTACGCTAAGGCCCTGGTCCAGATACTTGACCACATCCCGGTTTCGCTCCCACCAGCGGCTGTCGCTGCGGTCCCGGGCCACGATGCGGGAGTTAAGGTTCCGTGGCGAACGGCGCACCCTGGTCTTCCTCGGGCTGGGCATGATCTCTCCGATCGCCGCCGCCAGGCTGGGGTTTGGTGGTTCCTCCCGTTGGTCCAGAGATTCGATGATCGGATAGCAATACTGTCCACATTGCCAACAACGCCACTCCTCCCCATCCAACACCAGGTCTCCATTGCATTTCCGGCAATTCTTCAGTAGACACAACATGCTTCTCACCTTTGATCCGCATTCTTTATTCAATCTTGGGTCTTTGCGGCTATTCATCTAGTTAAACCTTGTGGCCAATTTTGAACCATGACCGATGACTCACCTCCGGTGTGACGTGTAGCACAGTTCTTTCACCCATCGTCTTGATCAACATTGAGAAGGGAATCGGCCCCAGTGTTCGTGATAGATCGCTCCCAACCCGCAAGCCAGATACCGCGCCCTTCAATTTGCGTTGAACCTGCCGGTGATTTATGATTACTGGCGATGCCGTAGGGCGGTGGACGGGGTCCAAAAACCGCTAGAGTAAGAGGAGTAGGGGTCATATGAGTTACGAGTCCATTGCCATCGACCAACAGGACCGGGTAGCCATCATTACGTTGAGCCGCCCAGAGGTCCTCAACGCGCTGAACCTCAATCTAGTCACCGAATTGGACGAAGCGATAACCCAGATGGAGCAGGACGACGGCGTGGGCGCCATCATCCTCACCGGCGCCGGCGACCGCGCTTTCTCCGCCGGGGCCGATATCCACGAAAACAGGGAGCTTGCTGACGAAGACCGAGAGAAGTTCACCGCCCTCCGAACCGGCTATACCTGGCACCTGGCAACCTGCACCAAGCCGGTGATTGGGGCGATCAACGGCCTCTGCTACGGCGGCGGCACCGTTATGGCGACCTCTTTGGACTTTCTGATCGGCTGCGAAAAATCCAGTTTCCGATTCCTGGCGGTGAACTACGGCCAGATGAACGCTACCTGGAGCCTGCCCACGATGGTCGGTTGGCCCAGAGTCAAGGAGTTGCTCTATAGCGGGCGCGAGGTGTTCGCCGACGAGGCATACCACATCGGCCTGATAAATCACCTGGTACCTTCGGAGCAGTTGATCGACAAGTCGGTGGAAGTTGCCGCCGGGATCGCCAAGAACCGCAGCGAAGGCGTGGCCAACATCAAACAGATGTTGCTGGAGCACACCGGGCTACCCCTGGAGGAGCAGTTCCGCAACGAGGTCAGTGGACGCAAGGGGCGGTTCGCGGGCCTGTCGGTGGAAGAAGGCTTCAAAGACTTCCTGGAACGGAAGGGACGTAAACCCTTAGCCTCATAAAACGTCCAAGAACCCCGACGATCAAATCCCACGATCGGACCCAACGATCGTAAGCCGATACGATTAACATCCCATAGCTCGACAATCCGGCCCCCGCCCCGATGTAATCGAGGTGGGGGTCTTGTTTGAGCCCAATCAAAAGGCTGGTCATCCTTGACCCAAACCCAAGACGCCATCACCTTCACTCCGGCCAAATTAGCCCTAAAGGTAATCCCACCTATCGCGGTGTTCGGGGCCGTTCTTCTGGCTCCCACGCCCGACGGTCTGACGCCCCAGGGTCAGCGGGCCTTGGCGGTGATGGCCCTGGCGGTGGTCCTTTGGGCCACCGAAACCGTGCCCATCGCCGTGACTGGCATAGTCGGCATAGTACTCCTGGTCTTGGTAAAAGGCGTCCCCGGCGTTGAAGAGGCCCTTTACGGCTTCGGACAGCCGGTTACCTACTTTCTAGTGGGGATACTCACCCTGGGATTGGCGGTCCAACGATCGGGCCTGGCCGAGCGGATGGCGGTTTACCTCATCCAGTTGGCCGGCGGCAGCCCCCGCTTGCTGTACGTGCAGATGTTGGTGTCCTTCGCCGCGTTGACCTTCGCTCTGCCCTCGGCCAGCACCAGGGGCGTAATCATGGTCCACGTCTACGAGCAGGTGATGGCCCACTGGCAGATCCCCCGGGAATCGCCTTTGAGCAAATCGGTGATGATGGCCATGGGCTCCCTGAACCGGTTGGGCTCCACGGCCTTACTGGCAGGCGGAATCACCCCGGTGGTGGCTTCGTCCCTGCTGGGCGACTTTTCCTGGACCCGGTGGTTCGTATTGATGGCCATGCCCTTCTACACCATATTGTTCTTTGGCGGGATCGCCCTGTTCTTCTTCTACCGGTCGGGCTTCGATCTGAAGCCTGCTCCTGTGGGAAACCTGCTGCAAACGGGGCCGATGAGCCTGGCCGAGAAAAAAGCGGCGGCGATAGCCTTGGGTACCGCTCTCTTGTGGTTCACCGACTTCGCCCACGGTCTGCCGCCGGCGGTGCCCGCATTGATCGCCATGGGAATCATCCTGCTTCCCGGTATCGGTCTGCTGTCCTGGCGAGACTTCGAGCAGAACCTGGGCTGGAGCAATTTTTTCGTCATCGCGACTTCCCTGTCGCTGGCCCAAGCTCTGGTGGCCAGCGGGGCCGCCGCCTGGTTCGCCGATACCTTGGTCGGGAGCGTGGGAGGCTTAAGAGGCTCGCCTTACTTGTTGCTTCTTGCCTTGGCCGGAGCATCGGCCTTCGTGCGATTGATGATGCCCAACATATCCGGTTATCTGGCATTCCTGATACCGGTTGCCATGTCCACCGGCCAATCCCTGGGCCTGAACCCCCTGGTCTGCGGCCTGACGGTCGTGGTAGTCGGCGACGCCGTGGTCTTTTATCCGGCGGGCAGCACCGCCAGCGTTTTCATTTTCCAGCGGGCTGATATCAAGTCCCAAGAGGTCTTCCGGTTCGGCCTGATCATGACGGCGATAGCCATCGCGGTGGTCTTCCTTATCCTCCCCTACTGGAATCTGGCGGGAGAAGGACTGGTTCCCTAGGAGCAAAACATGACCCAACCCGCATCACCAACCGCCCCGCCGCTGTCCCAACGGTCTCACCACCCCGACGCCACCGCTCCCGACGGCTCCGAGATACGGCTCCTGGTCGATGCCCGCCACGCAGCCACCAAGGCCAGCCTGTGCGAAGTGACTTTGCCCGCAGGACAGGTCTCCCGCCCGGTTTGGCACCAAACGGTGGAGGAGATCTGGTACGTTTTGGAAGGCCTAGGCCAAGTGTGGCGATGTCCTCCGAGCGGTGAATCAGCCGCCATCAAGCCGGTCCGGGTAGGCCCAGGCGACGCCCTAACCATACCCACCGGCTGGCGGTTCCAGTTCAGCGCCGAAGACGCCGCCCCGCTGCGCTTCCTCTGCTACACCTCCCCACCCTGGCCAGGTCCAGACGAAGCCCAACCGGCGGAGCGCGGCGGGTTGGGGAGGGGACGGTTTAAGGGGCCAGCAACCTCGTTGCCAAAATATCCCGCCGCTTGACACCACAAGCGCCAGCGACCTATACTCGATTCGTAACAATCGAATATAAAAAGGCTGAGAAGGGGACTAGTAGGCTTCAAGCGAGGCCCAGAGAGCCGGGTTAGGTGAGAGCCGGCGCCAGGCGCGGAAGCACGAATGGACCCCGGAGCTGCAGGCCGATCAGCGGCGCTACGGGATCGATGATTCCGGCGGGCCGTCGCTAGGCCGGGACGGTTGGACACCGTTAGAGGTCCGCGGCACGGGAGCTACGTAGACCAGGGCTCCCCCGCCGGTTGAGAAGTTGGCCACGCTCCGTCTACTTTCCGGGAGCAAGGTTGGCGAATAGGGTGGTACCGCGGTTCAGACCCGTCCCTTGGGGATGGGTTTTTTATTGCCCAAAATTGAGAGTCCGGGGAATCATGAGCACCATAAACAGCGCCGAATACGTGGAGCTGAAACAGGCGATCTACCGGGAATATAGCCGTTCCTACGACGAGGACCGGCAACGGTTCGTCTCCGCTGAATCGTTGGTTCGGCGCATCCAGTGGGCCTTGGAGCCCCTAAGTCCCGGCCAGCGTTTGTTGGACCTGGGATGCGGCAGTGGCGAGCTGCTGCTGGAAGCCCATCGGCAGATCGGCGGCGTTGGCGTGTTGGCGGGATTGGACCTGTCCCCGGAGATGTTGTCTCTGGCGCGGGTCCGGGCCGATAGCGTGGCGTCCCTTGTACAGGGCAACTCTCTGGACGGGCTTCCTTTTCAAGACGGCAGCTTCCACCTAGCCACCAGCCTGAACCTGTTGCAGGAGCTGCCCCGCTTCGCCATACAACCCCTCTTGGAGCAGGTACGGAAAGTACTGAAACCCGGCGGATATTTCCGGGCGATAATACCCTGCATGGCGGACCGCAGTCCGGCTTCCCAAGCGTTCCAGAAGTTGGCCAGGGACAATGGCGCCATGGAGTTCTGGTGGCCCGAGGAATTGGAGGCTTTGCTGACAAATATCCCCGGTTTCACTCAGCAAGAGTTCCGGGTAGCCGCCAGCACCGCGGCCTCCGCCGCCGCCGGGGGGGAAACCCGTTTCAAGTTCTTTACCGGGCTGGCGGAAGAAGTCCGCCGTCGCGGTCTGGACCCGAACCAAGTAAAGCAAGGCGTGTTGTTTTTCTCCACGCGGCGCGGCATAGAGACATCGGATTAGAGACGCACTTAGATAGAAGGAAGTAGGTGCAGACCCATGTACCAACCATCGCTGGAAGAGGTCAAGTCCCTGGCCAGTCGGGGCAATTTAGTACCTGTGTACCGGTCCATCAACGCCGACCTAGAAACACCGGTTTCGGCCTACTTGAAGGTGGCTCGGGGGCCTTACTCCTTCCTGCTGGAAAGTGTATCCGGTGGCGAACGGCTGGGCCGATACAGTTTTATCGGTACCGACCCCTACCACGTGGTAAAGACTGGGCCGGGGCAGCCCGATGGCCAAGTTGACCCGCTGACGTTGGTGCAAGCTGAGATGGATAAGTACCGGATAGTCCCGGTGGACGGTCTCCCCCGATTTCATGGCGGAGCGGTGGGCTACCTGGCTTACGACACCATCAGCTATTTCGAACCCCGCGTGCCCCTCATGCCCGCGGACCCGCAGGGCCTGCCCGAGTCGGTGTTCACCTTTGTCGACACACTGGTTATCTTCGACCACATACGACACGACATCAAAGTGGTGAGCCACGTCCATCTCGACGGAGACATAGACAAAGCTTACGCCGAGGCGACTCGAAAGATCGACGACTTGGTAAAGAGGTTAGGCCAACCTTTGGACCTGCCGCCTGAGCTACAAGGTCCAGCCACCGTATCAACACCGGTGGAAGCAACGTCCAACTTCACCAAAGACGAGTACAACAATGTAGTGGAAAAATGTATTGAGTACATCTATGCCGGAGACGTTATCCAAGTAGTTAACTCCCAGCGGTTCTCCCGGAAGACCGAGGCTCACCCCTTCCAAGTGTACCGGTCCCTGCGCAGCATCAACCCATCGCCTTACATGTACTACCTTGACCTGGACGGATTCCAGATCGTCGGCGCGGCCATCGAAACAGTGGTACAAGTTCAGGATGGTATCGCCGCAACGCATCCGATAGCTGGAACCCGCCCCAGGGGCAAAACCCCAGAGGAGGACAACGCTCTTGAGGCTGAACTGAAGAACAGCGAAAAACAGCGGGCCGAGCACATCATGCTGGTGGACCTGGGCCGAAACGACATCGGCCGGGTCTGCGTCACCGGAACGGTTAACGTCACCCAACTGATGGACGTGGAACGGTTCTCTCACGTGATGCACCTGGTGTCCCACGTGGAGGGCAAGCTGAAACCTGAACTCAGCGTATACGACGCCCTTCGTTCTTGCTTCCCGGCAGGGACGGTTTCCGGCGCTCCCAAGATCCGGGCCATGGAGATCATCGCCGAGGTGGAGGGAGAGAGGCGCGGTCCCTACGGCGGCGCCGTGGGCTACTTCAGCTTTTCCGGGAACATGGACACCGCCCTGATACTGCGCACCGGCATCTACAAGGACGGGGTGATGTACATCCAGGCCGGCGGCGGTATCGTGGCCGACAGCGTCCCCGAAGACGAGTACCTGGAGACCCAGCATAAGGCGGGGGCATTGCAGAGAGCCATCGACCTGGCCGAGGGCCGGGACTAACCCAAACACCATTCATCAGGAGGTGATCCGATGTTGAAATCCTTCTACCACACAGGATTCGTGGTCAAAGACCTGGAAACATCCGCCCGGTTCTATGCCGAAGTGCTGGGCATGCAGATGGGTGATCGAATCGAACGTCAAGGTGAGTTCGTCGAGCAGGTCTTGGCCTTTCCCGGAGCGCATATCGACCGCGCGTTTTTGGATAAAGGAGAAGGCCACAAACTGGAGTTGGTCCAATACTTTTCGCCGGCCAGCGGCCCGGGAGGGGTAGAGCGGAACGACCTGGGGGCCGCCCACTTGGCTTTTTTCGTCGACGACCTGGACCGGTTCTACACCGAAACGTCCCAGAAGGGCCTGAGATACAACAACCCTCCGGCGGCTCAGTACGACGGTAATGGTAACGTGTCGATGAAGGCCTGCTACGCCCAAGACCCCGACGGTAACTGGTTGGAGTTCGTGGAGATTTTCTGATGCTGTTGATGATCGACAATTACGACAGTTTTACCTATAACCTGTACCAATACCTGTCCGAACTGGGCGCCGACGTGGTGACGGTGCGCAACGACAAAACGACTCTGGAAGACATTGAAGCCATGTCCCCCCAGGGAATAATCATCTCTCCGGGACCGTCGACTCCCTTAGAGGCCGGCATCTCCAACGACGTGATCCGTCATTTCGGACCTAAGCTGCCCGTTTTGGGAGTCTGCTTGGGCCACCAATGCGTCGGCCACGTTTATGGAGCAAAAGTAGATCGGGCCGACGAGATTCGCCACGGCAAGACGTCCATGGTCCACCACAACGGCCAGGGAGTCTTGGCAGGACTGCCCCAGCCCTTTGAAGCCATCCGCTACCACTCGCTGGTGGTTTACCAAGATTCTCTGCCAGACTGTTTGGAGGTCACCGCCTGGACAGATAGGGGGTTAATCATGGGTCTGCGCCACAAGGAATACCCGGTGGAAGGGGTCCAGTTCCACCCCGAATCCATCATGACCCCCGACGGCAAGGCGCTACTGCAAAACTTTTTGGACCGGGTGGAGAGGCATGGATAGGCGGGTTAGCATGACTCGGGCCGTGATAAACTTGAGAGGATGGCTCCGAGTTCGCTAGTCGATTATGTCGCTACTTCCAGAAAGGTTCTAGCTATGATCGAAGAAAATAACAGCGACCCGGCTGCGTAATTGCTGTCGTCCGATTTCGAATTCTCTAATCATGCGATAAAAATGCTCGAAGAGAGGAACATCCCTCGGGAGTGGGTGATGCTCGCCCTGGAATCTCCTGATCATACTGAGATTGGGGCAGACAACAACGTCCACTACATTAAGGAGTACCATGAATTCGGCCCTCGTACCTTTCGTGTGATAGTCAATCCCCGCGCTACACCCAACCGAGTTATTACGTTTTTCTTCGACCGCCGCTTGAGGATGCCACTATGAGACTCAGATTAGACAAAGACTGCGACGCGCTGTATCTCCGGCTTGACGATTCCGAGATCGGAGAATCGGAAGAGGTGAAACCCGGCGTTATTTTGGACTTCAACGCCGAAGGGAAAGTGGTCGGTGTTGAGATTCTTAATCTAAGCGAACGGGTACCTGCTGAGCAACTCCGGATGCTTCAAATTGAAACTTAGTGCAACCGGTGAACTGGCTTTGGCGCCGACTCGCTTGATTCAGGGAGCCGAATAAATGATCAGAGAGTCCATCGCCGCAGTCGTTTCCGGCCAGTCACTCACCATGGAAGAGGCGTCCTCGGTGATGCGGGAGATCATGGAGGGTGAGGCCACGCCGGCCCAACTGGGCGCGTTTTTAACCGCCCTGGCTTTGAAGGGAGAGACCACCCAGGAGATCGCCGGCATGGCCAGGGTGATGCGGGAGATGGCCCTGAGAGTGGAGGTGGACGGCGAACTGGTAGACACCGTCGGCACCGGAGGCGACGGCAAGAACACTTTCAACATTTCCACCGCCACCGCATTTATCGCGGCGGGCGCGGGGCTCAAGGTAGCCAAGCACGGTAATCGGGCCGCCTCGGGGTCCTGCGGCAGCGCCGACGTCCTGGAGGCCTTGGGAGTCCAGATCGAGCTCTCACCGGTCTCGGTGGCCCAGTGTATCAACGAAGTGGGCGTCGGGTTCATGTTCGCTCCGGCCTTCCACCCGGCCATGCGTCACGCCGGCCCAGTGCGCCGGGAGATCGGGATCCGTACCGTTTTCAATATCCTGGGTCCGTTGACCAACCCGGCGGGAGCCCAGACTCAGCTACTAGGCGTGGCTTTCCCGGAGCTTGGCGGAATCATGGCCGAGGTTCTGGGGCTCTTGGGTTCCCACCACGCCATGATCGTTCACGGCGCCGGGGGATTGGACGAGATTTCCCTTTCAGGCGATACCTCCGTATGGGAAGTACGGGGAGGACAGGTTGAGGAGTGGACTCTACGGGTGGAGGACACCGGCCTGCCCGAGACACCGATAGAGGCCATCCGCGGAGGGAGCAAAGAAGAAAACGCCGCCACCATGCGGAGGCTCTTCCAAGGAGAGCAGGGGCCGGTCCGGGACATGGTGCTGCTTAACAGCGCCGGCGTCCTGATGGTCGGCGACAAGGCGGAAACCATACGCCAGGGAGTCGAGATGTCGGCCGGAATCATCGACAGCGGAGCCGCTATTGCCAAGCTGGATCAGATGATTGAGGTGACCCAGCGGTTGAGACAACATGCCACGTGAAACCGGTACAGTGGACTGCCCACGCAAGAGATAAACTTAAGCTAATCCAAAACCAAGGATTCATTGTAGACGAGGATTCGGAGGATTCGATAGTCAGCGCATTACACCAGCCCCAACAAATTGTACCCGGATTTTCTGGGCGATTGATCGCGCAAGCAGCCCTTGATGATGAACACATCATCAGGGTGGCATATGAAGAGACAAACGTGATTACAGTGGTGACTTTATATGCTGGAAGGCGTAGCAGATATGAAAGTTAAATATAGCCGGGACGTGGACATACTTTCGATACGGCTTTCGGACGATCCCTTCGATCATGCCGAGGAGAGCGAGGGCATAATCACCCATTTCTCTAAACAGGGGAAGCCCGTATTACTAGAGATTCAGGGAGCCCGCGATTTCCTTTTTAGCTCAATAACCAGCCTGATTGAAGAATCGGAGGTTACGCTTCCATAAATGCCTAACATCCTTGACGAAATTGTAGCCGCTAAGACCCAGGAACTGGCCCAACAAAAGTTGGCCGTATCCTTGGCCGATCTGAAGAAAACCATCGCCGCCCAACCGAAAGCCTTGTCGTTGGCGGAGCCGTTGGGGGCTGGGGGGGTTCAACTCATCGCCGAGGTCAAGAAAGCCTCGCCGTCCCGGGGGCTGCTTCGCCCCAACTTCGACCCGGTGGAGCTGGCGGACATCTACTCCAGCAACGGAGCGGCGGCTATCTCGGTGCTTACTGACCCTCGGTTTCAGGGCGAGTTGGAGCACATAGCCCAGATCAAACACGCCGGAGCTTCCCGAACCGCCCCGGTGTTGCGCAAAGACTTCATTTTCGACCCATACCAGGTCTACGAAGCCAGGGCCGCTGGAGCCGACGCCATACTGCTCATCGTGGCCATCTTGTCACCGTCACAGATAAACGAATACCTGGAGATAGCGTCGGAACTGGGCATGGACTGTCTTGTAGAGGTCCACGACGAACAAGAGATGGAGATCGCGGCCAACGCCGGGGCCGGAATCATCGGCATCAACAACCGGGATCTCCGCACTTTCAAAACCGACCTGGCGGTGACCGAGCGTTTGGCGCCCCTGGCGCCCAAGGGGAAAATCGTCGTCAGCGAGAGCGGTATCCATCAGCCAGATCACTTAACGCAACTGGCCGGGTGCGGCGTCAACGCGGTCTTGGTGGGAGAAGCCCTGGTTACGTCAGACGATGTCGCCGGAAAAGTCCGGGAGCTGGCGGGCCAGGCCGTCTCGCCGGCAAAGCCATGACCCAAGCCGTAACCAAGGTCAAGATCTGCGGCATACGGACGCTCTCTGACGCTCAAGTGGCCGCCCAGGCCGGCGCCGACTTTATCGGTTTGGTGTTCGTTCCCGGCCGGCGCCGGCGATTGGAATTGGATGAAGCCCGAAAATTGGTCGAAGGCCTAAAGAGTGGTCCAGGCGAAATTCCCAGGGTAGTGGGGCTATTCGCCGACCAGCCTCTTGAAGAAGTGATCCACACCATCGAGACCTGCAACTTGGACATGGCCCAACTGTGCGGGACCGAATCCCTGGACTATTGCAGCGATACTAAAGCCGAAGTGATCAAGGTGGTGCACGTCCCCCAGTCGCCGTCGTCTCCAGAGCCCCATAGAGAACTGGTCAAGAAGATGACATCCTACCGGGAGAGCGGCTTCCTGGTCACCCTAGACCGGCTGGTCGAGGGATTACAGGGAGGGACCGGAGAGAGCTTCGACTGGAGCATCGCCGCCGCCGTGGCCGAGTCAGGAAACTCGTTCATCCTGGCCGGAGGACTGTCTCCGGACAACGTGGCCGAGGCCGTGACCACCGTGGGACCCTGGGGCGTTGACGTGTCCAGCGGTGTAGAAACCAACGGAAACAAAGACCACGATAAAATGAGGGACTTCATATCCATCGCAAAGCAGCGCTCAGTCTTAAAGAGCTGAAGGCTGACCGCTGATAGCCGAAAGCTAAAACCCGAGGTATTCCAATGGTCGTAGAAAATCAGACAAGCCTGCCCGACGAAAGGGGCCGCTTTGGGGACTTTGGCGGGAAGTTCGTTCCGGAGACGTTGATGGCCGCCCTGGAAGAGCTGGAAACGGCCTACCGGGAGGTCAAAGAAGATCAGGAGTTCCAGGACCGGCTGGGACATCTGCTTCGTACCTACGCCGGCCGGCCAACTCCTCTGTATCACGCCGAGAACTTGAGCCGCCACTGCGGCGGCGCCCGTATATACCTGAAGCGGGAAGACCTGGCCCACACCGGCGCTCACAAGATAAACAACGCCCTGGGTCAGGCCCTCTTGGCCCAACACATGGGAAAACAGCGGATCATCGCCGAAACCGGCGCGGGGCAGCACGGAGTGGCCGCGGCCACCGCCTGCGCCATGCTGGGACTGGAATGTATCGTCTACATGGGAGAGGAAGACATCCGGAGGCAGTCTCTGAACGTCTACCGGATGCGGCTGCTGGAGGCCGAGGTAATCTCCGTGGGGTCGGGCACCCGGACGTTGAAAGACGCCATAAACGAGGCCATCCGAGACTGGGTCACCAACGTCGACACCACCCACTATCTTATCGGCAGCGTGGTCGGTCCTCATCCTTACCCCATGCTGGTTCGGGACTTTCAATTGGTGATAGGCCGCGAGGCGAGGAGCCAGGTGTTGGAAGCCGCCGGACACTTGCCGGACTACGTTGTGGCCTGTGTCGGAGGAGGCAGCAACGCCATCGGGACCTTCCATCCCTTCGTCGGTGATGAGGGAGTAAAACTACGTGGAGTAGAGGCTGGCGGAGAAGGGATCGACAGCAAAAAGCACTCGGCTACCCTTACCGCCGGCCGGACCGGCGTGCTGCACGGCTCCATGTCCTACTTGCTCCAGGACGAGCATGGCCAAGTTAACGAGACCCACAGTATCTCCGCCGGATTGGACTATCCCGGAGTCGGACCGGAGCACAGCTACCTTAAAGATTCGGGCCGGGCCGAATATTCGGAGGTCACCGACTCCCAGGCCTTGGAGGGATTCCACCTCCTGTGCCGCACCGAGGGAATCATTCCGGCCCTGGAGTCTTCCCACGCTATCTACTACGCCAGCCAATTGGCCGGGGAACTTAGCCAAGACCACATCATCCTGGTGTGTCTCAGCGGACGGGGCGACAAAGACATCGATATAGTGGCCAAAGCCAGTGGGATAGAGATATAAAAAGAACCCACGGTTGGACGGGACGGGGCATATTGTTATAATGTGCCCCGCTCAACTTGATTCGTCACATAAGGAGTTTGGATCATGGATATGGGATTGCAGGATAAAGTCGCCATCATCACCGGCGGCAGCTACGGCATCGGCAAGGCGGCGGCCTTGAGCATGGCTAGAGAAGGGGCCCGAGTGATTCTGGTAGCCCGGCGGGCGGACGTGCTGGATGAAGCCTGCCAGGACATCAAGACCGCCACCGAAGGCATCGCGATTCCGGTGGTGGGAGACGTGAGCGACCACGAAATCGCCGATCGGGTAGTGAAGACCGCCCTCGACAATTTCGGGCGGGTAGACATTCTGGTGAACAATGCCGGAGCTTCCATGGCCAAGTCATTCGAAGAAGTTACCGATGACGAGTGGGAATTCGACTTCGATCTGAAGGTTTGGGGAGCGGTCCGATTCATCCGTTCGGTGGTCCCCGAGATGCGCAAAGTGGGCGGGGGCCGTATCATCAACGTCACCAACCTGGGCGGCCGGACTCCCGGCGCGGCGTCCATGCCCACTTCCATCTCCCGAGCGGCGGGCCAAGCGATCACCAAGGGACTTTCGCGGGACTTGGCCAAGGACAATATCCTGGTAACGACCGTGTGCATCGGCCTGATCAAGAGCGGCCAGGCGGAAAGACGGTTGGACCGAATGCAGACGGCTAACGCCAACGCGACCATCGAGGAAGTTTGGGCCGAATCGGTACGCGGCCGGGGAGTCCCTCTGGGCCGGATGGGCGAAGCCGAGGAAGCGGGCGACGTTATAACCTTCTTAGCCTCGGACCGGGCCAGCTATCTAACAGGCATCGCGGTTAACATCGACGGCGGAAATTCGGCCGTTCTTTAGGGTTGTCACCCCCGAAAACGGGCGATGCACCCAAATACGATGCCCCAAAGCTCAGGAGCCCAAAACAGCGCCGGATCAACACGGCAGTTTGTCTCTAGACTCGCCCTAAAACGCGACACACCGGAGTGACAAACGAACAGTGGTGGACTAAGCTGTATCAAGGAATCAGTCAAAAGCGCGACTGATTCCATATCCCAATAGGTGGAGAAACGGTGTGAATAGGTCTTATCTAAACGAATTACAGCCATCCCCCAGACTCTTACTGGGTCCCGGCCCCAGCAGCGTCCACCCCCGGGTGCTCCACGCCATGACCCTTCCCGTCGTGGGCCACTTGGACCCGGAGTTCTTCCAGGTGATGGACGAAGTTGGGGACATGCTCCGGGAGGTCTTTCACACCGAGAATTTCATGACCCTGCCCCTGTCATCCACCGGCACCGGCGCCATGGAAGCCGCCTGCGCCAACGTCCTGGAGCGCGGGGACACCATGGTCGTCTGCCGCAACGGTTTCTTCGGAGACAGGCTGGCCGATATCGCGGCGCGTTGCGGGGCCGAAGTTCACATAGTGGACTCGCCCTGGGGCAAGCCCGCGGACCTGGACACTCTGGCGGCCGAACTGGACAAACACCCCAACGTCAAGGCAGTGGGTATGGTCCACGCGGAAACTTCCACCGGCGTGTTGACTCCCCTGCAAGAGATGGTTGATCTGGTCCACCGCAAGGGGGCACTGATAATCGTGGACGTGGTTACCTCCCTAGGTGGCCATGACGTACGGATGGACGATTGGGACATCGACGTGGCCTACGGCGCCAGCCAGAAATGCTTGGGCGCTCCTCCGGGATTGGCCCCCATCAGCTTTGGACCACGGGCCATGGAGGTTATCAACTCCCGCAAGTCCCAAGTGCAGAGCTTTTACTTCAACGTGAAGGACTTGGAAACCTATTGGTCCCAGACTCGCGCCTATCACCACACGTCACCCATATCCATGACCTACGCATTGCGGGAAGCCCTCAGGATGTTGATGGAGGAAGGGTTGGAGCCCCGCATCAAGCGCCACGCCCGGGTAGCCTCGGCCCTCAGGGCAGGTCTAGAAGCGATGGGCATCGCTTTGCTGGCCGACCCGGAGTACCGCCTCAATCCTTTAACCACCGCAGTGGTGCCTGAAGGAGTAGATGACGCGGCAGTCCGGCGGACGTTGCTGAACGATTACAACATCGAGATTGGCGGCGGGCTGGGGGACCTTCGCGGCAAGGCTTGGCGCATCGGCCTGATGGGTGATGGGGCCAGGGAAACTAACGTGTTCTCTCTTCTGTCGGCCCTGGAATTGACGCTTTCAGGACTAGGCTATGAAGTGGCTCACGGCGCCAGCCTGTCCGCTGCCCAGCGAGACCTGGCGTCATTCGACAGTTCGACCTAAGAGCGCCCCGGCGGCTGCTCCTCCCGATACGCTTCGTCCAAAATATCCACCACGTGGAGCACCCTAGCCGGCGTTCCCATCTGACGAAGCCCCTGCTCGATCTGCACCATGCAGCCAGGATTGGCAGTGATCACTTGGCTGGCGCCGGTGGCGGCGATATGGCCCATCTTGGTACCGAGAATCTTGGCCGACAATTCAGGCTGCGCCGCCGAATATATCCCCGCCCCACCGCAGCACTTTGAAGACTCCTCCATCTCCACCAACTCCAAACCAGGGATGGCATTTAGGATGGCGCGGGGTTGAGATGAGATACGCTGGGCGTGAACCAAGTGACACGGATCCTGGTAAGTAACTTTCCGGTTCAACGGCGCCTTCGGTGGATCGAATGGAAGATCGACCAGCACTTCGGTGACGTCCTGCGTCAGCTCGGCGAAGCGTCGCGCCGGCTCGGCGTAGCCAGGGTCGTCCGCCAATAGGTCCTGGTACTCCTTCATGTTGGACCCGCAACCGGCCGAAGACGTAACGATCAGGTCCACCCCGGCAGCCAGGAAGACGTCAATGTTTATACGGGCCATCCGGCGCGCCATCTTCAGATCACCGCTGTGAAGGTTAAGGGCCCCGCAGCAGCCCTGTCCCATGGGCACGACCACGTCGCATCCGTTCCTGGTAAGGACGCGGACCGTGGCCGCCATCGTGCTGCCCTGCATCAGGGGCATAACGCAGCCGGAAAGAAGTCCCACGGTCAGTTTCTTTGGCGAGGTTGCCGGATATATGGTTTTGCTCGGCCCGAAAAACGGTCCGTCGAACGTGGGAATCTGAGCCTCCAGATGGCTCAATGGTCCCGGCAATAATCGCAGGATCCGGCTTTTGCGTACCAGGCTCTGAAGACCGATCCGTTGGTAAGCCCGAATGAAATGAGCCCCCAGACGGAGCCGTTTTGGATTGGGCAGCGCCGCCCTGAGGAACAAGCGGCTGATCCATCTCAGCCGGGCCGACTGTTGCCCTTGAGAAAGGACCTGAGCCCGGGTCATCTCCATGATCCGGCCGTAAGGCACACCAGACGGGCAAACGGCTTCGCAGGCACGGCACTGAAGGCATTGATCCCAGTGAGACACCACCAGGGAGTTGATGCCAACCCGGCCTTCGTTCACCGCTTTCATCAATGCGATGCGGCCCCGGGGCGACTCGGTTTCCAGGGACGTCTCGGAGTAGGTGGGGCAGGCGCTGAGGCACAGCCCGCAGTGTACGCAACGGTACATGTCGGCTTCGGCGGGCATATCCTCGCCGCGGAATCCTCCTCGTGACATCGCGGGAGCCTCCGGGGTCTCGGGGTGGCCAGCCTGCGGTGAGGCTTCTGGATCAGCGACTACATGCCTCCCACAATGCGGCCGGGGTTG
>JAKUQE010000259.1 GCA_022450395.1 Dehalococcoidia bacterium | reverse complement strand
CACTCCCTGATTCAGATTTCAATCAGTGTCCCCTTCCCCGCTTGCGGGGGAGAGTTAGGGTGGGGGCGCGCTTCTAGAGGGCCATATCAGTAGCGTAACCAGCCTACCCCAGCCTCCGGGCCACCGGCAAAATCTTGTCAGCCACGTGCTCCATCACCTTGATGCAGTCAGACAGGCTCTCCACCCTGAAGTCGTAGGTCAGTTGGTCAATCCCGATCTCCTGACAAGCCCCCAGGTCGTCGATAACCTCTTGGGTGGTGGCCACCAGAGAGCCGCCACTTCTCACGTAACCACCTTCACCCAGACCCATGTCGGTGAAATGGAGGCTGCGCTTCAGCGAGACAGTGACCTCAGATTGGGCGCGTCCCTCTTTCTCGACGCGCTCCCGAAGGTAGGGGAGGTTTTCGGCCACGAATTCCGGTGTCTGTCGTGTGGTGTGCCAGCAACTGCCGTATCTGGCGGTTCTGCGCAGGGCCGCTTTGGTATGGCCCCCAACCCAGACAGGGATCCCAGGTTGTTGGACCGGTTTGGGCTCGAATTGGATTCCGTCGATGCTGTAGTACTTGCCGTGGAACTCCGGGTTAGGCTGGCTCCAGAGCGCCTGCATGATCCCCAGGAACTCGTCGGTCATTGCCCCCCGTTGGTGGTAATCCAACCCCAATATCTGGAACTCTTTCTCCAGCCATCCCACACCTACGCCGCAGATCATGCGGCCGCCGGTCAGGACGTCCAGCGAGGCGAACATCTTGGCTTGGACCACCGGGTTGCGGTAGGGCAGGATGATCACCGTGCTGCCCAGCTTGATCCGGCTAGTGCAGGCCGCCAGGAACCCCAGCAACGTCATAGTTTCCAGGAACGGTTCGTCTGACGGCCGGGAGAACGACCCATCGCTGGTGTAGGGATACTGGTTGGTGCCTTCGGTTGGCAGGACGATATGGTCGCCGGCCAAGACCGACTCAAAGCCCAACGCTTCTGCCGTCTCAACAAATCGCCTCAAGCCCGGCACGTCGGGTATCCGGGGTATCGAAAGTCCGATTTCCAAATCTAATAACTCCAACGTTGCTGAGGGGTTGTTGTAGATTTTGCAAATAGATAATTCGGCGTGTGAGGGCACGTAGCGTCAGTTCAGTATAAACCCAGCTCACGCCGCCGGACAAAACTGAGGCCATTTGCGGAGTACTGTACACATGCTATAATTCTTGAGACTTCCGCCAGGCACAATGCAAAATCAGAATGTGCTTTTTGGCAAAAGGCAAGAATAGGAGGGACGTCATGGAGAAAGGGAGTACGACGATAGACGGCGGCTCAGTAGAGTTTGCGATGAGCTACCGGCAAGAGATAATGGATGATCAGGGTCTATGTTTACAGGTATATTCTAAGATTGACGGTGATGATACAGAGATCTTAAGGTTCGACTGCTTCGACCAGGCTCCACACTATCATTACGGTCCCGAGAACCACAATATCCGTCTGTTCTTGGACAAAACTACATGTGGAACTCCGTTTGGTTGGACTATGGACAACCTTAGGAACAATCTTTCCATTATGGTCGAGCGGTCTGGTTATGATGAACTAGCCGCCAAGATCAAGGCTTATCCTGTGTCAGCATCGGTTCTAGCAGAAGTCGAATCTAAGGGCCGACACTTGATTTCCAATGAGCGCCGGACAGTCACTCACCAATTCGAGCGAATGCTAGACAGCGATGTATTTGCTGTTGGTAACATCCGTATCGGTCTTGAATACCGCTTACTACCGCAGATAAATAGCGAAGGCTTAGCGATCCACGTGTTAACAGACATCGCTGGACAGAACGTGGAATTACTGGCGTTTGATTGCTTTGATAGCGGGCCACATTATCACTACGGCCCTAGGAATCAAGACATACGAATATATTGGGACACTACTACCTCTGGCGAAACGTTGAGGTGGACTATTGACCAGTTCAAAGCCGGTAACATTAGGAAAATGATTGATCGAGCCGGTTACCCAACGGTGGCTAATGACGTGGATGAAAACTTACTCCAGTCTCTGATGCCTGAGATCGAACGACGAGCATTCGAATTGGTGGCCGAGAACAAAGGTTCTCAGCCCATCCCGAATGATCAACGAAAAACTAAGGCACAATTGATCGATGAGTTGGAATCTTTGCGAGAGCAAGTAGCGGCTCTTTAAGAAATCAGAGCTCTATCCTGATCTAATATAGAGGCGGTTTGGGATAAAAATCCTAAACCGCCTCTATTATTCTTGGCCTTCAGCGACCCTGAACAAACGGTGTGCCGAAGGAGTGCGTATTATCGCAGTCCCACGCCGAGCTTACATCATCGTATATCCACCGCTGACGCTCAGTGTCTGCCCGGTGATGAAACTTGCCGCGTCAGAGGCTAAGAAAACTACTGCGTTAGCTACTTCCTGCGCCGTACCCATGCGACGGAATAGATAATTTCTCTCCACCTTCTCTCGAACATCCTCTGTGAAGATGCCTCGCATCTCGGTCCACATGCTCTCTTCGCTGATGGACTCGTCTTCTGGAGGAACTACCAGCCCGGGGCACACCACGTTTAGGCGTAATCCGTAGCGCCCGGTCTCCCTGGCCACCGATTTGCTCAGGGCGATCACCCCGGCCTTGCAGGCGGAATAGACCGCCTCCCGGTACTCGCCCATCCGTCCAGCGTCGGAGCTGATGCAAACGATAGCCCCGGCCTCTTTCTCGATCATCCCCGGCAGCACGGCGTGGATGCAGTTGATGGCTCCCCAGAGGTTCACCTGGACCTCCCGCTCCCATTCGTTCCTTGGCTTTTCCATGAACAGCCGGTCGACGGTCCAGCCCACGTTGTTCACCAGAACGTCCACTGGTCCAAACTCGGCGATTGCTGCCTCGATCATGGTGGCCACTTTCTCCGGGTCGGTGACGTCGGTGGCGATGACGTTCACTTCCGCGCCCGTGTCCATTGCCGCCACCTCTGCGGCGACGATCTCGCCCTGGCTGGGCACTAACTCGGCGATCGATATCCGCGAACCTTCAGCCGCGAAGGCATGGACGATGGCCCGGCCGATGTTGGTACCGCCGCCGGTGACGATGACGTGTTTACCCTTTAGGCCCAATTTCATGGGAGTCTCCTTTTGGTTATTCGGTCCCGCCGAACGGGACCGACGCTTAAATATCCAGAGAGAGGGGCGCCGGACGCTCGACCCGGGGAACGCCTCCGAAGCGGAGCCGCAACAGGCCTTTGACGTCTTCCTTGGCGGTGCCGACCACGTTGACCGTGCTGGTTGGGTCGTCGGTCCACTTAACGGGCACCGACGCGATCTTGAACCCGCGCTTGGCGGCAATGACTAGCAGTTCAGTGTCGAAGAACCAGTTGTTGTTCTTGATCTTCGGCAGCAGTGTCTTGGCGGTTTCCCTAGTCATTGCCTTGAACCCGCACTGGGCGTCGGGGAATCCGGTAAAAAACATGGACTTGATCATC
>JAKUQE010000258.1 GCA_022450395.1 Dehalococcoidia bacterium | reverse complement strand
CGTCAAGGTAGAGTTCGGCCCACGGGTAGTAGCCCTCCTCGTCCTTCAGGTGCCCCGCCGCGACTAGGTCGTGCGGCTGCGCGAGCATCCAGCCCGACAGGAGCAGGAACGCCAGCACCAGCAGCGCCAGCGCTGGCCGCTCGCGGTCCAACCTGCTCATCGCCGTGCGGAGTTCCACGCGGTCGGAGCCGCCGCGCGATATTTAGGAGTCGTGCAGCCTTGCCGGGCGCTGAATAGTAATAACCGCCACCGCTCGCCGCGCGTGACCACGCCGGAAATGCAGCCGCTCGACTTCCGCGAACTGCCGCTGGAGGAGATGCAGGCGCGCGTCAGTGATTTCGTCGCCGACCTGCGCCGCCGCCGCACGGTGCGCCACTTCACGGACCGGGCGGTACCGCGCACGCTCATCGAGGAGTGCCTGCGTGCGGCCAACTCGGCGCCGAGTGGCGGCAACAGGCAGCCATGGCACTTCGTCATCGTCGGCGACGCCGAAACCAAGTCACGCATCCGCAAGGCGGCCGAGGCGGAGGAATACGAACTCTACCACAGGCGAGCATCCGACGAATGGCTCGAGGCGCTAGCGGTGCTGGGTACGGACGAGCACAAGCCGTTCCTTGAAATCGCACCGTGGCTGATTGTGGTATTTGCCGAGATCTGGGGGGTCAGTCCGGACGGAAGCAAGAAAAAGAATTTCTACGTTCAGGAGTCGGTTGGAATCGCGACCGGGTTCCTGATCGCTGCGCTGCACCGCGCCGGGCTGGCGACATTGACGCATACGCCCAGCCCGATGGGGTTCCTGCGCGACATCCTCGGCCGTGGCGAGAACGAGCGCGCGTTCCTGATTCTCGTGACTGGCTACCCTGCCGATGACGCCGAGGTGCCGGTACTCGAGAAGAAGAAACTGGATGACGTAACGAGCTTCCGCGAGTGAGCGACGCTGATATCGAGCGGCCACGCGAGCTCTATGTGTACCACGCCACCAGTTCTTTCGCGTCCGACATCTCGATGTCCTATTTCGGGTACTTTGCGGTGCGACTGGGCGCCTCGTTCGAACTGCTCGCGTGGATGCAGTCGCTCAACAACCTGCTTCCCAACACGCTGCAGCACTTCTGGGGCTGGATATCTGACCGCCGGGCGCACCGGGCCTTCTGGATAATCCTTGGTTCGGCCCTGGGGGGGTTTGCCCTCTGGCTGCTCTCAGAAGCCCAGACTCCCGAGGAGGTACTGGTGCTACTGGTGCTCTATTCCGCCTCTCTCTCGCTCGTACAGCCAACCTGGGCGGCGCTACAGGGAGACTGGATTCCAGCAGGCAGGCGTGGCAGGGTGCTCAGCCAGTTCCACGTAGTGGGAGGCATGGCTGGCCTGGTTGGCTCGCTCGTAGCGCTCTGGTTCGTGTACAATTCGGGTAACGAGACCGCCGACGGCTTTCGCCCCCTGTTCGTTATGGCTGCGACCGCAACCGCGTTGGGGGGCCTGATACTGGTGCGGGTGCCCTACCGGGACCCCGGGGCCATACCTGATGAACAGCAGACCGAGCAGGCTCGCATCGCACACTCCGACGCGTTCCAGGGTTTTGTGCGGGTCCAGATGGTCTATACCCTGCTGATGTCGCTCATCTGGCCCCTGTTCGCGGTCCTGCTCATTCGTGTCATTGGCGCGACCAACACGCAACTGGTAATTTTCTCGATACTGGGTGCAGCAGCCGAGATGGCGTTCCAGCCGCTGATGGGTCGCCTGGTCGACCGCGTCGGGCCACTGCAGGTCATGTTCATCAGCCGTATTGGCTTTGCAGCGCTCCCGTTCATCTACGTGCTCTGGCAGGACCTGTGGGTCTACTACGTCCTGCAGGTGGTTATTTTCGGCCCCTGTTTCAGTGCGTTCCTGATATCGACCAATACCCTCATCCTGGACTTGGCACCCAGCGGTGAGCGGGCGGGCTATTTCAGCTACTACAACACCCGCATCGGGATTACTACCTTCATTGGCGCACTGACCGGTGGTTACCTGGCCGGATTCCTCGACGGCTATCTTGGTAGCACGGCGCAGGCAATCTACTGGGTATTCGTGATATCCGGTACCGGCCGGCTCTTGGCGTCGTTACCCTACCTGCGACTCACGTCACCGCGCCGCTATCCTGCCTCACTGCGGCTACTCGACCGGCTGGCCGAGGCTCGCCGGCCATGGCGGCGCTAGTTATCCGTAGAATTTCTGCAGGAGCAGGTGGAAATGGTGCACCCCGGTCTCCCTGGTTGGAGAGTATCTTCCCCGGTCATATGCCTGTGACATGACGCCCTTCTGCACAGATTCGACTATTTCCCCGTCTTCCAGTTCAACCTTGTCCAGGTCACTTCCGGCCCCCTTGCCCCGAAGTTCCTCTTTCCAGACGTATGTCAGGTACTGAATCCTGGTCCTGGCGGGTTCCACCGGTTCGACGACGTTGACCGAGAGCCCCCATGGATAGAAATTGAACATCATATTCGGGAAGAGGAAGAAATAGTAGGCAGCTATGTTCCTACCCTGGTCCTGATGACTCACGGGAAGATCGAAAGTAGCTTCATCGCCTTTCCCAATCCCGATTTGCAGCACGACATTTTCGACAGCCTCGGTGTGGTACTCATCATAATCCAGTTCCCGGTTCAGTTCCTTGTGCACGTGCGGGATATGGAAACCCTCCAGGTAGTTATCGCAGTATAGCGCCCAGTTCGCATTGATTTCGTAGCTCCTTGACAATTCTGGCTTGAACCTGAATTTGTCCAGTGGCAACCACCCCATCCGGTCTGCCATGGGTCCTGTCAGGTCGGCAAGTTCGCATCTCCTGTCATTGATGACGAATATCATGTTTTCCCAGAAACCAGTCTCGATTTCGGGCAAATTGTCGCCGGGCCCGGGATAATTTTCTACCTCCTCGAACTCGGGCATGAACTTGAGTTTCCCGTCCACGCTGAACTGCCTGCCATGATAGCCACAGACAAGAGTTTTCGTATCGCATGCTTCCTTGCAGACAATATTGCCGCGGTGGGTGCAGACGTTTGAAAGGCACTTGATCCTGCCCCGGTCCTTCGTCAGTATGTATGGTTCGTCAAGCATGCCCTCCAAGAGAATTCCGGGATGGACGTTGCAGGTTTCAAGAAGGTCCGTATTTCCCACAAACTGCCAGCTCTTGTTGAACATGCTTTTCAGGTTCCTGAAAATCTCTTCGCTGTGGTAGAACTCTGATGGAATTGTCCTGGCGACTCGAATGTCCTCGTTGACATCAAATTTCATGCTTGTTTTCCCCGGCCCAGCCCGGTATCGCAGGAGCCAGATGACTGCTATTTAATGCTAATACGATAATTCCCGTTCAAAATATTTTTGTGAAACGCGCTTATATCCGGCGTCCATGTTCAAAACCCATGTGGCATAGGCTGTTTGTGGCCCTGATGCTCTGCCTGACGCCCGTGATGTCGGGCTGCATAGATTCTCTGACCGGGGACGAGGAA
>JAKUQE010000257.1 GCA_022450395.1 Dehalococcoidia bacterium | reverse complement strand
GTTTGAGCTGGCCCAAGGCCGCCGGCACAAACTGACCTCCGTGGATAAGGCCAACGTATTGGAATGCTCCCGGCTGTGGCGCCAGACGGCGCACCGGCTGGCCCCGGAATACCCCGACGTGGAACTGGAACATGCCCTAGTGGACTCCTGCACCATGCACTTGATCCAACGCCCGGTGGAGTTCGACGTTATCGTGGCCGAAAACACCTTCGGCGACATCTTGAGCGACGAGACTTCGGTGCTGGCCGGCTCCATGGGCCTGCTGCCCTCGGCCAGCCTATCGGGAGTGCCCATGCCAGGCCGGCGTACCAGTGGGTTTTACGAGCCGATCCACGGTACGGCTCCGGACATTGCCGGCCGGGACATCGCCAACCCCATCGGCTCCATACTCAGCGTTGCCCTGTTGCTACGTTACTCCCTGGGACTCACCGAAGAGGCCGTGGGGGTAGAAAAAGCGGTGGATGATGTACTGTCTGCCGGTCACCGCACGGTAGATATTTCCGACGCCGGAGCTTCTTCCGTGGGCACGCAAGAGTTGGGGAAGCGCATCGCCGACGCCCTGGAATCCTCCAGGTGACCGGGGTCCTCTCTCTCACGGCAACCACGATGTTGATGGGACGCAGATAAATGGCGGGAGACCTGGCTATTCCGGTGATCGTGTTTCTGGTGAGCGCCGTATCGGTGATCTTTCTTGGGATACGCCTGGCCGTCTACGGGGACGCTCTTGCCAGCCTTACCGGTTGGGGGCGATTATTCGTGGGAAGCGTCCTGGTTGCCCTAGCCACCTCTTTGCCCGAGCTGTCCACCAACATCTCCGCCGTCCGGCTAGACCCCCCCAACCCATCCCTGGCGGTGGGCAACGTCATGGGCGCCAACATGCTCAACATGTTCAACATGTCGTTGGTCGCTCTTATCTTCGGGGGCAAACGGTTCCTCCAGCAAGTCGCGCCTCAGCAGGGCTATCTGGTCGCTTTGGCGGTTCTCTTGACGGGGCTGGCGGTACTCTTCGGCGCGATAAAGATGGACATATCCCTGTGGCAGATCGGACTATCGTCCCTGATTCTCATAGTTGTGTTTGTAGTAGGCATGCGGGTGGTCTACGTGACCAAACCCCCGGAGCAAGAATCCAACGGGGAAGCAGACACAGGCACGATGACCCTCAAACGGGCCTGGGTATTGTTTCTATGCGTATGTGTGGGGGTGGTGATCGCCGGATTTTTCCTGGCCTGGAGCGCCGACCAAATCGCGGAGATTTCCGGCTGGGCCTC
The DNA here is from genome assembly GCA_022450395.1 of Dehalococcoidia bacterium. GTDB lineage: Bacteria > Chloroflexota > Dehalococcoidia > Lucifugimonadales > UBA3495 > UBA11650. The sequence goes on along the minus strand of JAKUQE010000257.1, from coordinate 2,241 downwards.
TAGCACCCTTGGTATCCTAGCCGTTTCCTTTGTAACCACGATGCCGGAGATGTCGTCGGCCATTGCCGCCGCGCGAATCGGAGCGGCCGACCTGGGGGTGGCCGGTCTCTTCGGTAGCAACGCGTTCAACGTAACGATCCTATTTTTCGCCGACCCGTTCTACCGGCACGGCATTCTGAGCAGCCAAACCGAGCCGGCCCACCTCATCGCCGGGGGCATGGCCGTCGGGCTGATGCTGGTGGTACTGGCTCTAATCTTGGCTCACAACCGGCTCAAAGCCCCTTTGGTAGCGGCCGTATTGGTCTTGGTGATGCTGGCTTACGTCGCCGGAGCGGTAGCCGTAGCCACGGTGGGAGGCGCGGGTGGAGACACCATCCAGGGCACGGCTACCGCCCTGATTCATTTCCTGCCGTAGCCTTCTCAATAACCGCCTCTAGGTCCGCCCTAACCGATGCGTCTCCCAGGGTGGCGACGGCCGCGTTCAGCGTAGACCGGTACCGGGCCCGAAAATCCGCCGGCCCATCATCACCGTGCAGTAAGAAGGCCTCCGCGAGCCGCCGCGTCAGCCAATCCGGTCCCTGCTTACCGAGCAGACCCTGTAGTAGATTGCCATCTCCCTCCAATGCATTGATCAAACCGGGCACCACCTTGGACCTATCCTCGTCGTAAGCGAAATAGGCCAACGACTCCGCCACCAGACCGGTCTCTCCCCGTTCGTCGAATGCCACGATCAAGTCTGATGCCAGGGCAGGGTCGGCGTGCATCAACCGGTAAATGATTCTGGCCGGCGGTGATACCACGGCATCGCTTTGCCGTACCATCGACAGAGCGGTTTCCAGGCCGCTTCGAAGCACGGCCGTGGCGGCGGCAGGATGACGCTGAATGAAGCCCTCCAAGGGGAAGGACGATTGCCCCAGGGTCCCGGCCATATCGCCTGGGTTCTTGAACGCCCGGTCCGCCACTACCCGATACATAGCGAACAGGAAAGGCTCATCGACGATAAAATTCCCCGACGGCTCCTCCACCAAAATCGCGATGCCCACCGCCAATTCTTCCAGGCTGGCTTGAGCGTCGATGTCTAATTTGGCGAGCAGCTCATCGGGGGTTAGCAAAGACCTCAGGTGAAAGGGAGCAACCTCGATCAACCGGCGGAAGGAGTCTTTGTCCAGCGCCCGAACGATTCCTACGGCCGTTCCCCGGTGGGAATCGCCGAACAATTCAAAAAACAGCTTGATATCCTCTTCGGGGGCGTATTCCACACCTTCCAGGAATGCCACAAGCTCCGCCGCGCCCCGTTGGTGATTCCGCCGTCCAGCCGCTATCACACGGTCGACGACGAGGCTGAAGCGGTTTAGCCGGTCGACAAAGCTGGCGGTCGCCTGCAAGGTCGCGCCCTCGGGCAAGGGGGCCGTATCGGCGAACAGCAACAACAAAGTTTCGTTCCCCAGGGCTGGTAAGAAATTTATCAAGATCGGCCGTTTGGGAAGCTCCCCGCGCAACCGGTCCACCTGGTCTTCAGGAGATCGGCCGATCAGATCAACGGTGAACTCCAGCGCCCCGGCCAGGCTAGGCGCCCGCTCCAGCCGCAGAGATGCCATGTATTCGGGGTGCCGGCGGTGCAGGTCTACCTTGTCCCGAAGGTAGCCTCGCCAGAATCCAAAATTCTCCTCCTTCTGAGCTTCTCCCACCAGCAGATCGAACTGATCGGCCAGATCGAATAGTCTCTGCCGTTCTTCCCGAACCAACAATTCCCGGTGGCTTGCCAGAGTCACGCCGGCCAAGTCCTGCGTGCCGGTAATGTTGTATGGGCGAAGGTCCAAGTGCTCAAAACCCAGGAACTTTCCCGCAAGTATCCGGTCGTTACGGGAAAGGCTCCGGTACCAACTCACGGCGTTCTGCCAGGAACCGAAAGGCCCTTGGTTGAGAAACCGGCTCCAGTATTTACGCAACACCGGCGGCACCAGGGCCAGGTCGCCACCGGTGTTGTAAACCATGTCGGCTTCCAAGTTGTGGATGAGAGGCTCCGGGTTGGCGCTGGAAAGCTTGGGCAGGTTGCGCAGGCGTTGCCGCAACACTTCAAAGCCGTCCGGCGGTTGGGCCATGAATGCCAGAACGTCAGAGTGGTAACTTTGAAGCGCCGGGGATAGTTCTTGTCCGCTGGGAATATCCCAGCTCAGATCGGGTGAGCCTTCCACCGGAAAGCCGCCCCAATAACAGTGGCCCAACTCGTGCATCACTCCG
>JAKUQE010000256.1 GCA_022450395.1 Dehalococcoidia bacterium | reverse complement strand
TTCACAGCAACAGCTGCGCTTATTTTAGGAGCAGGTCCCTCACTTAGCTACCTGTCCGAATTTCCGGGTCCACCTCACACCTTGTTTCGTTCGTTGCGGCGGAACTTAAAACTCTCTTGACCGTAAGATATGTAACCGGTGTCGAAATGGCCACGCGGGAAGCATCGCCAGACCCGGCCGCATCTCCGGCCGGTTAGGAGGACACCACGATTAAAGGTCTATCGTTCACCGTTCGTTGGTCAGAGAGCTTCGGAGCGCCCAGAGGATTGTGGTCTTGTAGCATCAATTCTTTTAATTCAACCAAAACATCTTTAATAGTTGTTTAATAATAGCTAGGTCGTTTTCTAAACTTGTTACCTTATCCTCTAACTCCATGCGTCCTCCTATGTTGATTAAAGGAAATCGAGGACGGCCGCTTGGCGGCCGTGGCGATCAATAAACGAGCTAACGGCCCCAAACAAAGAGCCAGGAACGGCATTCGCCCATTCCTGGCTCAGTTCCACCACCTCATCACGACTCCCACCCTGAACAAGATTAATTTTATACTTTTCTTAAAATTAAGTCAAGCTTTATACTTGACTATCCTTAAGTCATGCCTAGAGATAGGCCGCGAAAACCGAGGATACCTAACCGCTGGGTTGTGCCATCGACCATAAGACGTTGTCAGATAGCCGTACTTTGGGGGATAGATAATCACCCTACACGTTATGTTACCTCAGTTTTCATAAATCAGATACGCGTATCAACCCCAAGAATTCTCTAATTTCCAAACTGATCCCGATTGGCAAGCCAGAAGTTCCATCTGATTTCCCAAGCAACAGCGTGTGTTAAGATTGGCTGTCCCAAACCAGGGCGTTGGACCCCCTACTCTGGATCCCATCCGCGACGGAGCTACCCGTGACCCACCGTCACCCCAAGGCGATCCTCTTCGATCTGGACGACACTATCCTGAATTACGATTCCGTAGCCGACCGGTCCTGGAAACAGGTTTGCGAAGCGGTGTCGCCAAAACTTCCTGGGTTGGGGACCCAAGAACTCTTCACAGCCTTAAAAGAAAAAGCCCAGTGGTTCTGGAGTGACCCGGACCGCCATCTCCGGGGACGGCGCGATCTGCTGGCCGCCCGCATGGAGATTGTGTCTTCGGTACTGCAAAGTCTGGAAGTAAGCGATCTGGAAATCTGCCAAGAGATTTCGGTCTCCTACGAGAAAATCAGGACCGAGTTAATCACTCCACGTCCCGGCGCCATCGAAACCCTGCAGCAACTCCACCGTGACGGAATCAAGCTGGGATTGGTTACCAATGGGGCCAAGGAGCCGCAACGGGCCAAGATTGACCGCTTTGGACTGGAACCCTTGTTTGATTCCATCGTGATTGAGGGTGAATTTGGTATCGGGAAGCCGGACCGGAGTGTGTACGAGCATTCCATGAAAAAACTTGGCGTCAACCCACGACAAACTTGGATGATTGGAGATAATTTGTACTTCGACGTGGGCGCGGCGCAAGAGTTGGGCATATGGGGGATCTGGGTAGACTGGCGCCGTTCCGGCCTATCCAAAGATAGCAAGGTCAAACCTGACCGCATCGTCCATCTTATTTCCGATTTGGTCGACCCCGCGCAAGGAGAGTAAAACGTCATGGGCTGGTCTCAACGTCCCACGGGTCTAACCAAATACCAACCGGCCAGTGCCTATCGAGGCTACACGTTGTTTTCCGCCAACGGAGGCGACGACGCCTATCTCATCGATATGGAAGGTAATTTCGTCCACCGCTGGCATTTCGATGGCGGCATCAACTATGGATTTCTCTTGCCCAACGGAAACCTGCTGTTTCGAGACCGTGGTTCGACTCCCAACTCTCCCGGTTCTGACGCTATCCGGGAGATCGATTGGGAGGGCGCTCTGGTCTGGGAGTACCGCAACACCGACCTCCGCCGCCACTGCCGGCTGGCCAATGGCAACAACCTGTTTTTGTGCAACGTAGCTGAGGGAGTCTCCCCGGATCTGACTCAACAGGTTCTAGGCGGCTTCTCGACTCCGTCGGACCCGGAGCGCATGGGGGGAGACCGCGTGTTGGAGGTCACACCCGAAGGCTCTATCGTCAACGAATGGCGTTCCGAGGACCAGCTAGATCCTCAACAGCACGTTATCTGCCCCTTGGAGGGCCGAGCGGCCTGGGGCGGCGCCAACGACATCTCAGCGCCAGACGATAGCACCTTCCTGATCAGCTTCCGGATCTTGGACACGGTGGCCATAGTGGACCGAGCCACGGGAAAGTTCAAATGGCAATGGGGACCGGGGCAGATCTCCCACCAACATAACCCCACCCTCCTGGCCAACGGCAACGTGCTGCTTCTGGACAACGGGGCGCACCGTCGAGGACTTAGCTCTTCCCGGGTGGTGGAGGTTGATCCCGCGACCAACGAGATCGTCTGGCAGTACCGAGGGGACCCGCTGGTTTCTTTCTTCACCCACTTCACCGGAGGCGCGGAGCGGTTACCCAACGGAAACACTCTGATAACTGAAGGCATGGCCGGGCGGCTCTTTGAGGTAACGCCGTCCAACCAGATCGTTTGGGAATACATCAGTCCCTTCTTAGCCAGGAACCAGCATGGCTTGAATAACGGGGTCTTCCGCGCCCATCGTTATGGCCCGGACCATCCGGCTTTATCGGGCCGGCAGTTGGACCCCAGCCGCCACGGCAACCTTAACCGCCTCTACGGCAGCAGTCTCTGATCTATCCGTGTGACGCCTCGCTACGGCAACCTCGATGGCCGAAACAGGGGCGCCGAATCGGGACCTTTGCGCCTTGAAGCACACAGGCTGCCAATGCTATGATTGGCCTACCGTGTGGTCAGCTTCGATCAGCCTTCCAGCCTTCGGAGCCTGAGTATTGAAGCCAACTTGGAGTGAGCCACCAGCAGGGCAGGATGTCAGATAACCCCCGTTCTTTTCAAGAGATAGACATCTCAGTCGCCGGTCCCTACCGGCAGGAATTGTCCGAAGTTTGGCTACGTATGGTGATGAAAGCCGCTCTGGCGGAGGCACTTCCCAAAAGCGAGCCGGTCCAGGTTGGCCTGGTGGTTACCGATGATGAAACGGTGCGGGAATTGAATCGGCGATTCCGGGGGTTGGATGAAGTGACCGACGTTCTTTCCTTTTCCGCTTCCCATTCCGGACATTGGGCTGGGGAGATCCAGGAAGCCCGGCAAGAAGCCCTCGAACCCGAAGATGCCGTAGCGTTTCCCTTCGCTCTTCCTCTCGGTGAACCATCTCCCTTGGGCGAAGTGATTATCTCCTTCCCACAAACCCAGCGTCAGGCTCAGGAAAGAAACGGTCCGGTAGAACAGGAACTGGCATTGTTGATCGTCCATGGCGTGCTTCACCTGGTAGGATACGACCACATGGAACCCGAAGACGAAGCAGAGATGCAAGCCAAAGAACGCTCCGCCCTGGCGGAAGTATCTCAAGTTGAGGCCGGAATCGAATGACCACTCAGGTGTATTACCGGAAATGGCG
>JAKUQE010000255.1 GCA_022450395.1 Dehalococcoidia bacterium | reverse complement strand
CCGATGGGAACACCGCCGCCGATGTGATAGACCATTTCGTCTAGAATCGCGGGAATCTCCCGTCCGGCCACCGCCGCTGCTGATGCGGAGATCGAATGCGTATGGATAACCGCGGCCACGTCCTCTCGTTGCCGGTATATCTCCAGATGCATGGCCGTTTCCGACGAGGGAGCCAACCCTTCGCCTATCGACCCTCCATTCAGGTCAACGACGACCAAGTCTTCCGGGTTGAGGTGATAGTAAGGCAACTGGGTGGGTGTGACCAACAGCAGGCCCTCACCTGATCTCCCCTCCAAACGCAAGCTGGCGTTCCCGCTTAATGCGCCGACCAGCCCACGCCGGTACATCTCGACGGTTGCCGCGTGGAGTTCCTCACGCTGGGATTGCCATTTGTTCAACTCTTGATACCTCACCTTGGTGGGTTTTCGGGAACCAATCGGCAAGTTGATTCCCAGGTGGTATTGTAAAGCCTTTTGGAAGTGGCCGGGGCGTATCAGGCAAGTCTGATTGGGCAGGCCAGAATCCTGATGGCAACGTCTGTGGGGCGTTATTTTCGGTTCACATCGATAACCCGGCGATAATGCACCCCCATACCAACCTTCCCCTGTCGAGGGGCCTTGCCTCAAAACCCCGCAAAAGCGAATTGTTTTGGGTCAACCGGCTCTTTTGCCTCAAAAGTCCAGAACACTGGTTCAAGTCCTAACTCGTAGATGCTCTGAATCAGCACACAGATATTATGGCAGAGAATCTTGCATAGTACCTCGTTGACCTGTGCCATCGGAGTCTTCGCCCGGACTGCCGCGCCAAACTTGGCCTTAATCATGGAGAACGCCGTCTCGACGTTGCTCCGCTTGTGGTGGTGGGCGTTGAACTCGGGACGGCCGAACGTGTAGTAATGCCACATCCTGTCCCACAGAGCATCTAGTTTGTGGTGGCCTTGGTCTCCGGTAGAGAATCATTTGAACGGGATGAACGCCGTACCGCCGACAGCCTGTACGGCTTGGTGGTTCCGTTTGCTGGCCTCCGCCAAACGAAACATCTTTCGGGTTTTTCTCAGCACTTGATGAGTGGCTTAAAAGGCCTGATCTCGATTGAGGAAGAATCGAGTCTCGATTTAAGTCCTAGATTGGAGAATGCATCGACTTCTTACGAGAGAATTTCTGAGTTTGAGAACAATCTGACAAAATGGTCGAAGGGCATGTTCCTAAAGGAGCGGATGTTGTTTGTGGAGATGATGAACGACATCCTCGACCCAATTCGGCGTGGAGCTCCCGTCCCTGAAGGAGATAGCAAGGTCCCGGTATTCATACTAATGGCTCATTTAGTCAACGACTATGAAGCGGCGATGCGCCTGATCTTAATCCACAAAAGCGTTACGGGATTCATTAGAAGATATGACACATCGATGGAAAGCTCCTCGCACAGGGCCCCCTGGATGAGGGCGTGCCTGAACTGGTAGCGCTCCACCCCCTCGACTGCGCTCATGGCATGCTTCGCGGCGGTGCTGGAGAACCGGCAGGAGCAGGAGACGCCGGCCCCGCCGTCCAATGGTTCATTGCGTAGGGCCGGATCAAGGGTCAGAAGTGGCCGCGAGCAGGGAGCCTTCCTTCCAGCACTCCCAGTTGCTATCTCAAATCGCGCTTGGCTTCACCGAACCCGTGTCACTCGGACTGCGAAATTGGGGACATCTGGCGCGCTGGCGCGCGCTGCGTCGATGACCTTTGCGAGTACCCACCCCACAGCGCTCGCCGTCCACTCAGGCAGCGTGACCGACACGCCGAGACCCGAGCGCCCAGGGGAGACGCCGCTCCACGGCATCTCGACCGGCGCGCTAATCCAGTGCTGCTCAGGCACGGCTACCACCGGTCCGAACTCGAACGATCCGGCGTGCCCCCGCTGGAGGGAGGCGACCAACTCTGCTTCGGTTTGGCCCCCGAGCAACTCTTGGTCAAATGCGATGATCGCATCTGCTCTCGCCTTTTGGGTAGTGTTGAACCAATTGAGCACACTGACGAGATCACCAAGGCAGGATCGCGTCATCGAAGCACTGGACCAACGCCGGCAGCGCCATAGGTGGTTCGACGGCGCTTCGTCGGAGTACGGGGAGTAACGCATAACCTTGGACCGGCGTCGGCAGCTCCAAGGTGCCTGGCTCGACGACCTCTCCCAATCCAACCTGCACCCATCCGATCCGAGATGCGTCGGTCCCGGCGGTCAGCTCTGCCTCGTTCATTTCCCAGAGTTCCACCCGGCGGCGTTGGGTCGCCGTGGTGGCCCAACTCATCAATTCGGCACGCGTGTTGAAAACGCTATAGAGATCCTCCGCCTCGGAAACAATACCCGCCAGGCTCGTGTCCCGGGAGAGCTGTCCGAAAGCCTCAAGGAAAAGCGTCTGAGACATGGCAACTGCTCTCCGTCAAAAATCCAGAGACTGTCGGGGCGGAGCCGCTAAGATGATGCACGCTCTGCCCTGTACCATGTGGACATCCGTACCAATAACCTGCGGTGGGCTGTAGCGGCGCTCTTGCTCCGGGTCCGGGCCGTACAACTCGACCAACATCGCGTGGTCGATTTCTGAGCCGAAGGCGTCCTCTACAGTTTGCAGATACGGCCTGTGGCCATCTGTGGTTAGCTGTACCCGGTTGGCTAGGTCTTGCATGAATCCTCGATTGGCCGCCGTTCAAATTGACCCACTACCCCCGCCTATTTAGGCGGGGCTTTCGTTTTGGAGATCCGCCGCCGGAGCGGGGACTCCCTGGGGTCAGGAAACCCACCGAAGGTTAAACCTTTGGTAGTCCGGGGGTCAACATATAGGATGCGCGCTGTAGTGCGCCTCGACTTCCTACCATCTCGGCGAGCCTTACATCTTGTGAAGGTGCCAGCAATGGCTCAAACTCAAGATGGCAAGAAACGGGTCTTGGTGCCGGGTCACCGGCGCGCTGGGGTGAAAGTTTCGCCTCACTATCGGACCCCGCCTTGTCCTACGAAACCTACCAAAAAGTAGACACCATTTAGGGGCGGCGCAAGCTGCCCCTATTCACAGGCTTTTGAAGCAACCGCTCGACTTTTGGGGCAGACGCCCCTTTTGAGGCAAAGCCCCGTCGAGGGGCAAGGAGGTTGCTCACCAATTTGCTAGCGCTCGGATGGCGTAGGTGGGGTGAGACTGTGAAACGTTTCCAGCCACCGGTGGTAGTGGTCTAGGTATTCGGCCGTTTGGATCGGCTGGGGAAGAAATTCCTCGAGATCGGGTTGTTGCCCTTCCGCCGACTCTTCCAAAGAAGAAAATTCTCCGGCTGAAACCCAGGCAGCGGCGGCGGCGCCCACGGCGCTGACTTGGGTGTCTCGAGCACGGCGCACCGGAATCTCAAGGACACTTGCCAAGGCGGCGGCCAGCACGCCGCTCTTTGACATGCTACCTCCCAAGCACAGGTAAGAAGCCCGCCGGCCGGTAACTTCCGAGATGGTGTCCATATTAGCTTTGATGCTGTAGGCCACACTTTCCAAGTAGCTGCGGAGTATCTGGCCGGTCGTCGGTTCTTGAAAAGTCAGTGGAGTGGGCATGATTATGCCACCCAT
>JAKUQE010000254.1 GCA_022450395.1 Dehalococcoidia bacterium | reverse complement strand
CAAGGGGAATAGGCAATGGCCTCGATTCCGGCGTCCATTCTGACCACGGCAAGTTCGAACATGGTCCAATCCGCCAAGGGGCTAGGAGGCCAATCACAAAGGCCCTAAGGCTCCGAATAAATGCAAAGGCCTCGGGGATTTCCCCGAGGCCTTCGGTTGCTGCCGCAGACTGTTCGGCTGGTAGGGGCAATTACCGGCCGTCTCCGCCTAACGGAAGCTGGGCGCCCTTATTTAGGAAACTTTACTCTGATTCGCCGGTGATTGGGTGGAAGTTCTCTTCCGCCATGCCGAAGGAACCGACGTTCATGCCCGCGTTGTCCGTCTCTAGTTTACCGGAAACCGGGTGGTAGTACTCCTCACCCAAACTCGGGGAGCCGATATCCAACTTTCCCGAAATCGGGGAGGTCTCTTCGCCGGTGACCGGGTTGAAATACTCTTCGCCTAGGTCGAAGGAACTTACTTTAATGCTTCCAACCGCCGTGGAGACGTTCTCGCCGGTGATCGGGTTGAAATACTCTTCGCCCGGCCCCCAGGAGGCAAGACGCTCGATGCTCAACGGTCTGGCCAGAATACCCATGGAACGCTGGATGATCTGGTTGGGAAGCATTCCGGTGGGCTCACCGGTTACTGGGTTGAACCACTCTTCCCCAAGTTCCGTCTGGACCGACAATTGATTCTCGGATGCCTGAACCTGTCCTGGTGTAAATCCCGTCGCCGTTACCGCCACCATTGCGGCCCCCAGAACCAATGCCCCCAGGAATTTGGCTAGTGTATTGTGTTTGATCCCGTTGGTGAGTCCTAATTTTGCCCGTTCTATCTGAGTTGTGATTTTCATTTCGGTTGCCCCCATCAATTCTATGGGATTCCAGCTGTTTCCCTGTTCTCGGTTGCTTGCCCCGCTTGTCGTTCCTTTCATGGTTGCCCTCCATTTATTTGCTATGCCGGTAGCTTATCGAAGGCAAGCGGGCGCAACATCCAGGAGATTACTGATTTCTTAAAAGTAGCCAAAATCCCGAAATTGGCCGGCCTCAGTAAGATTACGGAGACTTCTAAGTAGTTCCATCCTGGAGCCTAATTGGACAAGCGCAAGAAAGGCGCGGACAGAAGACTGGGGCAGACGGTTGAGCTGGCGAGAGGTTCCGATCAGCAGATAAACGTATCTGGCGTGATGTCTTTAGTGGGGAGATTTGGGCAAGTTTGCAGAGGGTAGATCGGCCTATACCAGACCTTGCTGGTTGGCGTATGACGCCGCCTCGGTACGGTTGGCGGAGTTGGTCTTGTTCAGGATGTTTCCCACGTGGGTGGAAACGGTCCGCACACCTATAAATAGCTCTTCGGCGATCTCCCGGTCGGTCTTGCCGGAGGCGATCAGGCGCAGTACCTCCACCTCGCGCTGGGTCAGACCATCGGGATAGGCCGGGGCTCTTTCCGGTAGAGACGCGGCTTTTTCCTGGAGTGCCGACACCCGCGCCATCAAGGGAGGCATGCCCAGATCGGTGGAGATGGATTGTGCTTCTTCCAGCAACAGTATCGCCTTGGAGCGGTCACCTGGACCCTGGTGTTCCAAGAGCGTCTCGGCATAGTCGTGACAGCTCCATGCCAACTCGGGCCGGTAGCTGGCCTCCCGGCAGAAGGCCAAAGCGTTCTCGAAGTGTTCGCTAGCCCTTTCGAACTCGCCGATGGTCCGGGCTACCAACCCCAGGACGCGGTCGCCGTTTAGGCCATCGAGTTGAGTGCCTGCGCTTGATTGTAAGGCCGAGTAATGCTCTTTCGCTAGCTCAACATCTCCCCGGATCACGGCGATCAGCGCCAGACCCCATCTGGCGTATCTGGTGATGAATGGTGTCGCGGATTCCGCCGAAAGCACCGTTTTTGCGGCGCCCTCAGCTATGTGTAGCCGGTCCACCTCGCCGGTGATGCGGGCAACGACGGGTATCATTAGAGCTGCCGATGCGTGATCATATCTGGGTCCGGAAGTTACGAGGCGGAGGGTCTCCACGAGGCCTTCCAGGTACTCGTTACCTTCGTCCAGGTTCCCGGTCTCGTACTCTAGTACCATTCTTGTGACGAGGAGGCGGGCATCTGACGGCGACAACAATAGGCCACGGCGGTTAAATTCTCTGGCGGCCTGCCAGTCACCCTCGTATCGTGAGGCGAATTCGTTGAGCCAAAGGGCAGTAGCCAGCCAATAGTGGCCACGCAAGTCCTCAGCCTTAGACAGAATCGCCGCTGCATGATGCTGTCCCTCTTTGGAGTTCCCTGTGTTTAGCAGAGCTATTCCAACCCAAAATCTGGCGGCCACCTCCGACAACTGGTCGTCAGTTTGATGGGCCAGTTCAATGGCGCGTAGGCCCTTCGCTATGGTCTCCTCGAGGTGCAGGTGCCAATAGTCTACATTTGAGGAGTGGGCCAAGGTCTGCATCTCCAGAGCCAAGTCCCCGGTACGCTGAGCGATGGCCAAAGCTTTGTCGAACGCTTCCGTTGCGCCCTCGTAATTTCCTTCTCCCAGTCCCCGGCCAAGGACATATCTAGAAAATAGGCGTCCGGCTTCCTGAGAGTCTGGATCTATAAGTCGCAAGGCGCGGGACACAAGATCCACGCCGCCGCGGTGCCCCGCAATCTGGTGCAGGGGATACCCCGCGACTCTCAACGCGCCGGCCACATCGTCCTCTCCGGCGTAGATCTCAAAGGCCCTGCCCATGCTAGCAAATGCTATATCTAGCTGTTGCCTACCGAGGGTGGCTCCCTGGGCTCGTCCAAGGCCAAACAGCGCCGCAGCCATCCCGGCGTCGCCGGGCTGCCTTTCCGCGGCAGAGAGGGCGCGTTGGAAATGAACCAGAGCTTCCTCATAAGCATGGGTTGCCAATGCCTGTTCTCCCGCTAATAGGGAGTAACGCACCAGTTTCTCGGGCCCAAGGACAGCTTCAGCTTCGCCAAAATGGAACGCCAACGCGCCGGCATGCCTCTCGGTATCGGCCCCGTACATCTCTTCCAGGGCCTCACCGATGCGGGCGTGCAGACGCGCCCGGCGGGTAGCGGACAGTTCTTCGGCTAGCGTTTGCTGGATCAGAGCGTGGCTAAACCGGTGGAGGCCCGCCGTACCCGGCAACTCTTCAATCACCCCTGCGGCCAGTGCCTGGTCCAAAGCCTCCAATATCAGGTCCTCGGAAATACCGTCAGATAATGTGTTCAACAGCCGGAAGTCAAACTCCCGGCCAATCACCGAAGCGGTGGTCAATGCTTGGATACAGTCGTCCGGCAACCGGTTGAGACGCTGCCCTATCACATCCCGGACACCCTCAGGAATGGTGAATTCAGTGGAAAGGGCAGCGTCGTCGCCAGCTAACTCTTGCCGCTCCGCTAAAAGCCTTACCACTTCGGTGATAAAAAAAGGATTGCCTTCGGTGCGGGAATGAATGGTTTCAACCAAACCTTGAGCAGGCGCTTCCCCGCCGGTCCCTAAGGTGGACCCCATCAGTAGGACAGGATTGGGGCATTATTAAGTGAGAGTCCCGGGGTGTTTCCAAGGTTTACCAATGCTCTGTTTGGTGACCATCTCCCCCCTGTTGGGTGTTCTGTCGATTGCACCGAATC
>JAKUQE010000253.1 GCA_022450395.1 Dehalococcoidia bacterium | reverse complement strand
TGTTTAACACCAGCTACGAACTGCACAACGTTGACGTAAGCATCCGTGCCGGAGTCCATAGGCACGGAAAGATCGGCAAGGGGATGCAGGTCAGGAACCGGGCCATGGCGGAAATGCTGGAGAGGAAGATAGCCCATCCCAGGACCGGCGGTAATACGGCCTGGGTCCCCGCGCCCTACCCCAGCGACCTCCATTCCATGCATTACCACATGGTCGATGTGGACCAAGTCCAAAGGGTCATGGAAGATTCACCTTCGCCGGGGATCATGCGTAGGGAACTTTTGACCTTCCCTGTCTTGGATAGCGGCAAACTGGCCGAGCCTGGGGCAAAGCTAGCTCTCTTACTAGCCTATACCCATAGCATGGTCGCCTATGTGGAGCCATGGGTCCATCGGGGCATCGGGTGCAGTGGTGTGCCCAACTTCGACCAGATCGAGGAGATGAAGGACCGGGCCACCGAGAGGATCGACGGCGCGATCATCGCCAACTGGAAACTGCATGGCGTGGTAGATCAGCAGGAGATCGAAGACGCGGTGAGAAAGGCGGCGGAAGTCGTGGATCAGCAAAACGCTGAGCAGCCTGGCTACGTCCCGATGGCGGACACCCAGGAAAAACGGGACGCACTGTTGGAAGAACCGGTCATTGCCGCCGTGTTGCAGATCATCGACGACGCCCTCTCCTCCCCCAGCGCCTACGTAGAACCCGCCCTTTTTAGAAACCGCATTGCGGTGAAGGCCGGTGGGGGATAGCCGGGGTGCAAGATCGGACGACACAGTCCCAAACTCGAAGAGAAACCGAGGCCCGTATCCAAAGAGGGCTGGTCACGAGGTAGGGGCTTTACGTAGTCCTAATTATCTACAGCCAAATCAGTATATCGAGGGAAGTGATTCGCGGATCATCGTGGCATTCTTCTTAGTGGAATCTGACCTGGCAGGAGGACGCGATGGATGCCCATTACCCAGTGTCCCTTGTGGGTGAATTGGACCCCAACCTTAGCCGAGGGCTTTGGCTGGTTAAGTGGTTCTTAGCCATCCCCCACTACATCGTGCTTGCGTTTTTGGGGATTGCGTTCGTAGTTCTATGGGTGGTGGCGTTTTTCGCCATCCTCTTTACCGGGAAGTACCCCAGAGGAATCTTTGATTTCAACGTGGGCGTGCTGCGGTGGACGTGGCGGGTAAGTTACTATAGCTTTGGCGCTTTTGGGACCGACCGGTATCCGCCCTTCAGCCTCAAAGTCACGGACTATCCAGCAACATTTGATGTCGAATACCCGGAACATCTTTCTAAAGGTCTGGTGCTGGTCAAGTGGTGGCTGCTTGCAATACCTCATTACATCGTCGTGGGTATTCTCCACGGTGGGCGTTCCGGCGGGCTAAACTTCGTGCTGGTGATCTTCGCGGCCGTTGCACTGCTGTTTACCGGGCGGTATCCAGTTAGCATTTTCGACCTGGTGATCGGCGTCAACCGGTGGGCCTTTCGAGTTGCCGCGTATGCGGCCCTGATGCGAGACGAGTACCCGCCGTTTCGGCTGGACCCATAGACGCCCATTTTGGCCGCACGTTGGCGTGGGATGGGAAACCATTTCAATCAAGCCATGCGGCCCGTCGAAGCCAAGTTAACGTTCGTCTCAGGACCGTAGTAATATGCGCAACGAGACGTGCTTCAAGTCCTGGATGTTCATCTTGGACCAACAGCCTTCAGCCGCGGTTTCTAATCACCCATAAGAACCGAGGAGAATTCAGATGTGGTATTTGGTGTTAAGCCGGCCGGTGGTGGCCCGAGAGCAGATGATGGGCAGCCTTGATGACCATCTAGCTTGGATGCGAAGCCAGCACGAAGCTTCCAATGTGTTGTTTTCCGGACCTACGGGAGATCACAGCATGGGAATCTACGTGATCCGGGCTTCGTCTAGGGAGGAGGCCCAAACCGTCGCCGACTCGGACCCGTTCCATTCGCTCGGTTTTCGGAATTACGAGATGCTGGACTGGGATGTACATCAGGTGATGGGCGCCGGGCCCTTCAGCAGCGGCGAGATGGCCTTCCGGCGTGAGATGGCCGAAGGGGCGAGTACGTAGATCCATCGGTTAGGGCCGGACTGATCCGGTCTCTCCGCCGCGTTCGGCTTCGACCGATGCCTGTGGGGCACCGACTGGACCGCGCATTGGGTGTGTTGAACTACCAGCAGGGCGTCGAGGCGTTCCGGGTCACCGGCCAACTCTCGGATTCAGAGCGTTTCGCACTCGTGGTCGGGACCCTGGCGAAGATTTACAATTGGTTGCCTGACAAGGGTAGATAAAGACTTCTTCGACAGATTCGCGTCATGACCTCCCGCCAATCACCCAGCCTAAGATTCTTCGCTTTTACGTCGCAGGCTAGTCCATCGACACCGTACCCGGATATAATCAGATTCAAAGGCGAATCTAGGGGAGGCCCCGCATGAAGTTTTTAGCCATGACTCTCATCCCGTACGGCCCGGATCCCATCACCGGGATCCAGCCTCCAACCACGGAACGTTTGCGCTCGGTAGTGGACAACGCGGTGCTCGCCGAGGAGTTGGGTTTTGACGGGTACGGTGTCGGAGAGCGCCATGAGCGGCCCTTCCTATCGTCTTCGCCGCCGGTCATCCTGAGCCACATCGCCGCCCGGACATCTAAGATTAGGCTATTCACCACGGTGACCACTTTGAGCCTATTGGATCCGGTGCGGGCGTTCGAGGACTACTCGACGCTTGACCACTTGAGCGGAGGCCGGCTGGAACTGATGATTGGCAAGGGCAACGGCGCGGCCCAAGCCAAGCTATTCCACGTCACCGAAGACGACCAATGGGAGCGCAACCGGGAGAGTTATGAGCTTTTTCGTCGATTGTGGCGGGAGGACAAGGTCACCTGGTCCGGCCAGTTCCGTCCGTCGCTGGACGAGGCCGAAACCTGGCCGCGCCCGTTGCAGCACCCGATCCGCGTCTGGCACGGCAGCGCGACCAGCGAGGCGTCGGTGGAGCTGGCCGCCAAGTGGGGCGACCCCCTCTTCTCGGCGAATGTCACCAATCCCATCGAGCCTTACGCCGCCCTGGTTCGTCACTACCGGAAATGCTGGGTTGATTACGGCCGCGACCCGGCGGACCTGTTGGTGGGGGCCGGAACCGCCGGTTACTACTGCGCCAAGACGTCCCAGGATGCCATAGCGGCGTACCGCCCGATCTTCGACGCCAGAGTGGCTGGGATGCGGGCGCGGAGTATGGACCCGGTGTTCCTTTCACTTGAGGATGCGATAGAGCGCAGTTCGGCTTTGGTCGGCAGCCCGCAGCAGATCATCGAGAAGGTGCACCGGTATCACGAGCAGATGGGGCACGAGGTGCTGAATATCAACGGTGATGGCGCCGGACTGACTCTGGCCCAGCACCGGGCGACACTAGAGTTATTCCAGACTGATGTGGCTCCGGCGCTACGGCGCGATATACCGAGCCGTCCTTTCCCACCGATCGCCGCTTGAGTGATGGGCGCGTCTACTGAGTTAAACGGGTAGGACCGGTTCGGTAAGCTCGTCTGGAAGGTCGATGGTCCAGGAATTGGCGTTGAGGGCCAGCATGCGGTAGTAGCCC
>JAKUQE010000252.1 GCA_022450395.1 Dehalococcoidia bacterium | reverse complement strand
ATGGATGAAATCATCGCATTGGAGGACCGGCGGATTGAAGCTATGACCAATGGTGATGTTCAAACACTTGAAGAGATTCTTGCCGATGATCTGATTTACACCCACTCCACGGCCAGGATCGATACCAAATCTTCGTTCATAGAGGCCATTTCGTCAGGCCGCTCCAACTACCGGTCCGTGGAACGGGAAGATGTTAAAGTCCGTCAATTCGGTGATTCCGCGGTGGTCACCGGCCACGCCAAGTTCCACGTCGGCGATAACAAATTCGAAGCCAGGTTCATTGATGTATACGCCAAGCGGAACGGCGCCTGGCAGATGGTGGCGTGGCAGTCGACCAAAATGCCGGATTAAGCCCAAGCACTTAACCCAGCCTCGGGATTGGGTTGATCCAGACCGGCCTGGGAATGTATTTCGACTTGCCGATGGCGTTAGGTTCGAATTCATCCCCACTGTCGAAAAAGGGCGCCGATACGGTTTTGTATCAGCGGGGACACTACGAGGGGCACTCTCTGCTTTGCCCGTAGTTCCCGGAGTCGGGGTCTCCCCCGAAAGCTTCTTGGCTGCGCTTTCCAGTTGTTCCGCTGGGATCTGACGGACTTCGTCTCTCTCGAGTTAAACGTTTCGTGCCTAGGAATCAAAAAAGCCTAGGATGTCGCTAGCCTCGACCCGACCAGTGAGCAGGTTGTCCTGGTGAGCGCGGCTCAGACATCGTTCCCTCTGAGCCGCGGACACCGGAGCTACCCGGCTCACCGTAGGCAAGGCCATGTCGTAGCCTTCTCCACTATACCACCCGATTTCTCGATGATTCCGGCGCGGCTTCTCCAGCGCCAGCCGGTTGGGAGCGGCTCGCCGGTTGGGTTTCCCGCTCGCCCCGGATAAAAGCAATCACCGCCCCCACCGCCAGCAAACACGCCATCAGCAGGAATGCCCGGTTCAGGCCGGAAACGAAGGCCTCCGCCACCGCTGGCGTCACGGCATCCAGGCTTGGGGCCACTCCTTGGGAGCCCATCGTTACGACAACTACCGTGGTAGCGATAGCCACGCTGGTAACGTTGGCCGAATTCCGTATGAGCTGGGTCAGTGATGAGACAACTCCATAACTCGATCGCTCCACTGCGCCGAGTATGGAGCTATTGTTGGGAGTGTTGAATAGACCCATGCCGGTGCTCTGAAGCATCAGCATCCCGATGATGAAGAACAGGGAAGAGTTGTCTTTCAGACTCATGGCAAATGCCATCCAAGCAACGGCCGACAAACCGAGACCGCCAACCGTGAGCGCACGCCAGCCGAACTTATCGGTTAAGCGTCCACTCACTGGGCCAGTCGCGACCAAGGCCAAGGCCGGAAGAATCATGATTAGCCCCACGTCCTTCGGGCTGTATTCCAGCACCCGTTGCAGATAGAAGGGCATCAGGAATCGAGAGGAAGAGCTTCCCAGAAAAGAGATGAATCCCAACCCAGCACCCATGGCAACCAGTTTGCGCCGGAACAATCGAAGCTCCAGCATCGGTGAATCCACCCGCAACTCCCACCAAATAAATACCGCCAAAAGAGCTACCGAAGTGATTCCGGCCCCGGTGATTAAAGGAGAAGTCCAACCTAAGCGGTCCCCGTTACCCATCGCCAACAAGAACAACAATAACGCGACGCCGGATAATATCGCTCCGAGCCAATCGAACGTAGGACGGGCTGCCCTTGCCGCTCCTTGAACCCTTTGATCGCTGGACAAAACAAGGACCGAAACCACAATCGTGACGATTCCGATGGGCACATTGATGAAAAACACCCATCGCCAATCCAGCGCACTAATCAGGAACCCGCCCACCGCCGGACCGGCGATCGCGCCGCTGGCCACCACGCTCAGATGGTAGCCCAGTGCTCGGCCTCTTTCGCTGTCCGGAAACGCCGAGATGATGGTGGCCATGCCGTTTCCCTGAATCATCGCGGAGCCGATCCCCTGAATCACTTTCGCCGTGATTAAGGTTCCCAGGTTGGGAGACACCCCAGCCAGGCCCGCCGCCAGGACGAAAATAACAAACCCAAGCACGTATATGTGCTTGCGGGGAACGATGTCGCCCAAACGGCCCATGGGCAACATGAAGACGCTGATGGCCAGGGCGTAGCCGATGACCAGCCACTGCACGGTTGGAAGATCGCTACTGAAGTGGGACTCGATCTGGGGGAGGGCCACCAAGACGCTGCCGTGATCAACCACCGACAGGAAAGAGCCGATGGCTATGGTGCCGAACACCTGCCATTTGTTGCTGACCCGAGTTGCCCAGCCCTTGGCGCGAATCCGGCGGTTAATCTCGGGAATACAGGCAAGGCCGAAGATGAGAAATCCTAAGCCAACGAGTATCAGACCGGCAAGTGTCATGCAGCAGTCACGTCTTCCAGCTTACCACCCCTTCGAGTAGGATCCGGACAGACTTGGATAGCAGACGTACTAGCGGGAAAGGTAATTTCGGACGGCGCTTTGGCCGTTTTGAGGCGGATGTTCACCATTCAGACCGTTATCCATCTTACACCTGGGCACGGACTGAAACATCATCGGTTCTGAAACGCCCTCGTCGACGAGTGTTATCTGGGATTTCCCAGATGAAACTCGCTTTCTTGGGAAAAGTGTTCTCTGGGAGGGAGCCAACTATATTTCTGCTTCCCCAGAACATCAATTGATCCGACTTCACCAAAATTCCTGCTCTCGTAAGGGAACTGCCACACTGATTGGCGCAAAAATGGAGAATCTCCGGGATCAAGCCCAAGTTTCTCCCTGGGGACGGGCTATTTGGTCGCCACGACCCCTTCAAGTGTAAGCAAGCCGCCCTCGACACGGCGCTGGAGCAGCTTACCAGTTTCTCCTCGATTGGTGCCGGGAGAACCTCGACACCCTGGAAGAGAAAGGGCAGTCCAACGGACGCTATAGGAGGACATTGATCCAGGGGCAATTACACAAACGGGCTGCCTATCTCACACTCGGAGGACAACCTCATGGACATCGGAGTTTCCACGGCTATCTCCAGCGATTCAGTAGACGTTGCCGTCCTGGCCAAGAAAGCGGAGTCGCTGGGCTTTGAGTCCTTTTGGCTTCCGGAGCACACCATCGTGCCGGTGCATACCAACACCAAGTACGCCGGGACCGCCGATGGGTCGATCCCACCGTCCATGGCCGACATGGGCGACCCGCTCATCGGACTGGCCCGGGCTTCGGCGGTCACCGAGAAGATCAAGCTGGGCACCGCAATCAGCCTGGTGCCGGAGCACAATCCCTTGATTCAAGCCAAGCAGATAGCCACCCTGGACCGGCTGTCCAACGGGCGCTTCATCTTCGGCATCGGCGCCGGTTGGCTCGCTGAAGAGACCGAGATCATGGGCGGGGACTTCGAGCACCGTTGGGGCCAGACCAGGGAAGCCATCCTGGCCATGAAGGAGCTCTGGACCAAGGACGAGGCCGAGTTCCACGGAAGATATTACGACTTTCCGCTGGTGAAGAGTTCACCGAAACCGGTGCAAAAACCCCATCCTCCGGTATTCCTGGGCGGATACGCGCCCAACGTGTTCAAACGAGTGGCCGCCTGGGGTGACGGCTGGATGCCGATAAGAGTAACGCCCGAAC
>JAKUQE010000251.1 GCA_022450395.1 Dehalococcoidia bacterium | reverse complement strand
ATCTGCCCGCTAGTTCTTAGGCGGTAAATGATGGCAGGTTCCCGAAACAGGTCCACGAAAAGCCAGTAACCTTCTGGATGCCAGAGTGGCCCTTCTGTGAACACGAAACCGGTACCAAGCTGTTCCGGTTGATTAGATTCAATAACCTCGTGTAGCTGATCAGGCATAGCAACAACCTCTTTAACTTTTACTATCTCACGGGTGTGAACTAGATATGTCGATCAAGCGGCCGGCATCCTTGACCGGAATCGCTGTGAGCTCAATGAGGTCTACCCACTTGACGCTGAAGTTGCCCTCCTTTGCCCCGGCTATCAGCCGACAAGGGCCTCCGTGTTCATGAGGCAACGCTTCTCCATTCAGCCGCAAAGCGATGATCACACTAGAAGATTCTACTTCTTCCATCGATAAGCTGACGTTGTAACTTCCGGAGGAAAACCTCAGGTGCTTGGCCTCTGGAAGGGGTTTCGTCAGGCCCAAGAGCGTGGACACCGGCACCCCTTCCCACTTCTGATCGGGGACTACCCAACCCTCCACGCAGTGGAAGTCCTCGGCTATGCCTTGCTGGGCCAGGGCCAACAAAGATTCTTGGTCCAACTCCAATGGCTGCTCCACCAAGCCTCGGACACGGAGCCGCTCCCATTGGGATGCCGGGGTCACATTGGAGAAAACGGGTAGATGGTCCAGGACCTGGTCTCCGGTGTCGCTCATCGATTCAAGCCTCCACATCCAAGGCGCTCTCGGCGTCCGCTAGAAAATTCTTGGCGTCTTCGTTCGCCGGGTCAAATACGAGGAGGTCCAGCGCGCCTTGCCGAACGGCGGGCCAGTCGCGTCGGTCGGCCGCGTCTTCTATCTGGTCCAGAATGCGGTCAATACGCCTTTGGAATCGCTCACTGACCATTGTGAAGGTATATTAACGGCGGGCGAAACGGGTGTCTATTGGGTCAGGTGGCTAGAAGATTGAGGGGGCATCATGTAACGGTGACTGCGCCAGCAGGTTCACCCCCACGTGCATGAGGAATACTCTGCATCCTCTGGAGTACGCCACCGGGCGCAACACCAATGAGATTTCCCTGAGCCAAGGTCTGGTCCGCATCGATGATGTGTATTCCGTTTCTACGAAAAAGTCTCCTCAGGCGACACGCAGCTCCTGGCCCGTATCCGACGCCTGCTTGATCGTATCAACAAAGCGATGCAGGTCAACCGCAGCATCGAACGTCGGCATGGGACTCTGGCGTAGATGGCGAATCAGAAGCAGTACTGTACGCTGGGGAACGAAGCCACCAGCGCGGCCACATCCGTGCCCACCGCCTCGGGCTCTTCACCTTCGAGCAACACCCGCCGTAGCAACCTGGCTATCTCGGCCATCTCCCCTTCACCCATGCCCTTCTTGGTGCAAACCGGAGAGCCAAGGCGCAGTGCCCGCTTCTCGGGATAGGTACTGGGAACGGCGGCTAGGGAGCTGATTATTCCAGCCCTTCGCAGTACGTTCACCGAGTCAGCTTTGTGGGGCGTGGGTTCAAGGTCTACTAGTACAACGTGTGACTGAGTGAACCCGAGGTCTTTGCCGGGTAACCTGAACCCCTCCGAGTCGAGAGCCCGTGAGAGAGCCAGGGCGTTGCTTGCCACGGCTGTCGAGTAGTCTTTGCCGAAGGCGAGGTGCTCCGCCATCGTGAGGGCCAAGGCTACGGTCCGGTTGTTGGCGAAGCTCGCGATAAACGTTGGGATCCGGCTGTTCAGAGCTTCGGAGACGTCCTCGTCGTGCATGAGGATCAAGCCTCCGAGGGGACCACTCAGGGTCTTCTGCGTGGAGCCGGTCATGACGGATGCTCCCTCATGCAAAGGGTCCTGGAACACGCCGCTGGCGGCCAGTCCCAGGATATGTGCCCCATCGTAGTGGATCCTGCCTCCAACGCCTTGGACCATGTCTGCGATCTCCCGGAGCTGGTAAGGAAAGAGCATGGTGGCGCCGCCCACGGTTAGCCACTTGGGTCTCACCCGCTCCAACTCGTCTGCGAGGAGCTCGAGGTTCACGGTGGGATAGTCATCGCCGTCACAGGGAACTTCGGTGATATCCAAGCCGTAGGCGCCGGGATAGCTGACGCTCTGGTAGGTATAGTGGCCGCCGTTCTTGGCCGAGAGAGCCATCACGGCGTCGCCAGACTTCATGGCGCCCAAGAAGAACAGGCCGTTGGCCTGGGCCCCGGAGGCCGGACGATACTCCACGTACGGCACGTCGAACAGCTTCTTGCCCAGTTCCGACAGCAAAGCCTGGGCGCGATCCAGGGATTCGGTGCTGGCGTCCTCTCCTGCCTGTGAGCTTTCGGCGAGGTCGGAGCCCATGATCGCCTTGACCCTGGGGCTGAGCAAGCTATGGGCGGCATTCAGGTCCAGGGTCTGGCGATGTTCGACGCTGTGATCTTCCGCGAAGGACTCCACCAAGTCGACGATCTGACGAGGATCGCCCCCTGCTATCTTCTCGAGATCTCGGACGGTTACGGAGGCGCCAGGCCTCTCTGTCATGACCAACTCCTATGCGCAAGTGTACCCGTGCTACGGCGCTATGTTAACCGGAAATGGAAGGCCGGTTCAACATCGCGTATTCGTGCAGTGGGGCTACGCGGCGAACCTCGTGCGCGCGCGGGCTGTTCGTAATTCATGTTTCGAGGTGATCGGATAAGTTACTCTGTTGGACCCCTCTACTGGAAGCCATACAGTCGTGTTTTTGCCGGAAAGCTTTGAGATTGAGCTTGGGTGTAGGCGTTCAGCGATAATGGGACACATTTAAGGGGAGAAAAACATAAGGGTGGTGGTGTGTTTGGACTCCTGGTCCAGGGTGTAGATTTACTGCTAGCTCCCCTTTTCGGCGGCCAGGAACTCAGCTATCTGATACTCTTCGGCCGCAACGACTTTTCCCAGTAATCCACGTTCTTACGCATGGCCTCGGCGGTTGGGAAAGCCCAATCCGGAAACCGGCGATTCCATTCCCTCCAGCACTCCTTCCAAGTACCATTCCTAGGGAAGTCGACCAATTTAGCGTGTTTGAAATCATGCTGTATCCAGGTTAGCAATTGTTGCTGCTCACGCAGTTCTGTGGCGTTTAATTCAGCCGAAAGAAACCTGGTCTCCTGATTAAACCCTTCTGTGCCTAACAACCCTTATTACCCCAGCCAAACCACTGACTGCCATGCCTGATTGATACGCAGCTGCTTCACTGATAACCCCCCACATCTTCTCTGTTACCAGTGAAAACTCGCAGGGGGCCAGTGGTAGGGTTTTAGGCGTGGCAGCATGCCCCCATGGAAAGTCGGTGGATAACCCTTGGATGCTTGGGCAAAAAGAAAGACCCTGGCCCAGAACTTGTGGGACCAGAGTCTTTGATCTCCCGCCTACTTCATGCCTGGAAGCGAGGTGCCGAAGGTCAGAGTCGGACTGACACGGGGTTGCCCCCACCGGTTTTTGAGTGCGATGCCATTCCTGGTCATAAATTAGCACTGGTTATCATAAGTGCCAAAATCGAGGCTAAAAACTACTTATAAGTGGTCATGGCCCCAGGGAACTATCATAAGTTTGCGTACATATTTGTGTACATCGTGTGTAAAATAAGGGCCTCACACATCAACTAGGAGGACGCATGGCTATAAAAAACTGGGATACTAAGACATCCCGCATCCTATACCGCCGCTTCGAAGCGGGCGAAT
>JAKUQE010000250.1 GCA_022450395.1 Dehalococcoidia bacterium | reverse complement strand
CCTCGACTGAGGGCGGTTCAAACCCAGATCATCGAAGACTGACATTTCCCCCCCGTTCGAGGAGTGAATTGAGGGTCGGCCAGCGGAACGGCGCCGGACGAAGGAGCTACCTTCTCCGGCCCTCAGATACGGATTCGATGGACACTATTTGGACACTTGACCAAAACGCAAAAAGGCTCCCACCCGGGGAGCCCTTCGCAAGCTACTACATTACAACGTGTTAGATGGTGCCCTCGGCGAGATTCGAACACGCGACCAACGGATTAGGAATCCGCTACTCTATCCACTGAGCTACAGGGGCTTGCACAAGTAAGAATATCATGGGCGGACCGGGCCAACAAGTTGACTCCGCGCTGCCACCTGAGGCCGGAGGCGGCGGTCACGACGCCAAAGTAGACAAGCCTACAGCCTGGCGATAGACTACCACCTAACCTATAAGCCATCCAAATAACCGCATCGGTGACGGAAACAAAAAAATAACTCCGCGCCCTCTGTGTCCTCTGCGGTGAGTAGTCGTAACCCCTCCCACATCCAGCAAGGAGGTATCCCCCATGCCTGTGTTCACACCCGAATATCTGCACAAGGTGGCCTATCACATCTATAGGGCCAAGGGAGTTTCCCACGAGGAGGCCGAGGTGGTGGCCACCCACCAAGTCAAGGCTAATCTGGTGGGCCACGACTCTCATGGCGTCATCCATATCGCCGAGTACGTGGAGCGTATCAACAAGGGGCATATCGTTCCCGGCGCTCCCTTCGTCGTGGAAAAGGAGGCTCCCTGCACCGCCGTGATAAACGGAAACTGGGGGTTCGGGTTCGTGGTCACCGAAAGGGCCATGCGCATGGCCATTGAGAAGGCTAAGGTGAACGGAGTGGCCTCCATCACCGTCCATTACCAGAGCCACATCGGGCGTCTGGGCGACTACCCCACTATGGCGATAAAAGAAGGAATGATCGCGATGGTCACCGCGGATTCCGGGGCCGGACCCAAGGCGGTGGCGCCCTTTGGCGGACGGGCCCGTAGGCTGGGGACCAACCCCATCTGCATCGGCATTCCCAGCGACCTGGAGGGCCCGGTGCTGCTGGACATGGCCACCAGTGCCGTGGCGGCCGGTAAGATTGCTCTGGCCCGCAACCGGCGGGAACCGGTGCCTGAGGGTTGGATCATCGACAAGGACGGCAACCCCACCACCGACCCTGAAGACTACCGGGCCGGCGGGGCCATCCTGCCCGTGGGCGCGGACCAAGGCCACAAAGGGTACGGGCTGTCCTTCATGGTGGAGGTTTTCTCGGGGCTGCTTACGGGCCTTGGGTTCGGCCTAGACCCCCTGGCCCGGCACAACGACGGATGTTTCATCACGGTGTGGAACGTGGAGCACTTCAGGCCGTTGGCTGAGTTCAAGAAAGAGGTCAAGGAATTCGCCGAGTTTGTCAAAACTTCGCCCCCTGCCGCCGGGTTCTCCGAGGTCCTGTATCCCGGCGAGCCGGAGTACCGCACGGAGCAGACCCGCCGTAGAGACGGTATCGACGTGGAAGAGGACACCTGGCAGCAGATCACTACGATGATGGAAGAGTTAGGTGTAATAGATGCCGTGGGGCAGCCGTAATAACGAGTCGTTTTCATCGTTGAGTGGATTTCAACGATGATTTACGGAGGGATAGATGAATACGGGATATACATCGATATTCGACCTCAGCCCTTCAGAGAAACTGCAACTGGTCGAGGATTTATGGGATGATCTTGCGACAAGCCACCAAGACGTGCCCGTCCACGACTGGCAAAAAGAAGAGTTAGCGCGCCGCAAGGCCAATTTAAGCAAGAATCGGGCCGACGGACTCACCTGGGAAGTAGTCAAACGGAAGGTCGAAAGGCGCTTTGACCACTGAGTTAGTTTTAGCGCCGGAAACAGAACAAGATCTGGTAGAAGCATACGCCTGGTACGAAAATCTAAGAATTGGTTTGGGCGCGGAGTTTTTGGGGTGTGTGGACGCCTGTATCGAAACAATCATCCGTGGCCCCGAGTTGTATGGTACGGTGCATGAAAGCTATCGGCGTGCCTTGGTGCGCAGATTTCCTTATGCAGTCTTTTATGAATATTCGAGCGGCGTGGCGATTATTTATGGGGTCTTGCACACTTCCCGGGATTCAGCCAAATGGCGCGGCCGGGTTTCTTGAGCCGCTAGGCGAGACCGCAATGTATAAACTTTGACTTGATCCCCTAGAGCATATGAATGCGAAACCAATACGAACAGCATTTCGCCAGGCAGTGGACCACTTTCTACTCTTGGTCGATCAAGTCCCGGTTGACGGGTGGGGGTCCGACGCTCTCGGCGTTTGGACGGTCCGAGACTTAGTGGGCCACACCAGCCGGGCGATGACCACATTGGAAAGATACTGCAACCAGCCCGGCGAGCAAGTGGAAGTCGAGAATCCGGTGTCTTATTTCCGGCGGGCCATGGAATCGATGGCGGATCCCGAAGACGTGGCGGAACGGGGACGCCAATCAGGGCAAGACTTAGGGCCAGATCCGGCCGAAACGGTGCGCGAGATTGCCGAAAGGGTCTTGGCTGGATTGGAGCAGGTACCCGACGACTTGGTTCTGGCCGTGCCAGTAGGCGGTATGCGCCTCATCGACTACTTGCCGACCCGCATATTCGAATTGGTGATTCATGGGCTGGACCTGGCGTCGGCCATCGGTGTCGCGAATGAGCCTCCCAGGGCTCCTACAGAGGTAACCCTTCACTTGCTGTCGGACCTAGCATTGGAGTCGGGTAAGCCGGCGGACTTGATTCTAGCGGTCACGGGCCGCAGGTCACTGCCGGAAGGGTTTAACTTGGTGGGCTGATCTAGTCTGCCGGCGTTCCAGGCGGCGCTACACGACGGGAAATAGGTCTTCACGATGGAGGAAACATGACTACCAGCCACATCGACCTTAACGGATTTATCGTGGCCCAATTTGAGGGCCAGAGCCGCTGGATCAAGACAGCGACCGACGGATTAACCGACGACCAGTTGCATTACCGTCCTACCGCCGATTCCAATTCGATCGCTTGGCTGATATGGCATCTGAGCCGTTGGCGGGACCGCATCGGTTCAAGGATCTGTGTCGAGGATGAGATTTGGGTGTCCGGGGGTTGGGCAGAGAAGTTTGGCATCGAAGCCGATCGTACCGGTCTTGGTGACACGCCTGAGCAGGTTGAAGCCTTCCGGGTAGACCGTGATCTGCTTCTGGGATACGCCGAAGCGGTGCATGAGATCACGGTGAAGCGGGTTTCCGGTCTCACCCAAGATCAGTTCGATCAGCCGGTTGGCTACACCCAGGACGAGCGCCCTGCATGGAGCGCGTTGGTCAGCGTCTTGAGCGACTCGGGACAGCACATCGGACAGGTTAGTTATCTCCGAGGCATGGTAACCGGTTTGGGTTGGCGCTGAGCCAACGCCATGGCGGCGGACAGGCGCAATCCTCATCAGCCCTTCGACCGGTCCCTTATAGAGAGCTTCCTGCAAGGCAGAGAGCTCTCATTGGTAGAACTCTTGGCGGCAGGTAAGTCCAACACCAATTATAAGCTGATACTTGGCGACGGCCAGCGATTCGTCCTGCGTCTCTACAGTCACGGCGATGCCCAGCGTGAAGTCTACGTGATGGGCTTGGCCCGTGATCTGGTCCCGGTCCCTCAGGAACTGCACCGGGGAGAGGCTTGGTCGGTGTT
>JAKUQE010000025.1 GCA_022450395.1 Dehalococcoidia bacterium | reverse complement strand
TCGGCGAAGGTATTGCGGTCCGCCACCGGGAAGTCGGGCCTGGCCACCTCTAGAACAATGACGCCGACCTTTGGGTCCCGCGCCGCTATTTCGACCGCGGCGAAATACCCGGCGGCGACGTCGTTGTAGTCCCAGAAACTCAGGGTGATCACCTGGTGTCTGGGGAACAGTTTCCACACTTGAGGAGAAAAGATGCCGAAGTGGGTGCGGGCGTCGGCGGCCGTTTCCGGGCCGGAATGGCCGGCCAGGATGTTCAACACGCCCACCCGGAAGGGGCTGTCCTGGTTCTGCTGGCTCCAGACCCGGGCCGGGAGATACATCAGGGGCGTAAAGGCCCCGTAGGTGCCGCTCAGGGCCCAAAGTCCAACGTGCTTGGCCGGGTCCAGGGATGCGGACTGGCCCACCAAACCCACGGCCGTGGAGGCGTTTCCCGCTTCCTGAATACTCGCCTTGAGCCGGGTGCCGGCCGGGTTATCCACTGGGTCGTAGTGTCCCCAAAAGGACCCACTTTCAACGTTGATGGAGTCCGACAGATCAGCGGCGACTGTGATCAAACGGTTGCCGGTGACGTAGTTCATCCACTTGATTATCTCGGATATGCCCCGGCGGGTGCCGCGGACCCGGCCGGGTTCTTCAAACAAAGTGATGGTCGCTTCTTTCTCAGCTCCGGATACGGGATTCCGGATCGTGACCTTCTGTGGCTCTATCGGCAAGTTGCCGACGCCCAACCGAGGGTCGAGGAACGGGTCGATATTCCGGTCGATACGCAAAGGCAATTCGTCGTTAACCGAGTCGCCAATCTCCACCAGCCGCTCGGCCAGCCAGTCCCCCAGACCATCCTTTTCTAGGACGGACATGGCGACATCGATGTTGCGCTTGAATTGGATCAAGCGTTCCCGGTTATCGGATACCGCGCCATCCCTGATGCCTTGGAACTCGACCCCGAAACGCTGTTCGAAGGTTGCGGCCAAGGCTTGGAAATAATCGCCGTTCATGGCGAAGGCGTAAGGATGGCTGTGGTAGCTGACGATCTGCTCTCCGAATCCGGGAATATTTCCGTTTTCGGCAGCGGGCCACCATCCTTTGACCGTGCGGCCGACCACTATCATGGGCCGGTTGTCTGTGGGGTCCCAGTCCTCCATGGTCTTGAGGACCGCTACCACCTGATCGTAATCATTACCGTCGTCCAACGCAAAAACGTTCCAGCCGTAGGAGGCCCATTGGTCTTGTATCCGGTAAGCGTCGTATGCCGGATTGATCACGCCGCCCACCAACTCGTCATCAATGCCGGCGTTGTTATATGAGAGTAGGATCCTTAGACGCTTGCCGACCTGCTGGGCCACCGCTGTGGTTTTCAATTCTTGGGCATGGCCGGAGGTCATGGCAAATTCGCCTTCGATAGCCAGAATCTTCAGGCTATCCGGCGCACCCATGATGTCCCAAAATGCGGCCTTGCCCGCGGCGGTCGCTATCCCTATTCCAGAGGGCCCTCCATTAACATCGTTGGTAACGTCCGTGGTCTCCGCGTGCCCTGCCAGTGACCGGATGCCGCGAATCTTGGCTTGAGCCATCAGTGGATGGTCTTGGAGGTTGTTCTGCTCCAGCAGATTTTTCAGTGCCCCGGCCCCTCGGCGGAAGCCTAAGGCGTCGATGGACAACATTGCCAGATTCGGGTCAACGTGAAACCGGGCGTCACCTGACTGGGCATGCTTGCGGGCCATGGCCTCACCCATGATCATCCAGAGGGCATAGGTGACCGGTGCGTTATGGCCTCCCGCCAGCATGAATTTGTCGGCGTAAGGGTGTTTGGGCCGGCGATAGTCAAAACGGAGTCCGCCCAGATCGGGGCCGGCCAGGTGAGATGCGACGGTATAGGCGGAGTAAGCTAGCGGGCCGCCAAAGTGCCCGGTTTGGGCGTAGTTGCCCAATAGCACCAAAGTCATGTCCGTTAAGAACCCAATGTCTTCGATCCGCTGCTTGTCATAGTCCGGTAGAGGCACAGAACTGCCTAATGTTTGACTGGAGAGGGCTACGCTGTTGACCGTTGCCGTCGCCGGCGATTTCGTGCTTGCCATTCGCTGATGCTCCCTCAGATTAAATGATGGTGGATCGATTAACCGTGAACGCCCGTTGGACCGGCGCAGTGGCCCAGCAATGATTCATATCGGGTTGTAGGGGCCGCTATAGGTGAACCAAAGGAACCAATTCCTTGTTCGGACCATGAGATCATCGTCTTCGCCGTTGCCGAGTGGGTAAGATTGACGGTGATACTCCGGCCCATTTGACCGACATTCTACCATCCCGAACGGGTCTCCGGACTACCGGGATAGATGAATTCGCAAACCACGACATCCTGCCACAGTGATGGCGGCTCGACATGATGTGGGGCGTCTGAGGGAAATTGGCGATGGGGCCCTTGCAGTTCTTAAGGCAGTGATACTTCGTACTCGCCGTACAACGTCTGTTGCTAGATCCAAGATGGCGGGGTTAGATACGAAGAGTTGGTCCAAGGTGGTTAAGGGGAGGGACTAGGCACTGGATGTACGTTTAGGAGGTATCCACAACGACGCCTCGGTTGAGTTTTCAAACTCCCGAACTTCATCACATATCTTGCACACACCACGGCTGGTGTGACCGTTAGCGGCGTCGATGACCCAATGGTGGGCACAACGAGAAGAGATGAAGCCGCTGAGCCTGTCGCGGTTTTCCGCAGACGGCGCGACGCCTCGATATACCCAATCTTGGGCAGTCTTAAGCGGCACCTCTAGTTCCAAGGCAAACTCCCGCACACTTATGCTTTGTTCGCCCAACCAAGACTTTAGGTCCATCATGCCGTTTATTTTACTACGTTTTGCGGGTTTGTGGTGGATGCCGCTTTTTTCGTTGATCCGAGGACGGGGATGGCGCCTATCTGAGCCTGTGTTCCCGAGTTTTATCGGGCTGCTTCTCCGGTCTTGGCCAGCCTAAGAATCTTTCAATGGGGATATCAAGGGCTTGTCAAGGACGCCGCCAAAGATTCTGGTGACGGATCAAAGACCCAGATCTCGGTGTTGCCGGGCAGGTCTGCCCCGGAAAAAAGAGCAGAATGGTGTCCCAATCGCTTCACCCCTGGGTGCGTCGCCAGCCAACCGTCGGGGGGCAATAGACCGGCCGAGTCTGGTACCAGTCCCGGGATCTGATAGTGCATGGGAATCACTACCTTGGGACTCAGCCGGTCGATGAGGGAGTCCACTTCCCGGTAAGTAAGAAGATGATTGGAATCGTCCACGGTGACCATTAGGACATCCACTTCGCCCACCGACTCGGCCACATCGCCGGGCCAGTCGGCCCGGTTGTCGCCGATATGCAGAAAGCGCAAGCCGCCGGCCTCAAACCGGAACATCACGTTAGGGAAATTGGGTGTGTTGCCTCGAGGATTGGAATGGAGATCCCCGATCCCCCGAACCGAAAAATCCCGGTAGCTCACCTCCCCCGGCATCCGGAGGAGGGAAGCGGTCTCCGGCAAACGGTCTGCGGCGTCGTGGTCGAAATGGGCATGGGTTATCAGGCCCAGATCGCAAGGGATGCTTGGAAACTTACGGGTGAACCAGTAGCGGTCTTCCCGGTTCCGGTAGGGGTCAACCAGCACCCTGGCGCCCTGGCTGGTCTCCCACAGGAAGGCACAGTGGCCGTAATAAGTGACCGTCACCTGCCCTGCGGGTTCAGCCATGGTAGATATTTCCGGGCTTCAGACCGATCAGCTTAGTCCGATATTTCCAGAATCATCTCAATCTCGATGCAGACCCCGTTGGGTAGCGAACCCATCCCCACGGCGGACCTGGCGTGTGCCCCGGCGTCACCGAATAACTCGCTCAGAAGGTCGGTGGCTCCATTGGCGACCAAGGGTTGCTGGCCGAAATCGGGAACGGCGTTAATCATACACAGCAGCTTGGCCACCTGCTTCACCTTATCCAGGTCACCGATCGCGGCTTTCACATCGGCTAGACAGTTGAGGCACGCTTCTTTAGCGGCTTCGTAACCTTGCTCCACGGATATCTCCGCTCCCAGCTTGCCCCGGTACGTTGCCCCCGCCGTGTGCCCGCCGACGAAAAGTATGTTCCCAACTTGGACCGCCCCGGCGCGGCCCGCCGGCGGGGTTCCGGCGGCAGGTAGCTCCAGTCCCATCGCTTTGAGTTTGTTCTCTATTTCCATGTGTAAAACTCCTCTATTCATTCGCATTTCAAAAATCGCGTGAGACGCAAGGAATCGCTAAAACCAAGTCCCGTAGAAGTCCCAAGTTTACACCCTCATTGGCGATCCCGCCCAGGGCTCAGCATTGATTGCCAACTTACCGGCCAGGTCCCGTGTTTATGGGTTTTATTTCTTGCTGGACAACCCGTCACCTCCAACGTAACATTTCCCCATACCTGGACCAGTGGCCTGAATTAAATACAATTTCGGTAGTTGCTGCATGGCAGAGATTCGTCCCAACAGCGATATAGCCCAGGTCTTCGTAGGCCGTCGGCGGGAGATGGCTGAGCTGACGTCAGCCCTGAATGACGCCCTGTCCGGCCAGGGACGGTTGGTCATGCTGGCCGGTGAGCCGGGCATCGGCAAGACCCGTACCGCCCAGGAGTTGGGCGTGTTGGCCGAGCAACGAGGAGCCCAGAATTTATGGGGACGGTGCCACTAAGAAGAAGGAGCGCCGCCCTATTGGCCATGGGTCCAATCCATGCGTACCTACGTTCAGCAGACTGCTCCGGAACAACTCGTCGAGGAGATGGGGCTCGGAGCCGCCGCCATCGGCGAGATCATTACCGAGATACGGAGTAAATTGCCTGGCGCGGAAACACCTCCGGCATTGGAGCCTGATGCGGCCCGTTTCCGTCTCTTCGACTCCATAACCATCTTCCTTAAAAACGTGGCTCAACGTCAGCCCCTCATGGTCGTCCTGGACGACCTTCACTGGGCCGACCGTTCGACCTTGCTACTTCTGGAGTTCGTGGCTCGAGAGATTGGAACCAGCAAGATATCGCTTGTTGGCGCCTACCGGGATATCGAGGTTTCCCGGCGCCATCCCTTGTCCCAGACCCTTGGCGCTCTGGTCCGGGAGCAACTGTTCCACAGAGTGCAGCTTGATGGATTGACCCAGCAGGAGGTGGGGGAGTTGGTCCAAGGTAGCGCGGGGATAGATCTGACTCTTGAAGCTGCGGAAGCCATACATAATCGCACCGATGGCAACCCGTTTTTTGTTGGTGAGGTAACACGACACGTTACGCTGGAGAATATCACCGAAGACCCCGGGTGGGCCAGCATCATTCCCGAAGGAGTTCGCGATGCCATTGGCAGGCGTCTCAACAGGCTTTCGGATCACTGCAACCAGATGTTGACCACCGCCTCGGTTGTCGGCCAGGAGTTCGAATTCAGGTTGCTGAATTCATTAATGAGCGACATCACTGAAGACCAGTTGCTGGCGGCAATGGACGAGGCGGTGGAAGTCCAATTGATCGAGGAACTGCCTAATTCAGTGGGACTCTATCAATTCACACACGCCCTGATTCAGGAAACCCTATTTGAGGAACTATCCACTACACGCAGGGTGCGGCTGCACGCGCGGATTGCTGAGGGTCTTGAGACGTTGTACGGAAACGACGCCGATGTCCACGCTGAGGAGTTGGCCTACCATTTCGCCGAAGCACAGACGTTGACCGGTCCCGAAAAGTTGGTCCGCTACTCGTTGATGGCTGGGCAACAGGCGCTAGCCTCCTATGCCTACGATGACGCACTGACATATTTTGAAAAGGGCTTGGCGGCCCGGGACATAGCTCTGTCCGGAACGGACGCGGCTTGCGATGAAGAGGCAGCGGATCTGCTATTCGGACTGGCGCGGGCCCGGTCCAACACCGTCTCGGGGCAACAGCTTGTGGAAGCGTTCGCCATTCTAAGCCGCGCCTTCGACTACTACGCCGAGGCTGGGAATGTCGCGCAGGCGGTAGCTGCCGCCCTGTTCCCAATCGTGACTCCATCTTATCGGATTCCAGGAATTACCGGACTCTTAGCCCGTGCTCTTACTTTGGTCCCGGCCGATTCCCACGAGGCTGGGCGCATCCTCTGTGTCTAAGGTGGATTTATTGGGATCGACGAAGGTGACTACGAAGGCGCACAACAGGCCTTTGGGCGGTCTATATCCATCGCCAGGCGTGAGGGGGACGTGCCTTTGGAAGTACATACCCTAACGAATCTGACAGTCCTTAGCGGGCAACACTTCCAACTGCAAGAGTGTGTAGACAATGGGCTGAAGGCCATCGCATTGGCCACCGATGAAGAAAACTCCATTAGGACCTCTCGTTGGTGGACAGCGATGAGTTTGCTTTATTTGGGTGAGCTTGATGCGGCCCGCCCCCACGCATTGTTCTTGCGAGATCTGACAGAGAAGCGAAATACACCTCGACTGTACGCCAGTAATGCCTTAACACCGATTACGTCCTCGTCATGTCTTGAGGGCGACTGGATCGCAGGGCGGGAATATAGCGACCGGGGCCTGGAGATATCTCCCCTGACTCCGATGCTGCTATCACCTCGGGTTCTGTTGGAGGATGAGACGGGCGAGTCCACTCAGGGGAAGGTTTACCTGGAGCGGCTCCTCGAGGCGATGAGTGGGGCGGGGCTGTACAAAATGTTAGCGTCTACAAGGGTGCCTGTGGCGATCGCCGCCATCACCCGCATCACCGGTATCCCCGACAGGTTGGAAATAGCCGAAGCGGCCAAGGCGATTGTCTCAGTACAGTCTGCCCTCCCCAACGGGTCAAGACAGGCCAGATCTGCTTTGGCACTCGTGGCCGTGCAAAGGGGCGACCAAGCCGCGGCGGAAGAGCATTACGCTGACCTTATAGAGCTGCGAGGCACGATGATATTGACGGCAATATCGATCGATCGTATTCTCGGCCTCCTGTCTCAAACCATGGGCAATCTGGACCAAGCGGCTGCCCACTTTGAGGACGGCTTGGCCTTCTGCCACAGGGCCGGCTACCGGCCCGAGCTGGCCTGGACCTGCTGCGATTATGCGGACACCTTGTCTCTCAGGGATGGTTCCGGAGACCGAGCCAAGTCCATTGCTCTGCTGGACGAGGCTCTGGCTATCTCGACCGAATTGGGGATGCGGCCCCTGATGGAGCGGGTCGCCTCTCGGCAAGAGTTGGTTCAGGCCCAGCCATCGACAGCTCCGGCCTATCCCGACGGACTGACCCAACGGGAGGTTGAGGTATTGGGGCTGGTGGCTGCTGGAAAGAGCAACGCCGACATCGCCGTGGAACTGGTAATAAGCCCCAACACCGTAATACGCGACGTCAGCAACATCCTGGCCAAGACCGGCTCGTCCAACCGTACCGAAGCCGCCGGATACGCCTCTCAAAACGGCCTAGCCGAATAACCTCTACCCCCACCCACCAACGTACTCCAGGCTCATTTTCTCCCTGCCCGGCGCCTCAACTAATGGTTTATTGCTATGTCCCCAAATTCTCCGCCAAATACGGGTTTCCAAAGATAATTGTTTCCTTCGATGTACCCCGTCCCTGCCGGGTCTAATCTGTTGACACAGTAAGTCACCGGCAGGAGAAAACGATGAAAGCGCAGAACAACAACTCAGGACAGCAACTCCAAGAAACCCAGAAAAATTCATCGTCGATAAAGGGAGGATTTGAAATGAAGATGGCGAGCAAAATACAAAACGTAATGGTCAACCTGCTTAATGGAATGAAGATCACGGTTCCGGCGAAACTACTCGGTGGACTAGCCTTAGGAGCAATCTTGATGGCGGCAGTAGCTCTGCCCTCGGGCAACGCTCAGGCCAGCCCTCTGACGGAACCCCCGGTGACGGGAATGACGGTAGACATCGAAAATGAAGGTGGCACCGGTAGGATGTTCGAGGCCTGGGAGTTTGGAGAAGGGACCAACCCTTACGCGAACCAAAGAGATTCGTCCCAAGTCGGAGTTCTGGCGGCCCCTCTGCTAATCGCCGAGCCCCTGGTAGACGTCAGCGATCTAGGCGGCGGCATCACCGACTTCGAAGAGGCCTACACCAGCGAAGTCAGCATGGACGTCAGCGATCTAGGCGGCGGCATCACCGACTTCGAAGAAGCCTACACTAGCGAAGTCAGCATGGACATCAGAAACCTGGGCGGAGGCATCACCGACTTCGAAGAGGCCTGGACCAGCAAGGTCAGAATGGACCACGACCAGAATGAGCAGGCCAACATCTTTCCAGAGGTGGAGCTTTAAGCAGACTTCCTTTCTTCACTCAGCCGGTGACTGAGGGAAGCGTAAGGCCCCGAGGAATTACCTCGGGGCCTTTTTCTATCGCTTTTCAAATACGGGACTTTCTTGTCGCCAACGTTAGGGGCGTTGGATGATGGTCCTAGCCTTCAAAACTGGTAGAGATCGCTCCGTCGATCCGATGGTACAATGTGCGAAATTCAATCACTCAGGAACGCATAAGGAGTCAAGTACGGAATCTACAACTACAATAGGATTAAAAGGCGTGGACCTTTCGGTAGTACGGAAAGGGTCTGGGCCGCAGATCCTCGTCCTTCATGGTGGCGACGGTCCCGTCGATCGGTTCCCCTTCGCGGACCGATTGGCGGAAAAATTCGAGATCATACAGCCGGTACATCCCGGATTTGCCGGTACACCCATCCCGGAACACTTTGATAATCTCCAGGACCTGATCTTCCTTTACCTCGACCTCATCGACCATCTGAACCTGAGTGATGCCATCTTGATGGGCTTCTCCATGGGCGGGTGGGCGGCTGCGGAGATCGCGGCGATCAATACGCAGCGGTTCTCCAAACTGGTTCTGGTGGACTCCGTTGGCATAAAGGTGGGCGGGCCCTTCGACCGCGACATCGCCGACGTGTTCGCGACAGCGGCCGCGGAACTAACCGCACTGAGCTGGCACGATCCTTCGAAGGCGCCCGACCCGAATTCCATGACCGATGAGGAACTCCAGACTTTTGCCTCAGACCGGATCGCCCATGGGCTTTACACCTGGGAACCGTACATGCACAATCCCAAACTTCCCTATCGTTTGCACCGAATCGACATTCCCACGCTGTTGATTTGGGGCGCGGGCGACGGGATCGTAACGCCAACCTACGGCGAAGCGTTTAGGGACATGATTCCCGGCGCGAAAATGGTGGTTATACCCGACGCCGCCCATTCTCCCCACGTTGAGCAGCCCGAAGCTTTCGCTAAAGCCTTCCTCGAATTCGCCTCGAAATAGGATCGAAAGATGAAAACATGGTTTTTTACCGAAGATGCCTATCCCAACCTGCCGGACGACGACACCTACGAGTCGGTCCGGGTCAACCTGCCCAATAAGCATTTCGATCCGGTATTGGGCGCTGAGCTCTACAACATGTACCTGGACATTTGGTGCGCGGCCGACGAGATGGGTTTGGAGATAATGCTCAACGAGCATCACCAAACCGCCACTTGCGTGCTGCCGGCGGCCCCCATCACCCTGGGAGTCCTGGCTCGCGAGACCAAGAAGGCGCGGCTTTTGATATTGGGTAATCCCATCGTCAACCGGAAGCAGCCCATTCGAGTCGCCGAAGAGATGGCTTATATCGACGTGCTGTCCCGGGGCCGCTTGGACTGCGGCTTCGTCCGAGGCGTCCCCTATGAGATTGCGCCGGCCAACGCGTATCCCTATCGGGGGTCCGAAAAACTGTGGGAGGCCCACGACCTGATCATGAAGGCCTGGACCCACCACGATGGCCCGTTCAATTTCGAGGGGCGTTGGTTCCATGCCCGCCAAGTTAACATCTGGCCCCGGCCTTACCAGCAACCCCATCCCCCCGTATGGGTGACCATGGGCAGCGCCGGTTCCGCCGCCCAAGTAGCCCAGCGGAAGCACATCGGCGCGGTTTTCCTGGCCGGTTACCCTGGCATCCGCAGATTATTTGACGGTTACCGGGAGGGATTCCTCCAAGCTCACGGGGAAGAAGCGCCCCTGGACCGGCTCGCCTATGCCGCCATCGTTTGTGTTGGAGAAAACGAGAAAGAGGCGGAGAACGGAACGGAAAAACTACTTTGGTATATCAGGTCCAACAAAGTCGCTCCCCAATTCAACAATCCTCCCGGATATCATCCCCCGGCGGTGTCCGCCAACATTATCAGAGGTCCGCGGCCCGGCGAGCCTGACCGGCGCGATCCACGGTTGGAAACTCAAAAGGCGCGGGGCAACGTTTTCTCCGGAACTCCCGATCAAGTATTTCAACAGATCAAGAATTTCTGGGAATACTCGGGCGGTTTTGGACATTTGCTGATGATGGGCCAGGCGGGCTTCATGACCTACGACGAAACGTTGAAGTCGATGAAGCTGTTCACTGAAGAGGTATACCCCAGGCTCAAGGAGTTGACCGCGTCTTACGATGCAGGTGTTATGAAGGAGATCAGGTCGTCCCGGCCCGACGTCGAGAGCGTCGACACAGGTCTGCTGGCATCCGAGTTCGTCAGGTAAATCTCAGAAGATCGAAGGTGTAGCCCATCCGGCCGCGCCGGAAATCCCGTGGCCCCGCCGGCGAGCCTTTGGGAAGCCTTTTAGGAATAAACTTCCCGAGCTTTACGGGCGGCCAAAGGCATCGAACAGATCACCGATCTGGTCGAACTCTATGATTTGCCTCACCAAAACCAGAGAGCCTTCCTGCCTGGATGCCGAGTCCTGCGTAACCGATCCGGCCAACCTTAACTCAGCATCGTTCAACGTCAGCAACGCCGCCTTAGCAAGTCCATCTTCTTGAAAGGCGGCTACTATGTTGATGGCTACGACATTCTGGTCTAGTAGCTCGGCGCTTACGCCCATGACGCTGCAATCCAGGAGACCGCCAATACCTGGCTGGCTGCCCAAGCCCGAACAACCATCGAATACCGCCACCACAATGCCCTGGGGCAGGCGGTTCACAACCTGGGAAACTGCCGAGGAGTCCAACAGACGGGGTGTCAATCCATCGACCGTGTCCAAGGCGCTCTTTACCCGCTTTGACGGGGAGATATCTGAGGGGGGTGAACCCGCGGCAGCGACGGAAGTGGTTGCGTCCACCGATCCGATCGCCAGGCTCGTTTCGAATTCATTGAAGGTCCAGATCTGGTGGTCCCGGTAGGCTTCCGGCTCGGGCAGCTTCGAAGTGATCTGTAGGCTACTGGCCGCGTTAAGCATGGTCCCGATATCCAGCGGCGTGGTCAGCACCACGAACACGCCACCGACGTTGCCGCTTGTTGCCAATACCGCGCCTTCTATCACATTCGTTACGGCGGAGGGAATCGCGGCCAGGGCCGGCGAGATCTGGGATCTTAAAGCTGCCTGCACATCAGGCTTGTACCGCAACTCTTTCAGGTCCAAAAAGAGGACTGGTCCATGGTTGACGGGTACTGCCGACAACATATGGGAGAACTTTGAGAGCCATTCTTTGCCGGGGAGAGGCATGGCATCGGCGCTGAACTGCTCCGCAACCGCCGCCGTTGGAACGGGCGTGGGTGTGGGAGCGGCCTCAGCCTGAGTGGGCGCCTCCTCTTCGCAGGCGACCACCGCGAAAAGCGCGCACAGTGCGAAGAGGATTATCCGCAGGCGATCGCGGCAGCTCATTTAACCCGCGGTAGTTGCCCGAGTTGCGTCAGGGTTCCGAAGAACCGCGCCGATCCGATGAAAGTGCCCCAAGATATCCTTGTAGGTTTGAAAAACGCCTGCTTCGCAGTGTTCGATCGATTGCTGACGGCAGAAGGTCTTGATAATCTTGCTGGCTTTGCCGTAGTTGTTTCTCGGCATGGAAGGAAACAGGTGATGCTCTATCTGGTAATTCAGGCCGCCATACCATATATCCGTAAATGGGCTGCTCTTTACGTTTCTGGCGGTAAGCACCTGCATGTGCAGGAAATCCAACCTTCCTTTCATCAGCGGCATGGCCTTATGGTTCGTCGCAAAACTTGTGCCCATGTACAAGCCGGTAAGAACATTGCTTACTAACAGGAACACGATCGCCTGTGTGAAACTTAAAGAATTGAGAATCACCCCAAAATACAGTGCGCAACCTGCTAAGAGGAATACAGCTTCCGTGAGATGAAACTTCCATCTTTTACCGCGAATGTTTTTTACCAACGTAACGGTGTTTCCGAAACGCATGATGAAGGCGACGGACGTTAACAACGGAAACCAGATAAATGCTTGATGCTTGACCAAGAACTTAGCGAGCCCTTTTTTCTGCAAAGCTTGCTCTTCCGAAAACGCTAATATCGGCATATTGACGTCCGGATCGAGATCAACATGATTGGGCGCTTTATGATGTAGAAGGTGCGCGTCTCCCCAAGAACTACTGACATTAACGGTCAAGCCGCCAGTCAGTATGCCGGCAAAATCGTTCTTCCACTTGTCGCTAAAGATCTGCATGTGGATGGCGTCATGCATCATGTACCCGACTTGTACTATGGCGAAGGCCAAGAACGCGGCATTGAAGAGCTGAAAAACAAAACTATCGACCGTGGCAAGCAGAACGTAACTTAAGGCTAATGTTCCGAAGGTAATGATGAACTTTAGGGCGTAGTAGCCGTATTGCCGGTTCAGGAGCCCTGCCTCGACAACTTCTTTTCTAAGAGTTAGGTAATCCATGTTATTAAGGAGTCACCTCTATCTTGCTAGCCGGTATGTCCCGAAACGAATGTGAGTCGAAGGGAAAACGATTCGCTTTGCGCAACACGATTCTATCACGCTTGCCCTTTAATATGATGCCGGAAGGGCGCATATTAGAGCGGAAAGTCGCGAGCCAGCCCCGGCCGGGCGCGGAATTCCGATAAGTCCGGGCGGTTGAGGCTTACAGTCCTAAAGCCTGCTTCACCGCCACTACGATCGATTTCGGCTCCCAGGTTACGTCCATGTTAACTGCTCCATCCGGCTCTTCCATCGCGCTAAACTGGCTTTCAAGCAGGCCGCTCTTCATGAAGTGGTCCTGCCGACCCTCCAGCCTTTCCGAGATGAGCTGGAACTCCCCCTTGAGGTAAACAAGCTTAACATCATCTTCGTCCCCAACAAGTTGGTCCCGGTATGCTTGTTTCAAGGCGGAGGAAGCGATCACACCGCTCTCGCCACGGGAGACAAGATCGTCTATGAGGAGGCGTATCCGGCCAAGCCAAGGCTGGCGGTCTTCGTCGGTTAGGGGAATCCCTTGGGCCATCTTAACCACGTTGGACCGAGGGTGGAGATCGTCCCCTTCGTAGAAACTCCAACCCAGGTCAAGGGCAAGAAGTTTGCCCACGGTGGTCTTTCCAGCTCCGGAGACGCCCATCAGGATGATTATCAAGAATCCTCAATAAGTGAAAAATTGATGCCGGTACCAGCCCGCTTACCAAGCCGAACGGCCCTATTTTAATGGGTCAGACTCGGTAGTTCCACGTCAAGATAATCGAAAACGAGGTGTCCCTTTCGGGAATGGGAAAGACAGAGGGTCCGTTGTGAGCGCACGGATGCTTAGCATCTCATTTTTCACTCCGTAGAGAAATATAATCGCGGCTTTACAGACGAAAAGAATCAGACTTTCACCGGGGCAAGCTCGCGCGCCGCTTAGAAAGATATTAGGGTACACCGAGCGCCTATCGTTTCCCGGGTCGAGCCATTTGTCCGGTTCAAAGTAGTTAGCGCTTGGGTCCACCGAAGTGTCGCGGAGGCTGATCAGGAAGTAGTGCAATATCTCCAAGCCGGCCGGTATTGAGACGCCGTCGAACGTATCTCCTTGGGGAGCTACGTGGGAAGTACGGGTAACCGGCGGGAACAGGCGGCATGTCTCCAATAGGCATGCTTCCACGAAGTTTAGGCGGCTGATGGAGATCGCTTGGTCCAGGGGACCAGCAGCGTTAATCTCCTGTCGCACCTGCTCGGCAACCTCCGGCCTTGACCCCAACATGGCCAATGTCCTCGATAGCAGATCGGTGCCCGACCCGGTAAACGTGAACATCCAGTGGGGGATCTGCTGCAGCAGTTGATCTTCGTCGAAATTTCCCCCTCGAGAAAAGGTGTGCGCTCTGGCAAGCAGACTCGTTCCTTGCGCCTCGTTCCACGACTGCCGAATCGACCCATAAAACCGTTCGCGGCGGCCTCTTTGGGTCCATCCTAACAATTTTCTTCTCGGCAGGGATTGGACATAGCCAAACAAGACTTGTATGTCTTGAGCCAGTTGTGGCGGAGCACCGCCAAATACAACCCCCAGCATGACCCTGCCCATACGGTCTCGAATGTCATCAATGCTGGATACAGGTTGGGCAAATGCCACCTGGACTTGGAACAGTGCAGCCTGTTGGAGATCAGGGCTGCCACCGGTTGACAGTGTTTGCTCATTTAACGGTCGCAGCTTGTCCCATTTCTCGTCATGGCTAAGAGTGAGCGATTGCTCCGCCAGGAAAGACACGGCCGCTACTTTGCCCGGTCCTGCCGCATAAGTGTTGGTGCTTGGACTTTGATTCAAGATGTGTCGTGACAGGTCTCTTCCCGTTACCAGCAAAAACCTTCTGAATCCAAAGTTGAGGATGATGCCCTCGGTCGAGCGGCGCCGGGCTAGATCCCTGATCCAATCACTTAGGACCAAACCGGGATTCAAGAAGTAGCGATTGGGCATCAAAGCGCGGAGGAGGCCACAGATCAGTCGAATAAGATCCATCAACCCGGTCGAGGGTAAGGTTTTGCCGGTTTCGTTGGCCATCGGTTGCTTTACTCCTTTGCCCGGTTAAGGTGGGTCCCGATTCGTAGACCACCAGCTTCTATCGGCGGGCCTGGTGTGACAACGCGCTAAGTAAGCGGCCCGCACTTACGAAGCCAGAATCATCCCGGTCATAAAGTGGTCACCGTGATTGCCGATACGAGTCACCGAGCATCGGATCGGGCTTCAACTCCCGGTCATATTCACGGATAGGGTGGCGTTTCTTATCCAGTCGTTCTCCGGTATCCCAAGGTTCAAAGGCGTTTTTGACGTTCTCTAACCCGGTTTCGCCAAGCTCTGGATAGTGGCGCAACAAAACGGTTTTGAAACTGGAATCGTCGATCCACTTAAGCCCTTCTTTGGAATATGTTTCCTCGTTGTAGTTAGTGGTATAGAAGCGGTCCGCCTGAAGTCTTCGGCTGGCGTTGAGAATAAAGATCTGGAACATGGTTTCGCCGAATCCATACCCCTTTGGCCGATGTTCTTCTGCAAGAGTGCCGATCATCAGGTCCAACTTTTCTATGTCTTCGGGCTTGTCTTCGTACACTTCTTTGAGTCGCTCCACAACCTTCACGTCGCCGGTGAGGTCTTCGAAGGCGCGAATCGGATTGAGAGTTAACTGGCGCCTGAATTTGTTGTATCTAGGCACGCCCCGCTCGCGCGCCCTTAGGATGTCCACGGCGCCCAAGTCGAATAAAGGGTTACCTGGAACACTCATCTCTTGCATGAACTTCGGAAAATTGTTCAACACCAGTTTCCCCGGAAGCTGTCGGCCAAAGGAGTAGGAAAGGTCGAGCAGACCGACTTTTTCGGTCAACTTGGGCGAACCTGCCTGGCGCGTTTCGACAAATGGTATTTTCTCGATCTGTTCTTGATTGGCGATCCGCCGAATATCGATCGTCTCGGGCAATAACGAATGCAGACGATAGACTTCCACGAATTCCTCGGCGAAGCCAAAAGGGTGACCATTCTTATTAAGCCGGTTCCCGACTAGTCCGCCCATCTCAGGATTTCGCACGTTGAATTCAGCCAACGTTTTCCTTTGACGGCCGGTCTTAAAGATATTGGTCAAGAGACCAAACCAATTGGCTTGCAAGCCCGAGTGTAGGGCACGATTGGGCAAAATCGCGGGTGTCCACTCGATAGAGTGAATTTTGGCTATCAGCGCCGCGTTGATAAGGCGGGCCACATTGAAGAGGCGATTATCATCTCAATCTGGATGTGTTTGTTTTAATTTGTCACATATGGCGTTGTGCTCTCTGGCAAACAACGTGTGAAGCAACGTCAGCCCGATCCACCAATTTCGAGTGAATCCGGTCTCCTCAACTCCGTTTTGACCGACCGGTAGAGAACCATCGGCGTTGATTCTTAACTTGCCATCGTCATGGCTACGGAGCCGGTCAACTGTCTCCTGATCGCTGCCGTAGATCTGCGAGGCATCCCACCAATGTGTCACCTCGTTGATGAACGAGATCGGAGTTTCCTCTTGCCCGGGTCGTCGTGTCGGATCCGGCTGACTTTTTGGGAGTAGCATCTTGGTTTGCCGAAATCTCTCCCGGGCAGGGTCGTCCGCCGGTAGCGGGATCTCATGGTATTCATCGGTCAGAGTCTGGCCGTGATCGATCCAGTCATGGTTTTGGAAATTGATCCATGCGGCTGCCCAGAGGTTGAGAAAGGGAATTGTTTTCATCTCCCCTTGGCGCGTTAAAAACTGCAAGCTTACTTCCCGGGGATTCGGGGACATAAGGATATTCCCGGTCTCCGGATGGATCGCGTCATTCTCTACATTTCGGGTGAAACGGGTGCCCGCGGCCCCTTCCTTTGGGTCGGCCAAGTTGTTCCAACTACCGTCTGCCGTGCGAAAGTGTGTGACACCCTCAGGAGGCGATTGACCGGGTGTTTGGAACCCGATAAGGGTACCTTTGGGGTAGGTATCCTTGAGGTTGTTTTTGGTGAGCACGACTCGCAGATACGCCAACGTAAATGTCCCGATCAGATACCACCTGTTGTACCAATCGGTCCACACTTTTCCGCGATATCCAATCACCTTTCCGGCAAGTTGGATCAGGACATCCGTAATGAAGCCTAATATGGCGCCTATCAAGGTTTCGAGGATCACCTTTAATCGCTTTAACGGTCCGGGGCCGCGAACTATTAGCGGCCGTGGCGGCAATGCTCCGTCTGGCACGATAGGCTCTGCCAACAACTTGTCGCGATCGAAGAAGTAAACATCGGGAACCGGTACTTGAATCTCAGCGACGGTATTCGCTCTCGCAGCATCCAGCATCTCCTGCCACTCTTGATTACCAGCATCAAGTTGCAGGGCCACAGCGTATTGCTCAACAGCCGATGCGTATTCTTCCAGGTGATAGTGGGCGAGGCCCAGCAACGCATGTCCTTCTCCGTCAGTCTCCTGAGGGAGGCGATTTTTCAGCAGATCCAGCGCGTCTCGATATTTCCGCTGTTCGAGTAACTCTTGGGCTTCTGCCCGGACTGCTTGTTCTCCATTATCCATCTCGATCCAACCTCGGTGATCGCCAGCGGTATACTCGCCGATCGATCTAGGTGTTAGCTGCGAGCTTTTTGGGGTTGAGAACCCATGATCAATCATGGAAGTAAATAATACATACCCAATCCTGTGATTCTAAGATG
Source organism: Dehalococcoidia bacterium (assembly GCA_022450395.1). Classification (GTDB taxonomy): domain Bacteria; phylum Chloroflexota; class Dehalococcoidia; order Lucifugimonadales; family UBA3495; genus UBA11650. The sequence goes on along the minus strand of JAKUQE010000025.1, from coordinate 26,309 downwards.
TTACGACGGATGAACAAGGAATATGCGGGATTGATTTCGTTAGAACTTCAATACAGTAGATTGCCCATCAATATAATGGCAAGTTATCGTTAATTATTCCGCTGTTATTGACAGTATATGTATGTAAGCACACGGAATTCGTAGTTAAATATACATCGCTATTTTGATGAGCCCCAGCAGGCTCAACATTATCTTCTGGCCCGATCCCTTCCCTTTGATTGACAGGCCGTTAATCTAGTGAGCCGCCGGCCGGGTCCAGTTGGTGTACATAATCCAACCTGCTCGAGGGGAGGGTGGTAAATGCTGCCCCCTGCCGTTAGAATAGTCCGCCGAACGACCGAATTAATGGGGGAGGAATTGTTGCAGCCAACAAGTCAATTCGTTAAGGCACAGGGGATCAACCACCACTATCTAGATTGGGGCAACCCCACCGCGCCGCCTTTGTTGTTGCTGCATGCCGTCGGTCTCTGTGCTTCCACCTGGAACCGGGCGGCCAGGTCCCTGAGCGCAGACTTCCACGTCATGTGTTTCGATCAGCGCGGCCACGGCGATACGGAATCTACGGATCAGAACCTAACTTTTCACCAGATGGGGGAAGACCTGGCCGAAGTTATCCGGCTGATGGGCTTCGAAGGTGTTGACACGGTGGGACACTCTTTGGGGGGGATGGCCACTATGATTGCCGACTCCCTGCAGCCCGGCATCATCGGTCGGTCCGTGCTGATAGAGTCCCGTGTGGGTCCTCCCCCAGCGTCGGCGCCGTCCCAGGACCTGCAAGAACGGGCGAGGCGGGCGAGACTGAAACGGTCCATCTGGGAAAGCCGGGAGGCGATGTACGAGGCCTACCGGAACCGCCCGGTATTCAAGAGGTGGACCGAAGAAGTGTTTGCCGATTTCATAGAAGGCGGCACTCGTTTATTGCCGGATGGACGGGCTGAGTTGAAATGCAATCCCGAAGTGGAGGCGGCGTTCTACGGGCAGCGTGATGGCGTGAACGATGCAGTGTACATAGAAAGGCTCACTGGACAGTACCTGCTGCTGCTGGGAGATTACCCCACCGGCCAGAAACCCGAAGACGTTGGTGTGCAGAATTTTCTGAAAACGGTCGCTGGGTCACGGGTGAAAGCGATGGGCTGCGGTACCCACTTTATTCCGATGGAGTATCCTGACCTGATTCTAAGTGAGATCAGAGGATTTCTAGGGAACGTCGCGTCTGAAAACGAATAACGCCCAGGGCGGAGATGCGTCCTTGGCGGACTCGCCGGGTCATCCGGCTAAGGGCACACTGGCGGTGATCCGGTTGCCCACCGAACGAGTGGTGTGGCCCTGGCCCGTCAGGTCTTCGACTTGCAGAATGTCGCCGGGGTTAAACATCCGTTTGGTGCCGTCTCCGATGCCTATTTCCATCTGTCCGGAAAGGACGATCACGTACTGAAGCCGAGGACCGTTGTGCCAATCGCTGAAGCTCCCATCCGGGGAGTTGCGGAACGTCATGTTGGCTCCGGGCGTGAGGGAGATTGTCTCTAGGTCTCCCGCTGGCACGTTGAGGTCCTCAAAGTGGGCCTGACCATCCTCACCGTTGTATATACGAGTAACCATCTGACCTCCAGCAGTCCAAGTTGTGTGAACAGTAACTGTTAAGTATTTTCTGTGGTCCGCAGCACGACTTCGATATTATAGACTGGCATTTCCCGGTTAGATGTAGCCTACCCAGATGAGTACTCACTGGATATATCTAAGCTCTTTCCGCAGACCGGCTTGACGCGCGCGTGTGGTTGATCCACACCTCCGCTACTACCAGATTGACGCCGATACCCAGCCAAAAGGCGGCGCCAAATACCTCCTCCAAGCTAAGGCCTGTCAGCGACGTAAGTAGAATAAGGAAGACCCGCTGGGTGGCCACACTCATGGCCGCGGCGAACGTTCGGATCATCCACTCACGATGTTGGCGCACCTCTTTCCTAATGATGTGACGAATCGCCATAGAAAGTGAAAAGAGAAGGAGTACGCTCACGAAGATTACTGCTGACTGTGTGCTGATGCCGCCGAAGGCAGGAAGAGGAAGTTGACGACGAGCGCGAGCACGGCGCTGATCGCGGCCAAGGTGGCGAGCACCCGCCCCGAGCCACGGTGAATGCTGATTCTCCGCCGCCGAATCCGGGCGACGAACTGCAGGGGAGCAAACGTGAGAAACAGCACCCCCGGAACAATGTGGAAGAGCGAGACCCACGGGTGCTCGATATAGCGAACGCCCAGAGCGTCAGCCGTTGCCGCATCCTGGGTCAATGACCCCAGGCGATTCGCCCCGGAAAAGAGCATCAGGAGCACGGCAAGCACTATCGCGATCCAGCCTAGAGTGCTCGCGATCTTCATCGTCTTTGCTCGGCTAACGACCACTCGGTCCCTCCCACCAGGTATATTCCAAACTTAATCAACTTTCTTAAACATGTGCTGTCTTAGATTGCACGGACTATAAAACGGCATCCGGACCGCGTCAACCGCTATCCAATGCCGTGAATTCCTTTATCAGGTAACCGATTCCCGCCGAACATCACAGTTCAGAATCGCCTCGCGTCCGGCTACATTTCCTAGTAACGGATCCTTACGAGTTGGTCAGCCGCCGACTCTGGCAGCCAAACTTCGCCGTCCCGGCCGAGGATCTGCCTGACGTTGCTGGGGTTACTGGGCAGGTCGAACACCTCGAACTCCTCGCTCTCTGGGTCAAACCGGACGACCGAGTTAGCGCCAAAGTCGCTTAGCCACACCATGTCCAGCTCATCGACATAAACCGCATACGCCCGTGGCGCCGAACCGGGAAGCTTCCACTCGCGCCATGTTTCCTCGGATGGGTCATATACCGCCACTTTGCCGGCGTTCCACTCGCTTACCCATATCCTGCCTTGGGAATCGGGCCATACGCGCCTAGCGCCCTGATTCGGGGTTGGCGGGTCTAGGACGGTTGCTTCGCCTGTTTTGGGATCGATGCGGCCCACGTAACTCCCAGCCAAAGAGGCGTAATAAACGTCGCCGTTGGGACTGGCCGCGATTCCGTAGGGACCCCGGCCACGCGGCGCGTCGAAAACCTCCATCTCACCCGTGGCTGGGTCCAACCGTCCGTAGACACCACCCTGTCCGGTGAACCAAAGTACTCCGTCGTTATCAAACGTGGGAGTGTTTAAGTTCACGTTGGGGCGGTCCGGTGGTAAGGGGAAAACGTCCACTCTTAGACTTTCCGGATCGACGCGCACGATGGCGTTCAGACCGCTGTCGGTGACCCAAGGCGCTCCGTCAGGTCCCACGATCACGCCATGGGGCCGGGACCCGGCGCCCAGCTGCGTGTGCCTGGTCTCTCCGGATTCCGGGTTGAGCCACCCAAGTTCGCCAGAACCTTGCGCGGTGTACCAGACTCCGCCGTCTATGGCGGGCGCTACATCGTGAGGACGGGATCCCGCTGGTAGGGGGAATGCTTTTAATACCGGTTGGGAAAGAGTTTCCTTAGCCGGATCGGGGACCGTGGCGGCAATTTGCAGAGCCGGTTCAGGTTGAGGATCGGAACCCGCCGAGGGTGTCGATGTGGAGCGTTCCACAACCGTGGACGTAACCGCCGGAACGGACAGGGTCGGAGTGTTATCGGCCGTGGGTACGGGTTGAGTCTTGGAACTTGCATCCGGTTCCGAAATGGGCTTTGATGTCGCCAAGGGTTCACGCGCCGGCATCAAGGTCGCCGCCGCTTTGATCGGCACCGATATCGCCGTTGGCGCGGTTGACTCACTACACGCAACCAACGCGAGGAAACCCAGGGATCCCATAAATAGTGACACCGCTCGACGTGAATCGCTGTGCCCGCCCAGGAGTTTCCTCCTTTTCATTTATCAACCTCCCGAGAGTGACCCCCACCGATCAGCTGTGATGGAGACAACGCGGTTCGTTTTATATGCGCAGTATTTGACCATCTTACCGGTTTTGGGATCCCTCCCGTTCAGAAGTAGACAATCTTTGGACTTTCCAGGTAATATCGCCGCGACCAGATTCTTCAAGTAGGGTTGATTCAGTGGTAAACATGACATCAAGGTAGGAAGAGTTATGAAGTATGACGTCGTTATCATCGGGGCAGGTTCGGCGGGATGTGTTCTGGCTACCCGCTTGACGGATGACTCCAACCGCTCGGTACTGTTGCTAGAGTCGGGTCCGGACTATCCGAACTTTGAGACCTATCCCGACGACCTGAAGTATGGGTACAACCAAGCCGCTTCGGCGGTGGACGCACCGCATAACTGGGCTTTCTCAGGCAAGGCGACCGACGAGCAGGGCGTAACTATGCCCGTGCCACGCGGCTGGGTTGTGGGTGGTTCCAGCGCCATCAACGGCCAGGTTTTCCTGAGAGGCGTTCCCGAAGACTACGACAACTGGGCATCATGGGGCAACGACGAATGGTCCTTCGTTAAGACGCTGCCCTACTTCAGAAAACAGGAAACCGACATGGACATCAAGGACGACTTCCACGGATTCGACGGCCCGATCCCGGTCCGCCGCCACAAGCGGGAGACTTGGCTTCCCGCTCAAGTCGCTTTTTACCAGGCCTGCCTGGACAGCGGCTACCCCGACGACCCGGACATGAATCACCCAGACTCTGGGGGCGTTGGACCGATCCCCATGAACAACCCCGACGGCGTTCGCATGAGCACGTCCCTGACCTATCTGAATCCGGTGCGCAACCGGCTGAATCTGACCGTTCGGTCGGGTGTTACGGTGCGGAGGATCATATTCCAAGGCAACCGCGCCACCGGCGTGGAGGTGGAGAGCGGAGACGAAACCTTTATCGTAGAGGGCGAGGAAATCATCCTCAGCGCCGGGGGTGTCGGCTCACCACAGGTGCTGATGCTGTCCGGGGTTGGGCCGGCGGAACACCTGCGAGAGATGGGCATTCCGGTTTTGCTTGACTCGCCAGGTGTTGGTCAGAACTTGAGAGATCACCCCAATGTAAGGGTGCCGGTGCGGGTCAATAAGGATTTTCCACTGGACCCTGAAGCGCCGCGCACCCAGCTAGCCTTGCGCTATACCGCCAAAGGCTCCAGCGACCGCAATGACATGCAGATTTTGGCTTCCTCTTTCTCCTCTCCGATGGGAGGTGACCCCGCCGATGGAGAAGGTATCCGGTTTACCTGCGTTCTCGAACTCGCGGTGGGAGCTGGCGAAGTGAAGCTGGCATCCACCGACCCTCACGTGCAGCCATTTCTCGATTACAACTACTTGCAAGAGCCCTGGGACCGGGAAAGGCTGCGTGAAGGGGTTCGGCTGTGTTTAGAGTTCTTGGAGCACGACGTCTACAAGGACATAATCGAAGAGTGCATCACCCCTACGGCTGATGATCTGGTTTCCGACGATACTCTGGACCAGTGGCTGTTGCGCAACGTGACCACCACCCAGCATATCTCCGGCACCTGCAAGATGGGGCCCGATTCCGACCCTATGGCGGTTTTGGACCAGTATTGCCACGTTCGGGGATTGGAGGGGTTACGGGTGGTGGACGTTTCGGTATTGCCAGACTGCATACGGGCCAACACGAACGCGACCACCATAATGATTGCCGAGCGGGTGGCCGACTGGATGAGCTGACCCGGGATCCACTTCAGCCTTGATGCCGTTGCATCTCGATGGCGAACCACAAGGCCATGCCGCCGGTGCGATCGTCGAAGCCGAAAACGGCCGGCCGGTCCAGGTATTCGTCCGTCGATGCCTGGACCCCGGTGCTGGCGCAACCGTCCACCACGTTTCCTTCGCCGTCGATACGCTGGGAAACCCCTCGCCACGCCAGATCCAGCGGCGCCTGATAGGAAGGCCCTAACCAGCCCCGGCGCAGTCCTCTGGCCAAGGAGTAACCCAACATGCAGGTTGCGGTCAGCTCTTGGTACGAGCCGGGGATGTCCAACACCTCCGTCAGCATTCCCGACGGGTTTTGGATCTTGACCAGACCGTCCAGCAATCTCCGGTACATCGCCACGACAGCGTCACGGCCTGGATAGTTCTCGGGCAGAAAGGTCAAGGTCTCGGTCAACCCCATGGCCGCGAAACCGTTACCCCGGCCCCAATAGAAATGCGCCGGTCGGCAATGCCAGAATAGTCCGTTTTCTTGCTGGATGCCGCCGTCGATAATAAATCTGACCAGCAGGTCCAGATACCGATCCTCGCCGGTGATCTCGAAGGCCCGGCCCAGCATCGCGCCGGCCATAAACATATCCTCGGTGCGGAAGTCGGGGTCGCAAGGCGGTGGCGCGCCGCCATCAACGCCCGGACGATAGCGGTTGGCCACATCGACGATCAGATCGGAGTAGCGCCGGTCATCGGTGGCTTCCGATAATTCCCGGCCCCAGATCAACCCTGCTAGGTTCGCTCCGCTGGCCCGTTCACCGAACATCGCCACGGAGCCGGAAACATAAGGCTCCACCAACCGGACGATTCCAGGTGCCGGCGATTCCCCGCTATCGCTCAACTGGTGCAACCGGAGCCGCCCGCTGATTCCGACGCCTTGGGTGTAATTGACTGGGTCCAACTGATATCCATAGACCTTGGCCAGAGTCCGGGCCACCTCCAGATAGGAGCGCGCGGCTCGTGCTTCTAGCGCCTGGCGGGCTGGTGAAGCTCCCCCCAGGTCCGGTTGGTCCGAGAGCGCTTTCCACAACCGTCGAAGCTCATCACCCAGATCGTCCATTGGCGTCGTCAGCCTCAAGCCGGGTATCGGCCCCAGACCGTCCGGCGAACCCGTGCCCAAGGCGGCCAAAAGTGATCCGTTTTCCACGGAGTCGACCGGACCCGCCACGGCATCTGCCAGGCTGCCGCCGGCGTCGTTGCTCTGCCACCGCACCGATTCTCCGGACCTCAACTCCAATACCAAACTAGGCCCTTGAAAACATATCCACCGCCACAGATAACGTTTCTCCGGCTCATCGGTGTCGTTGAAAAAATTATCAGTGGGAGGATAGCCAGCGGAAAGGTCGCGACGGCCATCAGGGTTACAATTTGGGATGGCGGAAAGGCCGATATGAATTGCTAACCCGCTGTCCGGAGCCTGGAATAACTCAAGGGCGTGCCAGGCCAGGGAAACGTCGTCCACTTGACCCGATAATCCCGAGATCAGAAGCACCGGCACGGTGTTGGATGCCCGAGCGTAAGCGTCCTTATCCAGCAGCGCGGGTATGTTTTGCCTGCTGCCGGTCACCCCGCAGGCCGACACCGTCCAGCGCTCCGAACTATTTCTTGCCAAGGATTCCAGGTAGTCATGGAGACCGGCGGTTCGATCGGTCATATATCGTTTATCCTGCCCACTAAATTACAAACGTGCGCATTTGCAAGGCCGAATCCTAATGGCAATTATATCGATGGCACAACCTGACACGATCCGGGATATGGACTTCATCTTGAAACCCGAGAGTGTTCCACCTAAAAAATCGAAGGCCCTGCGAAAGCAGTAAGTCTCCTTTGGCCGCTCACAACTCTGTTGCCCCGGAATATCTCTACTCTCTCCCGCCGTCTCGAACAAAATGGGTCGTGTTGACCACAGCTAATAAACGTCCCTCGCCGCTGGTTACTCGCGTCTCCACCACGATCAGCGTTTTGCCTCCATGGACTACTTGGGACTCGGCCCTTACGATTCCCTCTTGCACGTTGCTCACGATCTGGCTAGATAGCCCGATCGCCACGGGGAAACGTGCCAGGCCGTCGTAGCTACCCTTGATGTGGGCCACGGCCAAATAGGTTGCCGTGGTGTCGGCCAGCGAAATCATGGCCCCGGTGTGAACATAGCCGGTCCGTGTCTTAACCTTGGGGCCAACTTCAAACTCAGCCACCGATCTTTGCGGCCCAACTTCAACGGCCCTGATCCCCAAGGGTTCCATCAAGGTATCTTTAACCCGGTCGTTAAGCCAAGCGGCAAGTTCCTCTGGAGGCAGGTCAACGGGCGACGAATCAGCAGCCATGCGATTCTCCTCTAAAATATCCGACGCTCTGGGAGGAATATCAGATTAACGCAGCCAAAGGGGAAAATCTATCCGAAACAGGTGGTTAAAGTCAGAGCGGTCAGAAAGGGTGTGTCCAAAATCTAGTTGCCATAATAAATGACAAAATCTAGATGGATGACCGCTGTCCAAGCCTACTCCGCCGGCGTGTCACCGGTTATGCCGCTTTCCACCAGATCGTCTATCTCGGCCGGCGAGAGGCCCAACAATCCGTTGAACACCTGGAAATTGTGCTCACCAAGCCCGGCAGCGGCGACGGCCGGTAGTCTGGGGCTCTTGGATAGTACCCAAGGGGTGGTCGTTTGCTTGTAGGCGCCAGCCTCCGGGTGATCCACCACGTCCCAGAATCCCCTGGCCTCCAGGTGCGGGTCAGCTAGGGTCTCATTGGCCTTGAGTACCGCTCCGGTGGGTACACCGTGCGCCTGGAGCATGTGCATGACCTGATAATGGTCCCTTTCCAGGGTCCAGGTAGAGATTATCTGGTCCAGCTCCGCCTGGTTGAGCCGGCGCGACTCCAGGTCTTGGAACCGGGAGTCGTTTGCCAATCGAGGCTGACCGATGCACCGGCACAGCCCCAACCACTCATCTTCGGCACTAACCGAGATCGCCACCCACATGTCGTCACCCAAGCAAGGATAGACTCCATGGGGAGACATGTCCCGATGCCGGTTGCCCATGGTTCCCGCAACTCTGCCGTTGGCTGAGTAGTCCAGGAAAGCCTCTCCCAACAGCATTGAAGTGACCTCTCTTTGAGACATGTCCACCAAACATCCCCGTCCCGTGGCGCGGCGCCGCCGTAGAGCGGCCATCAAAGCGCCGAACGCCAATATTCCCACCACCGGGTCCGGGTAGGTCTCGTTGGTCATCAGCGGCGGCCCGCCCTCGTATCCGGTAACCGATGCCAGGCCTGCTGTCTGTTCCAGAGTGGAACCCAGCGACCCGTAATCTCTTTCAGGTCCGCTGTCCCCCTGGCTGCTGATCTTCACGTAGATAATCTGAGGATTAGCTTGGGAGATTGCGTCGTATCCCAGTCCCAGCCGGTCCATGACCGATGCTCGATAGTTCTCCACCAGCACATCGCAGATCCGTGCCAGGTCAAGGAATAGCTCTTTCCCCCGGGGAGCGCTCAGATCCAGGGTGACCGACAGCTTGTTGATGTTCCGGTGGACGTGGTGGGCGGCCCGGTTCCACGGACGTTCGCCGGGGTCGCCGCCGGGATAGACCCGAGGGTCGCCCGCCGCCGGTCTGGCTCGGCCCCGGTTGATGTCCATGCGCGAGCAGGATTCCACTTTAATCACTTCAGCGCCCATGAAAGCAAGCATCATGGTGGAGTAGGGGCCTGCCGCCACCTGGGTCAGGTCCAGAACGCGCAGTCCGTCTAATGCTGGCTTGATATCGTTCCGCTCCGCGCCCATTTTATGCCCGGTCCCCACTGAATAGCTGGGTCAATTCCTCTGGCGACAAGCCCAGGCGTCCGCCCAACACTTCCTCGTTATGCTCGCCCAAACGGGGGGCGCGGGACAGTTGCCAGCCCGTGTCGTCGATCCGGAATGGAGCGCCGGGATGAACGATATCTCCTAACGCGGAGTCTTCTACGATCCGGAAGAATTCCCGGTGGGCAAATTGCCGGGACACCAGCAGGTCTTCCACCGTGGCCACGTAGCCGGTGATGGTCCGAAGACTTTGGAGCGTGTGGTAGATCTCCTCTTTGGGTTTGGTGGCGGCCCAACCGCCCACAACGCCCAGCAATTCTTGCTGGTTGGCCCGGCGCGCCTCCGGAGTGGAGAACCTGGGGTCGTCGGTCAATTCAGGGACACCCATCAACTGGCAAACCTTGGGCCAAGTACCCGCCTGCACCCCGATGTCCAGTCCGGGGCTAACCCAGCCGTCCTTGGCCTGAACCAGATTGGTTTCCCGCCGCACCGGGGTGCGTCCAAACTGGTAGTGGATGGAGGAATGTATCTGGGCCACCGTCATGCAGTCCATCGCGGAGATGTCCACGTGTTGCCCGAAGCCCTGGGTGTCTCTGACGTGAAGGGCTAGCATGGTGGCGGAGAAGGCGCTTATGCCGGTGGTGTAGAGGGCCGCCTCGCCTCCCACTTTCAACGGTTCTCTGTCCGGAAGGCCGATGGTGTACATCAACGCGCCGATGGCCTGGGCGACAATGTCCGACCCCTTGTAATCGCGGTAAGGTCCCGACTGTCCGAAGGGAGTAACGGAAACATAGATCAGGCCGGGATCGGCTTCGGACAGAGTGTCGTACCCCAGTCCGAGCGAGTCCAGGTAGCCGGGGGCAAAGCTCTCTACCAAGATCCCGCAGTCTTGAGCCAGCCGCTTTAGAACTTGGGCTTGGCGAGGTACCTCCAAGTCCAGCGATACGCTCTTTTTGCTGGTGTTGAGATAAGCGAAGAGAGCGCTATTCTCCGGGCCGGGGCGGCCGCCCAGGAACGGCTCCGACCGTCTGGAGGGGTCCCCCGTTCCAGGTGGCTCGACCTTGACGACCTCAGCGCCTAGTCCGGCCAGGAGTTTGGCGCAAAAAGGCCCGGCCACTCCCTGGCTCAAGTCCAGCACGGTTATATCGCCGAGGATCTTGTCGCTACTTTCCATAACACGCAACTATACTGTCATTTAACATTTATTCGGATAGAAGTACAATTCCTGCTGTCTGACGGCCCAGCCGTTAGCCGTTTATTGTAATTCCGGAAACAAGGGTTGGTATATGGTAGCCGGTTTATTGCCAGGAGTGCGGGTTCTCGATGTTGGTCAAGGTATCTCCGCGCCATATTGCGCGAAGATCTTGGCCCAAATGGGCGCGGAAGTCATCAAGGTGGAACCTCCGGACGGGGATGAGGCTCGACGCATGGGGCCGTTCCCCGGCGATAGCCCACATCCGGAGAGGAGCGGCCTGTTCCTGGCCATGAACTCCAACAAGTATGGGGTCTCTTTGGACCTGGCTTCGCCGGACGGGGCTGAAGCTTTCAAACGCCTGGCGGCCGGCGCCGACATCGTTGTCGAAAACCCTCCTCCCGGCTCGTTGGAAACCCATGGTTTAGGCTATGAAACCTTGAAAACCATCAATCCCGGCCTCATCTTCACATCGGTCACTCCCTTTGGCAACCGAGGCCCATACAAAGATTTCAAAGCGACGGACTTAGTTTTGTATCATATGAGCGGCCACGCCCATGGGCTACTGGGAGCGGTCGAAGATCCAGATAGCAACCCGCCGATCCGGGCGGGCGGGCATCAAGCTGAGTTGGTGGGCGGAATGGCCGCCGCAACCGCTACGTTGATGGCCTTATACCGGAAGCGGATGACCGGCAAGGGTTGCCGCATCGACATCTCGTCATTCGAGGCGATGGTCAATCAACTCATCAGCGGCTTGGCCAGTTGCGCCTATGGCAGACCTGCCCCTCCCAGAGACGCGATAGAGGTGGAAGAAGCGGCCGCCGCGGGTATGGTTAGCGCTATCGGCGGAATATTGCCCTGTAATGACGGCTACGTGGCCATCTCTCCCAGAGAGGATGTGCAGTGGGAAAGATGGCTAGGGATAATGGACAACCCGGCTTGGGCTGCCGACGACCGGTATTCCACCAGGGACGCCCGGCAGAAGAACTCTCCCTCGCTGTGGAAACTGCTGAGCGAGTGGAGCAGCAATCATTCTAAACATGAGATCGCCCGATGGGGGCAGGAGCAACGGATCCCCTGCTTCCCGGTCAATACCGTCCTCGACCTGTTCAATGATGAGCAACTGGCCCATCGGGAATTCTTTGTCGAGATAGAGCATCCGGCCGCCGGGGCCCTGAAATACCCGGGAGCGCCCTACAAATTCTCAAACACTGAACTACCGCTGGCGGCACGTCCGGCCCCGCTTCTGGGCGAGCATAACGAATCAATCCTAGGGAAACTGGAATGACTAATGAGTGATCTTCCTCTGGACGGCGTGAGAGTCGTAGACCTCAGTTGGATCATCGCTGGCCCTACCGCGACTCGCTTCATGGCCGCCATGGGTGCCGAGGTGATCAAGGTGGGCAGCGCCCGCCGGCCTGACCCCTCAACCCGAGGGCCGGCATTTCAGGCATACAACCAGTCCAAGCTGTACTGCGCCCTGAATATTTCCAGTCCAGAGGGATTGGAACTGGTCAAGCAGTTGATCGCCGTTTCCGACGTCGTCATCGAGAATTTCGCCGTAGGAGTAATAGATCGGCTCGGGTTGAGCTATGAGGCCGCAAGCGCCGCCAGACCTGACATTATCATGGTGTCCTCATCTGGCACGGGGCATTTGGGGCCGCATAAAGACTACGTTGCTTACGGTAGTCTGTTGCAGCACTACACCGGCTGGAACTCCATATCGGGAAATCCCCAGAGTGAACCCGTGCCCGGCGGATTGTGGGCCGACCCCTGGGTGGGCATGGAGTTGGCCATGGTTACCGCCGCCGCGCTGAATAATCGGGCATTGACCGGGCAGGGGCAGTACATCGATTTCTCCATGGCCGAGGCGCTAACCGCCGGTATCCCGGGAGCGATCCTGGACTACCAGATGAACCAGCGGTTGCCGGAAACCATGGGGAACCGGGATGCCCGGTATGCTCCCCACGGCGTTTATCACTGCGTTGGCGCCGACCGCTGGGTTGCCATCGCGGTAACCAACGACGAGGAGTGGCAGTCGCTTTGCGGTGTTATCCAAAGGCCGGACCTACTGCCAGATCCCAGGTTTGCCGATGCTGATGGGCGGCGCGAGCATCAGGATGAACTGGACGCCGCCATCACCCAGTGGACGATCTTGTTCGACGACCATGAGGCGACGCGGCGGTTACAAGAGGCCGGGGTTCCTTCCGGGCCGTCTCTGGACATGTGCCGGGTATTCAACGAGCCGCAATTAAGAGAGGTGGGGTACATCAGCCAGATTCGGACAAGGGATGGAGAACTGAGAGAATTGCCGGGCCTCCCTTGGCGGTTCGAGGGCGGGGAGGAGCCGATTTTTACCGAAGCGCCGGTCTTGGGCCAAGACAACGAATACGTTTATCAGGAACTGTTAGGCCTGTCCGGGCGGGAAGTGGCCCGGCTGGTTGAGGAAGAGGTTATTTATTGAGCTTTTCCATGGGCAGGGGCGGTTGAATACCCCGAATTCTGTCCTGCTTACAGTCTGTCATTCCGCCCAGCCTACACTCTGCCATCCGGCCCAACCTACACCCTGTCATTCCGACCGTAGGGAGGAATCTGGGGAAGTGCGGGGCCGCCCCACCCCAGATTCTTCGTCGCCCCGCTTCTCGGAATGACATTGGTCTGCGGCTGTGGAATGACATAAACCCCGGCAATTGCCATTCCGGCCCTTCTGCGGAAGGGGAATTCAGGGGAGTGTTAGCTGGATCCCGGCGAAGGGCCAGGATGACCGATCGGTGACTAGCTGAACGTGGAAAGGTCCAGAATCTCAGCGCTCTTCCGGTCTGGTTCCAGCTCCAAGATAGCTACTTGGCCCAGGCGCCGCAGTTGTTTCGGCAGGCTGGGACTTCCGGGATTCACCATCAAGATTCCTTGGTATTCCTCAACGACGGCGTAGTGGGTGTGGCCGAATATAACAATGTCTACCGCCGCGTCAAACACCGTCTCAAGCGCCGTGGACAGGGCGCTGTCAGGCGGGAAATGCTTGGCTAAGGGGCTAAGCTCGGTTATTTCTTGAGCCATACCCGGCACCAACAGATCATGGGTCAAGCCGATGGTGTGACCTTCCAGATGTAGGACCCTCTTTCTGTCCACCACACGAGCATCTTCTTTGAATTGAGCGTTGGCGCCCAGTTCAACGGCGTACACCGGCGCGATCTCCTCTAACCAGTCGAGGCATGAGGGAACGTAAATATCCCCCGCGTGGATAATCACGTCCACGCCCTGAAACGCGGCCACCACTTCCGCCGGCGGTTCCGCCCCAACACTGGGGTTATGTGTGTCAGATATGACTCCGACTCTCATTTGGCGTACTCCACTTGTTCAGTTGGCACGATTGCTAAATCATTATTCCAGGCTTTCCATATCCCAGTATAGCCGGTAGTTTACGAGCCATGGGAATGGGCTATAATCGCTCTCGGTCGCCCTGAACTAACTATTGGCCGCGACGTCGTTCCACCCAGAACCGCAGGGTACGCCCAGGGAGGAGGTAGGAGATGGTCACTGGAAGACCGGGGCTCAAGAAATCGGTGTACCAATTTAGCGAAGGGGACGCTTCCATGACCGCTCTTTTGGGCGGCAAAGGCAGCAACCTGTGCGAAATGTTCCGGCTGGGGTTCCCGGTCCCCCCTGGCTTTGTGATCTCAACCGAAACCTGCCTGGAATATTTTGACCTGGGCAACACGTTGCCTGATGGGCTTGAAGGAATTATCCGCGCCAGCGTAGGTCAGGTGGAAGAGGCGATGGGCCGCAGATTCGGCTCCGTGGAACGCCCCCTCTTGGTGTCTGTCCGTTCTGGCGCCCGGGTTTCCATGCCGGGAATGATGGATACGATCCTCAATCTGGGCATCAACGACTCCATCGTCCAGGGCCTAGCCTTGGAGATGGGAGACCTACGAACGGCCTTGGACGCGCATCGCCGGTTTCTCCAGATATATGCCGACGTGGTCATGGAAGTGGAGCCGGGTGTATTCGAGAAGATCCTCTCCCACCATAAGGAAAGCGCTGGAGTAGCCCAGGACCACGAACTTACTCCCGAATCGCTCAACGACGTGATTACGGACTTCAGAAGCGCGATCCGCCAGGCCACCGGAACCGATGTTCCAACCGACCCCTGGGACCAATTGTTGCATGCCACCGAGGCGGTCTTTCGCAGTTGGACCAACCCAAGGGCTATTTTTTACCGCAATCACAACGGCATCGACCACAACATGGGCACTGCGGTGACCATTATGGCCATGGTTTTCGGCAACCTCGGCCCCACCAGCGGAACCGGCGTGCTCTTCACACGAAATCCGGCAACGGGAGAGCGCAAGATCTACGGAGAGTTCCTGCCTAATGCCCAGGGCGAGGACGTTGTAGCCGGTGTGCGCACTCCCCAACCCATCTCCGCCTTGGCGGAGATTATGCCGGAAGCTTCCGGCCAGTTGATGGAACTAGCCGCGCGGTTGGAGACCCATTACCGGGACGCTCAGGACATTGAATTCACCATCGAGAATGGCCGGTTGTTCATCCTCCAAACTCGCAACGCCAAGCGCACTCCCCCAGCGGCGGTGAAGATCGCGGTGGACCTGGTGGCGGAGGGCGCCATCACCCGCGAGGAGGCGCTGCTTCAGGTGAACCCGGAAGACGTTGGACAACTGATGGTGCCCCAGTTCAAAGCGGACGTTGAATCGGACCGGATCCGGTCCGCGCTGATCGCCCGGGGTTCTGGCGCCTCACCGGGCGCGGCCACCGGGAAGTTGTACTTCGACGCGACGCGGGCTGTCGAGGCTGCCGAGGCAGGCCAGGCGGTCATACTGGTGCGTCCGGAAACCAAGCCTGACGATATCCATGGGATCGCCGCCGCCGTTGGCATCGTGACCAGCCGGGGCGGCGCTACCAGCCACGCGGCAGTGGTGACGCGAGGCATGGGCAAGCCCTGTATCGTCGGCTGCGAGGCGTTGCAGGTGGACCCGGAGCGCCAGCTTATGGTGGCCGGAGATCAGACCATCAAGGAAGGCGCGGAGATCAGTATGGATGGCGCCAGCGGCAACGTTTACCTCGGTTATCTGGAGACGGTGCGTCCCACCCTGGACAGACTAGCCGAAGCTAACGACCTCCTAGCGTGGGCCGATCAAACACGGCGGCTAGGGGTCTGGGCCAATGCCGACACCCCCAAGGATGCTGGGCAAGCCATCGCCTTGGGGGCCGAGGGCATCGGGCTTTGCCGCACCGAGCACATGTTCTTGGACCCGATCCGCCTGCCTGCCGTGCGCCGGATGCTCCTGAACGCCGGATCCGCCGAGCAGTGGCGCCGGACTCATCTGGACGTTGAGCCTGGCCAGTTGAATACAACCGAAATGCCCGGCGACGTAGAGGAATTTTTCCAGGCCCTGGCCGAAGTGCGCCAACTTCAAACCGACGACTTTACCCAGATACTTCGAGTTATGGCCGGCCGCCCCGTGATCATCCGGTTGTTGGACGCCCCATTACACGAGTTCTTGCCGCAACATGAAGCGCTGCTGGCCGAGCTGGCCGAACTTCGCGCAAATAGAGCGCCCATTGCCGAGATACGAGAAAAGGAAGAATTTTTGCAATTGGTTGAGTCGCTGCGAGAAGCCAACCCGATGTTGGGGCACCGGGGTTGCCGGTTGGGTCTGACCTATCCGGCCATCTACGAGATGCAGGTGGAAGCGATAATCACCGCCAGCGGAGAGCTCATCAAAAACGGTGTGCAAGTTCACCCGGAGATTATGGTTCCTCTGACCAGCAGTGTGGAAGAGATGCGCCGGTTGCGGGAGGCCTTAACCGGCGTGGCCGAACGGCTGCAGCAGGAAATGAATGTTTCCGTTCCCTATAAGTTTGGGACCATGATCGAGACGCCGAGAGGCGCTCTGGTCGCCGGGGAAATCGCCAAGGAATCGGACTTTTTCAGCTTCGGCACCAACGACCTGACCCAGATGGCTTTTGGCTTCAGCCGGGATGACGCCGAGGGAAAGTTCCTTCGTTTCTACGTAGAAGAAGGAATCTTGCCGGCCGATCCATTTATAACTATCGACCCGGATGGGGTCGGCGCGCTGCTAGCCATGGCGGTAAAGAGCGGCCGCAAAACCAACCCGGAGATGGAGATGGCCATCTGCGGCGAGCACGGCGGAGACCCGGCAAGCATCGAATTCTGTCACCAAGCCGGCGTGAACTACGTAAGCTGTTCCCCTTTCCGGGTGCCGGTGGCCCGCCTGGCCGCCGCCCAAGCGGCCTTAAAGCAGTCTACTTAACAGATCGTTAGCATCCGGCCCCGACGGATATCAAGCAAACACCGGCAGGTAAAGATAGCCGAGAGCTTTGATGCCAAAACCAATGGAGGACCTATGCGAGTAAACAACGTTATAGCCAAGATGAAAGCCGGAGAGAAGGCCTACGGGTGCAGCCTTACGTTCCCATCAACCGCTGTTGTGGAACTGATAGGAATGGCTGGTCTGGACCATGTCTCCTTCGATTCTGAACACGGTCCTTTCACTCCGGAAAGTATCGACGATCTATGCCGGGTCGCCGACATGGCGGGTCTCACTCCGATGGCCCGGGTGCCGAACATCGATTCATCCACGATACTTAGGTTCTTGGACCGTGGCATCATGGGCATCACCGGACCTCATATCACCACCGGAGAGCGCGCCCAGCAACTGGCCGACGCCTGCCGTTACGTTCCGCAAGGCAAGCGCAGCTTCGGTTCTGGCCGGGGCGCTTACCACGGCGACTTCCCATCCGGACCCGAGTACATGGAGCACACCAACTCGAATATCCTGGTGATGGCGCAACTGGAAGACATCGAGGTGTTGGATCACTTGGACGATATTTTAGCGGTGGACAGGATAGACCTTTTTAGCTCGGGTGCCCAGGACATCGCCCAATCCATGGGGCTGCAGGGCCAGCCCGGACACCCGCGAGTTAAAGAATTCGAGGCCGAAGTTGCGGCCCGGGTCCACGCCGCCGGAAGGCAGATGACCTCTGATGTGATCGTCGCCGCCGGGGCCGCGCGGCTATTTCTGGACGGGGTGGCGGCGTTCCTGCAAGCCTCGAAGAGCGCATGAGCCCAACCTACGGTTGCGACTCAGCCTGAACGTTGACCCGATCCCCATGCCGTTTTATAGTTTGGCGTATCCCAGAGAGCGCCATACCCAGTGGAATCGGTTCGGTCTGGGAGATACGGAATCAAGCCAAGAACAAGGAGGCCCAGTTTGCCGGATAACGATTCTTTAAAGCAACGGATCCACGCTGGAGAAGTGGTGGTGGGCGTGTCGGCGCCCCTGGATTCAGATAAGTCTGGTCTGGAAGCTATCCTAAGTAAAGACACCTACAGCTTCTTGACCATCGATAGCCAACACAGTCCATACAACGAAGAGAAGCTGGTTGCCTTCTGTGCCACGGCCCAGGACCTGGGTATGCCGGTTCAGTTCCGCATCAAGAACACCCACAATGCTTACCTCATCGGCAACGTCTTAGACCTGGGACCCGCTGCCATCGAGGTCCCATTGGTTGAAGATGAAGAGATCGTGGATGAGTCCCTGGACGCCTTTTATTATCCCCAGGTGGGACACCGGAGTTGGGGCGGCGCCGCCCGGCACGGTATCGCCGGGCGGGACGACAGGCTGGAATACGCCAAGTGGTGGAACGAGCACGGGGTGCTATGCCTTCAGATGGAGACCCTAGCCGCGGTGACCAACGCCCGGCGGCTGGCTAAACCCGGGGTTGATTGCCTGACCTGGGGACCGGCCGATCTGAGTTTCGACATTGAAGCCCATCCTCAGCATCCATTTCAAACGGTGGATGACTGCCTACGGCATGTGCTAAAACAGTTGGAGGGCACCACCGTCCGAATCAGCTTCCGTAACAACACCCCGGACCAGCGGCAAAAGTACATCGATATGGGAATCACGGTATTCATGGAGAGGCCCCAGGCCTGATTCGACTTGTCAGCAGAAGATTCAATAAACGCCATACATTGGACCGAGTGGGGAGACGCGGCTTTCCGGCGGTCCGAGTCGGAAGACAAGCCCATTCTTCTCGCCCTGACCGCTACCTGGTGTCATTGGTGCCACGTGATGGACGAGACATCTTACAGCGATCCCCAGGTGATCGATCTGATCGATTCCCGATTCATTCCGGTGCGGGTCGACGTGGACCAACGGCCTGAGATCTCTCACCGCTACAACCAGGGCGGCTTCCCGTCGGTCGCTGTTCTGGATCATCGTGGCGATCTGATCGCCGGCCGGATCTACACCCCTCCGGAAGAGATGGTCCGATTTCTAGAGCAGGCAAGCTCCGGACATCCTGATCTCATTGAATCGGCGCCACCATCTATAGCGGCTTCGGCGGGTGAGCCAGGCGCCGAGGTAACTTCGGTGCTGCAACGCCTGGAGGAGTTGTACGATTCCAACTTCGGAGGATTTGGATCTGAACCCAAGCAGCCTCCTTGGGATGGGGTGGAGCTGCTTCTGGAGCGTTACGGCCACACGCGGGAGAAACGTCTTTTGACGATGGCGACCACCACTCTCGACGGGGTCCGCGCCGGGCTATATGACCAGAACGACCAAGGCTTCTTCCGCTACTCGGTTTCCAAAGACTGGAAGGTACCCCACTACGAAAAGATGCTGTGCACCAACGCCAGCCTTGCCGAAACCTATTTCAAGGCGTATCAGGTTACCGGACGCACGGCCTACCGGCAGTCCGGTCTGGGCGCCCTCCGGTACATGCTGGAATCCCTTTGCGACCATTCAAGCGGGCTGTTTTACGCCAGCCAAGACGCCGGAGAAGCCTACTACGCCCTCTCGTGGAGTCAGCGAGAGCATGCGGAGAAGCCTCGAATCGACCGAACTTTTTACTCCGGCTGGAACGCCATGGCCGCCTCGTCGTTGCTAAAAGCATACGGCGCCGTGGGAGAGGAATCTTATCTCCAGCTCGCCCGGGATGTACTGGATAGGCTGTGGCGGGAAGGGTGGACTGAGGAAGGTGGTTTCCGCCATTCCATGGACGGGCCTATAGAACGAGATGTGGAACCACCTACCCAGCGGTCTCGCTACCTTTCGGATCAGGTTCACGCCCTGGGAGGATTTCTAGATCTTTATCAAGCCACGGGGGACGCTGAGGCGCTGCAAACGGCGATCCAAGTCGTCGAGAGCATCCAAAGGTTATTCGGCGCGTCTGACGGTGGATACCACGACGTCTGTGATATCTCTGCCAACCCAGAGCCGATGATGCGGCCGGTGAAACCCGTATTGGAAAACTCTTTGATGGGGGTGGCGCTTATCCGATTATGCTGCCTGACCGGCCAACATGCGTTGGAGCAACGGGCTCGGGATACGCTTAGCCTGTTTCGGGGTGTCGCTCCGGGCAGCAGTTATCTAGGACCGCCGGGGCTGCGGCGCATGGAAGAGGACGAGGAAAAGCTGTACCTGCCGGCGGCGCCGGTTTGGGCCAAGGCATGGGATATGTTACAGCGCGGGCCGGTGCACTTCGTCTTGGTAGGGTCGTCGTCCGACCGTAGGACTCGACGCCTGCTGAGGTCGGCCCTGAGGGTTTACGCGCCCCATAAGATCGTCCAAGCGCTTGATCCCCAAGATGACATAGACCGCGTAGAGGACCTGGGATTCCCCGTCGACGGCCCGCCAGCCTTATACGTCTGCATGTCCGGCATGTGCATGGCGCCCGTCTACACTCCGGCCCAAGTCAGAAGATTAGCATCGGAACTACCCTGGGTAGGGTCCCCTAGATTCGTTACCCTCCAAGGCTAACCGGCCCCACTCGCGAACCTCCCGAAAACCCGGTCCACCGTACGGGCGATCTGAAAGAAATAGAATTTGTCTCCGGAGAAGAGCGATGGACTATGGAATAGCGATTCCGTCATATATCGACGCCTGGCGGGAGGTCAAAGCGGCTGAGGAAGCAGGCTTTTCCCACGCCTGGTTCTACGACTCTCAGTTGATATACAGCGACGTGTACGCGACGATGGCCCTGGCCGCCCAGAACACCAGCCGGATACGGCTGGGCACCCTGGTGGCGATCCCCAGCAACCGCATCGCTCCGGTGACTGCGTCAGCCATCGCGACCATCAATAAACTGGCGCCGGGCCGGGTGATCTTGGCTATTGGAACCGGTTATACCGGGCGAAATACCATGGGTTTGCCCGCCATTTCGGTAAACCGGTTGAAGGAGTACACCCGGCAAGTGCAGGGTCTACTAAGCGGCGAAGACGTGCTGTTCCGAGAGGGAGAGCGAGAGCGCTGGATACGTCTAGTTCACCCTGATCACGAAAGTTTCATAAATATCAAAGACCCGATCCCTGTCTATCTCGCGGCCAACGGACCCAGGGCGCTACAGGCGGTGGGTGAACTCGCCGATGGTTGGGTGACGACCTTTCGGTCTAGGAGAAGCCTGGAGCCCAACTTTGCCAAGATTGCCAACGCGGCGGAGCAGGCAGGCCGCGGTCCGGTGAAACCATACACGGTGGCGTTGACTTCCGGTTGCGTCCTACGCGAAGGAGAGTCGTTGACGTCTGACCGGGTCGTGGCTCAGTTGGGTCCCAGCATATTGGTAGGGATGCACGCCCAATGGGAAGCGGTTTACGGCCCGGGAGCGGACCTTGGGGCGCAGCCTGACGCCGACTTGGCCGCTGCCTACAACACCTATATCCAGGAATATGCGGAGACCAGCGGGACACCCTCTGACCGACTGTATCTCGACGTGCACCGGGGGCACATGGTTTTCTTAAAACCTGGGGAGGAGAGATTCGCCACGGAAAGCGCCCTGGCAAGAACGTTGACCGGCAGCGGACCGGAGATTATCGGGCAGCTTGAGGTGATGGAAGCCGCCGGAATCGACAACGTCGTAGTCTCGGTCCCCAACGCCCAGGGCGCCCGCGACTTCATCCAAGATTTCAGCCGGGAAGTGATCGCGAAGCGGGGGTAGGGGGTTGTGTGCCAACCCTCTGCCATTTTTGTTCAAGCGTCCGCCCCGTCGCTCCGCACACAACCGAATGTTACAATCATCCAGCCGAAACCGGCTTCTTCTAGATTATTGGTCCGAAAATCTAATCGCAGATAAGAACATAGGGGGCTGACATGGCTGGTGCGCTTGATGGATTTAAGGTGATCGACTTTGGGCAGTACATCGCTGGGCCCTTGGTGGGAATGCTGATGGCGGACCAGGGGGCCGATGTGATTAAGGTCGACCCTCCCGGCGGGCCGCGCTGGAAAACCCCGGCGAACGCCACCTGGAATCGGGGCAAGCGCAGCATCGTGCTGGACCTGAAGGAGGCCGGAGACTTGTCCACGGCCAAAGGATTGATCCAAGGAGCCGACGTTGTGGTGGAGAACTTCCGCCCCGGAGTCATGGACAAGCTCGGTTTGGGAGCGGAGGCCATGACCCTGGCCAACCCCCGCCTGGTCTACCTGTCGCTGCCTGGATTCGCCTCCGACGACCCCCGCGCCGCCACCCCTGCTTGGGAAGGAATCTTGGGCGCGGCTACGGCTACATACCGGCCCCGTCCGTCGGAAAGTGGAACGCAAGATCCCGTGTACACCGCCATCCCGATCTCCTCCAATTACGGGGCCTTCCAAGGCGTGGTGGCCACGATAATGGCGCTAATCTCCCGGGAACGGGACGGTGTTGGACAGCGCATAGAGGAACCTTTGTTCGACGCTACCTTTGCATCCATCGGCCGGGCCGGCATGAGAGTTCACAGTGAAAAGGATACCGGTGTGGACTTGCGCCGGATCTGGGGCGGCCATTTCCAATGCAAGGATGGGCGTTGGGTGCGATTCGGAGGCTCTGGTAACCAGAACCTTCACCAGTTCGTCGAGGCTGCCGGCATTACCTCCTGGCATGCCGAAGGTTTGACCGACGTCGACCGGCTCGGCCGCGAGGTTGAGTTGGCTGACGAACTGGAGCGCCGGATGAAAGAGCTGTTTAAAACTCGCACTGCCCAAGAGTGGGAAGACTTGGTTGCCGGAGCAGGCAGTGAGTGCGCCATGTGCCGCACTAGTGAAGAGTGGTTCTCCCATCCCCACGCCTTGGAATCCAAAATGGTGATAGAGGTCCAGGACCCTACCTACGGGAAGATGCTGCAGCCGGGCATAAACGCCCGATTGTCGCTTACTCCTGGAGAAGTGCGCCGCCCGGCGCCGGCGCCGGACCAAGATCGGGAAGAGATTCTTTTAGAGGTGGCGTCTCGGCAACAGGCTCCTCCGGCGCAGGCCGCTGACAAAACCATGCGTTCCGTTCTGGAAGGGGTCAAAGTGCTCGACTTGTGCATCATTCTCGCCGGGCCTACCTGCGGCCGAACGCTGGCCGAGTACGGCGCCGACGTTATCAAGATCGATAACCCAAGCCGTGGCAGCACCGTCTCTTCTCACAATGAGGTCAACCGGGGGAAACGCAGCATATTGTTGGATCTGAAAACCCAGGAGGGTCTGGACGTATTCTGGCATTTGCTGGAAGACACCGACGTTGTAGCCCAGAATTACCGCGCGGGCAGGATTGAGGCCCTGGGTCTGGGCTATGAAGAATTGCGCAAGCGAAAACCGGATATCATCTACGTGTCGCTCAATGCCTATGGTCATCTGGGTCCCTGGGCCGGCCGGCCGGGTCACGAACAGTTCGCCCAGGCCGCTACCGGCATGGACCGCCGTTTGGGGGGCGATGGTACTCCCACAACCCAGCCCAATGCGATCAACGACTACGGTACCGGGTACATGGGAGCATACGGCGTGGCCTTGGCTCTGTTGCACCGGGAGCGCACTGGCCAAGGACAGCACGTAGATTCGGCTCTGGCCTACACGGCCATGATCCACCAATCACCTTATATGCAACTTTACGACGGTAAATCTTGGGACGAGCCCCGGGGTATGGATTCGATGGGCGGCCGACCGCTGCACCGGGCCTATCAAGCCAAGGACGGCTGGCTCTTCGTCGGCGCTCAAGAGAGCGATCTGCCGCGCCTGGCCACGGTCGACGGACTTTCTAGTATAGATGCTCTCCATGGAGAGGCGCTGACCGAGTCGCTGGAGGAACGCTTCAAGGCTGGCACCGTCCAATCTTGGGTCCAACGGCTGAACGATGCCGGTGTCGGCGCTCACCGGGTTGTTAGCGCATTGAGTGAGCTGCTGGACGATCCTTGGGTTATCGACCATGGTCTCAGCCTTACCAGGGAACACGACGAGATCGGGTTGGTAACCGGCGTCGGCCCCTCGCCCCGGCTGTCGAGGACACCGGTGGCGCCAGGCCGGCCCGCTCCCAAACCCGGCGCCCAAGGCCGCGAGATATTAGAGGAAGTTGGCATGGGTCAGGAGTTCGACAGGCTGCTGGAGCGAGGCGTTATATTGACCGAAGGTGTTGCGGCGGGCTGAACGGAGGATCTGGATGCAAGTTTCCACAGGATTCATTCACGGCTATTCGGTGGCCGATTGGCAGGACCTCACCACTTTCGCCGTGGAAGCGGAGCGGATCGGCGTCGATAGTATCTGGTCTCCCGAAGGTTGGGGATTCGACGGCGCGACTCCGCTGGCTTACCTGGCGGCCAAGACCTCCCGTATAAAACTGGGAACCGGGGTTCTCCAGATCGGGACCCGCACCCCCACCAACATGGCCATGACCGCCATGTCCCTCTACTCCATGTCCGATGGCCGGTTCCTCTTGGGCATCGGGACCAGCGGTCCCCAGGTCATTGAAGGGTTTCACGGCGTTATCTTCGACAACCCGATACAGCGGACGCGGGAAACCATCGAGATTATGAGGCAACTATTCAACGGCGACCGGGTAGCCTACCAGGGACGAACCTACCGGCTGCCGGTTCGGGAAGGCCAAGGCAAGTCGATCCGAGCCGAGGCGCCTCAGATGCCGAACATCCCGATCTACATCGCCTCCCTAGGCCCACGGAATCTGCGTCTAACCGGGGAACTGGCCGATGGCTGGAAAGGCACGTCCTTCATGCCCGAGCATGCCGCTGTCTTCTTCGACCACATCCAGGAAGGCGTTCGGAAGGCCGGCAGGTCCATGGGAGAACTTGACCTCCAAGCCGGGGGCACGGTGCTTTTCACCGACGACGTCGACGAGGCGGTGGGGGCGCTGAAGCCAGGATTGGCGTTCAGTTTGGGCGCCATGGGCTCCAGGGAGTTCAATTTTTACAACTCCGCCTACAGCCGCGCCGGTTATGCCGACGAGGCGAAGAAGATCCAGGATCTTTGGATCGATGGTCGTCGTGACGAGGCCCGCAAACTGGTGCCTCCGGAGATGGTCCTCAAGTCCAATCTGATTGGCACCGACGAAATGGTGAAGGACCGTATCCGGGCGTATCGGGATGCCGGGGTAACCACGCTGACCGCATCCTTACGTTATCGCGCCATGGGCCGCACTGGGTTAGAAGCCCCGAACTTGACGGAGCGCATCGAGGTTCTAGGCCATCTGATGGACCTAGTCAATGAGGTCAACGAGGAGCCGTCCTCCGGGCCGTGGTGATGGTATGGCCTCACCGGCCGGGCTAGTTTCAGACGGCACTATCGTGATAATCGCCAGAAGCGGGAAGACATGACAAACACAGTAAACCGCCAGATTCAACTCTCGGCCAGACCGGCCAACTATCCTAAAGAATCGGATTTTGACCTGGTTGAATCCCCAGTCTCCGAACCCGGCGAGGGGGAGGTACTGGTCAAAGTTATTTGGTTATCTCTGGACCCTTATCAAAGGGGACGGATGCGGGCCAGCCATCCTTATGCGACGCCTATGGAGCTGGGCCAAGTGATCGTTGGGGGTGTGGTGGGGAAGATCGTCCAGTCCCGGACCCCTGCGTTCACCGTGGGCGAGGTGGTCGAGGGACCGTTAGGTTGGCAGGAATTTGCCGTGTCCGACGGCAATAATCTCCGACGCGTGGACGCAGGTCTCGGACCCCTCTCCACGGCGCTCGGTATCCTTGGCATGCCGGGAATGACGGCCTACTTCGGCTTGTTAGAGATCGGTCAGCCGAGGCCGGGCGACACGGTAGTCGTTTCTGCCGCGTCGGGCGCGGTGGGCCAGGTCGTGGGACAGATATCCAAGATAATGGGTTGCCGTACCGTTGGTATCGCCGGGACAGCGGAAAAGGTGGAATACCTCAAAAGCGGCCTGGGCTTTGACGCTGGAATCAACTACAAGACCGAGAACGTCGACGCCGCGTTGACCAAGGTCTGCCCACTGGGTGTGGACGTTTATTTCGATAACGTGGGCGGTGTCATCACCGACGCGGTGTTCGACCATCTGAACGTGGGCGCCCGCATATCCATCTGCGGCTCGATCTCTCAATACAACCAGGACGAGCCGGAGCCCGGACCGAGGAAGATGGGCCTACTGGTGGGCAAGCAGGCCCGCGCGCAAGGGTTCCTCGTCGGTCAATTCAGGAATCAGCATGAAGAGGGCCGTCAGCGGATCGCCGGGTGGATCAAGGAAGGACGCATCAAGTACCGGGAAGACGTGGTCGAAGGGCTAGAGAACGCCCCCGGAGCCTTCATAGGACTCATGCGCGGCGAGAACTTCGGCAAGCTGCTGGTCAAGATTTCAGAGGAATAAGCGAAATAGCCGCGGAATCCGGCTGACTCGGCAAAGGCCGCCTGCTCCTAAGGCCCTACCCTTCCT
>JAKUQE010000249.1 GCA_022450395.1 Dehalococcoidia bacterium | reverse complement strand
GTAATACTTGTCGTCCCCGAAGTCCTGAATAATTTCGCCGATCCGTTTCTCATCGAAGTCGTCAAGAGCTCGGAATTCATTGTATCTTTCCATTATGCGGTCCGTTTGATAGTAAGCGCTCCTGCCAACCGACCACGCTTCTAGGCGAGAGGCTGCGGACCGCACGGTAATCACGTTGCCATAGCCGCCCTTCTTGATCTGAGTGGTCTTGCCTCTGTAGTACTTCCGTACGGTACCCCAATCGATGTCCAGAATCTTTACGTCGATTCCGATGGGCTTCCAATAGTTGATCAGGGCTTCCACCATCACCACGGTCTCCGGCTCGTCCGAAGACACGTAGTTGTAGACCGTGAACTCCATGGGGTTCTCTGGGCTGAATCCTGCTTCGGCCATCAGCGACTTGGCCTTTTCCGGATCATAGCCGTAAAGCTCTTCAAAATCCTCTTTCCATTTCGGGTTCCAGCCCAAGAGACTTTCATTCAGAGCTGTGTTGTACATCGGCACGCCTTGCCCACGCAGTACGAAATCAATCATCTCCTGCCGGTTGATGGCCTTGTTCATGGCCTGGCGGATCTTTTTGCCCGTGTCCGGGTTGGCCCAGGGCACGAGCGGGTCGAAGTCGGGGTCACCTTTGGTGTAGTACAGGCCTCCGAAAAACAGAGACAAGTAGTTGGTGGGGACTGCCGCCGAGGCGGGCTTCATGCCCCGTTTGGCCGCCTCAAACTGTAGCTCCCGGGACATAGAGGCGATGTGGGCTTCCGAGGTCAGCAGCATGGCCAGGCGGGTCACGTCCTCACGGACCCACCTTATTTCTACCTCATTGAAATCGGGATTCTCGCCACGCCAGTGCGGCTGGGGGGCTTTTTCAAACCAGATGCTCTGCCCCTGGGTCCGGCCACCGTACTGGTAGGAGCCGGTGCCATTGGGCCTTTTGTCGATGCCCTCAACGCCTTCTTTTTCGAACTGGGCGGCGCTGTACATCAGGAGCTCGCCACCGCCCCATCCGCGGGACACCCGCGCCACCATGTCCACCCCTACAAAGGGTATCGTAATCTTCACGGTGTGGTCATCCACGGCTTCTGCTACTGCTTCACTAAAGAATTGTGCCGATCCCGATTGGGAATCGGGCCATTGCTGCCGCTCTAAGGCGTGCAGCACGTCCTTGGAAGTGAATTCCCCTCCGCCGTTATGGTATTGGACGCCCTCTTCTAGGTGGAAGGTCCACTCTTTACCGTTGGGGGACCACTCCCAGTCCTTGGCCAGCCGTCGGGTGCGTTCGTTGGTCTTCGGATCCAGCCCGACCATAGTCTCGGCCCAGGGGTCAAACTGGTAGTAGGAAGGCCGGGAGACGGCCCAATGGCGGTTGGTTTCTATCACTTCGCCAAAGGCGTAGACCACTCGGCCAACCTTGGCTTCTACCTTTTGCATCGAAGCAGGAATAGGAGTTGGGGTGGCGATAACGATTCTGTCGATGGTGATCTCTTTCGGTATTTCCTTGATGACCTCAACTTCCTTGATGACCTCCCTGATCACCTCCTTCTCCACCACAACTATCTTTTCTACCGGTACTTCCCTGATCACCTCTTTCTCTACAATGACCTGTTTCTCGATTATCTGAGGCTCCGCGGCGGTCCCGCCACAGGCCACCAGGGATACGAGAAGGGTCGCAAGGAAAGAGAATAAAATTGCTTTGGGGCTTCGATACCAGCGACGCGCCATTTCTAAACCTCCGATAGCTAGCTTTCTCGTGACCTCCCGACTGCCTTCCTGTAAAGAGGGATATCGGGTAGGGACACAATTAATCTGATCGGGCCTGCCCTAAAACCCAATGGGCATAGATACTCTCAGGGTAACTGCGAGTGGCCGGAATTATAAATAAAGGCATTCTGGTTGTCAATAGTAATCATCAACTCTTTGCAACGGGGTCCGATTCACGATTTACAGGAAAGTAGCCGACGTCTATAGGTAATTACAGCTACTGTCTTCAGATTAAACTTCAGATTAAATTATCGAACGGATTGTTGAAGGCGTAATAAAGTGAATCGGAGTCGATTACTGTTGACACCTTCCCTTCGGATAGTCTATATTCCAGCAACTAATAGCGGGATGAAACCGCTGTCAGACATTCTGTTTCAGACTAGGCTGACGGTCATCCCACAGCGGTTCTGGTGGTCGATTAGATGCAGCGTTTCATAGTCATTCGCATTTTCCACGCCGTAATAGCTCTTCTCGCGATCAGCCTAATCATCTTCGCGCTGATCCGTATTTCGGGGGATCCGCTGGATACCCTGCTGGACGAGGACGCAACCGAGGAAGACGATGCCCGAGTGAGGGCATATTGGGGCCTGGACCAGCCTCTCCATATCCAGTACGTGAAGTACATGGGTAATATCGCCACCGGCAAATTAGGGCAATCTATAAGGTTTCCAGGCAAAGATGCGTCGGAACTGCTGATGAATCGCCTGCCAGCCACTCTGGAACTCGCCCTAGTGGCCCTGATCGTAAGTGCTCTTATCGCGCTGCCCCTGGGAGTGATCGTAGCGGTAAAAAAGGACACTGGCATAGATATTGTCGGAAAGATAGTGGCTTTGCTGGGTCAGTCGATACCCTCTTTTTGGCTGGGCTTGATGCTGATGTGGGTCTTCGCAGTGCACTTTCAGTTGCTCCCCACCTCTGGGAGGGGCGACCTAGAGGTGTCAGGTTTATTCGGGGATCGCATAAAGCATCTAATCTTGCCTGGGATCGCCTTGGGATACTTCCAGGTGGCCGCGTTGATGCGCTTGATCCGGTCGTCCATGTTAGAGGTGCTGGACACCGAGTACGTGAAACTGGCTCGGATCAAGGGGATTCCTGAGTGGAAAGTGATCTGGAAGCACTGTGTGCGCAACGCTATGATCGCGCCTCTTACCTACTTCGGGTTGGTGATCGGTGGGCTGATGACCGGCTCAGTGGTCATCGAAACCATTTTCACCTGGCCGGGTGTAGGCCTCCTGGCCATTGATGCCCTCCGCTCCCAAGACTTCCAGGTGGTTCAGTCGGTAGTGCTATTTTTCGCCGTTATATTCATCATTTGCAACCTTATCGTTGACATTCTTTACGCCTATTTAGACCCCCGTATCCGGTACACTCATTAGCGGCCGTTTGCCGTAAAAGCTAGCCGAGGGGTGGCCCAATGGCCAACATAGCGATAGCCCGGCGTCTTCCGATGCCAGGGGTCCCGGGGGTACGGCGGGCATGGTTGACGGCCCGTAGGTACCCGGTCTTCCCGGTGGCAGTACTGCTGTTGGTATTGGTGCTTCCGGCGATCTTTGCGGAATTGATCACTCCCCATGACCCATTGGTAGGGAGCTTGAGTAACCGTCTGGTTCCGCCGTTCTGGGTGGAAGCTGATAGGTTTGAGATTGAAGGGATGGGTGTTTTTGAAACCCCGGGCGGCTCGTGGAAACACATCCTGGGAACCGACAAGCAGGGCCGGGATGTTTTGAGCCGAATCATTTACGGCGCGCGAGTTTCTTTGACCGTTTCGGCCCTATCTATTTTCATCGCCGGGACGATAGGAACCACGCTCGGTCTGATTGCCGGGTATTTCGGAGGGAATATCGACCACCTGATTATGCGTCTGGTGGACATTACTATCTCCATTCCGGCCATTCTGTTCGCCCTGGTGCTGGCAGTAATCTTGCAGCCCAGCTTTCAAACTGTGAGCATCGTAATAGTTTCCATATTTTGGTCCCGGTACGCCC
>JAKUQE010000248.1 GCA_022450395.1 Dehalococcoidia bacterium | reverse complement strand
ACCGCTTCGAGCTAAGAACGCGAAGTTCTTTCACCCTAATGCGGTCATCATTCTCCCGAAGTTACGGATGTATTTTGCCGAGTTCCTTAACCATAGTTCTCCCAATCGCCTTGGTATTCTCTACCTGTCCACCTGAGTTGGTTTGGGGTACGGGCACTTGTTGCACTCGCTAGCGGCTTTTCTCGGCAGCATAGGATCAATGACTTCGCCTTAAACGGCTCGGCGTCACGTCTCAGTCTTTATGAGGAGCGGACTTACCTACGCCTCGACCTACACGCTTGCCCCAGGACAACCATCGCCTGGGATCATCTACCTTCCTGCGTCCCCGCATCACTCGCCTCACCGCAGTGGGTTAGTTCCTGTCGATCCCGAAGGACCGACCATCCCCTTAGCAACTGCAGATTGGCGTTTGTCGCGCA
The DNA here is from genome assembly GCA_022450395.1 of Dehalococcoidia bacterium. GTDB lineage: Bacteria > Chloroflexota > Dehalococcoidia > Lucifugimonadales > UBA3495 > UBA11650. The sequence goes on along the minus strand of JAKUQE010000248.1, from coordinate 3,329 downwards.
ACCTGTGGTACCGGAATATCAACCGGTTGTGCATCGACTACGCCTCTCGGCCTCGCCTTAGCTCCCGACTCACCCTGGGAGGATTAGCCTTCCCCAGGAACCCTTGGACTTCCGGCGGAGGGGTTTCTCACCCCTCTCTCGCTACTCATGCCTACATTCTCACTCGAACCCAGTCCACGACGGTTTACACCGCCGCTTCAATCCAGGCTCGACGCTCCGCTACCACTCCTGCTATGCAGAAGTCCGCGACTTCGGCGTCTGACTTGAGCCCCGTTACATTTTCCGCGCGGGATCACTCGACCAGTGAGCTATTACGCACTCTTTTAATGGTGGCTGCTTCTAAGCCAACATCCTGGCTGTCTGTGCAATCCCACTTCGTTTACCACTTAGTCAGAACTTTGGGGCCTTAGTCGGCGGTCTGGGCTGTTTCCCTTTCGTCCATCGAAGCTCATCCCCCGAGGACTCACTGCCGCACTCTGGAGTCATGGCATTCGGAGTTTGGCTGGGGTTGGTAAGCTTGTAGGCCCCCGAACCCATCCAGTGCTCTACCTCCATGACTGAACATGCGACGCTGCACCTAAATGCATTTCGCGGAGAACCAGCTATCACCGAGTTTGATTGGCCTTTCACCCCTATCCACAGGTCATCCGCCCAGTTTTCAACCTAGGTCGGTTCGCGCCTCCACGGGGTCTTACCCCCGCTTCACACTGCCCATGGATAGATCACTCGGCTTCGGGTCTACAGCATGCGACTGAACGCCCTGTTCAGACTCGCTTTCGCTCCGGCTTCCCCTCACGGGTTAACCTTGCCACACACCGTAACTCGTAGGCTCATTCTTCAAAAGGCACGCCATCGCGGCCTGGAACAAGTTCCAGACGACGCTTTGACTGATTGTAAACCAACGGTTTCAGGTACTATTTCACTCCCCTCCCGGGGTACTTTTCACCTTTCCCTCACGGTACTAGTTCGCTATCGGTCGACTACGTATACTTAGCCTTACGAGGTGGTCCTCGCAGATTCACACCGGCTTTCCCGGATCCGGTGTTACTCGGGAGCTCAAATCAGAGTCTGCTCGGTTTTCGCATACGGGGCTATTACCCGCTACGGCGTGTCTTTCCAGGACACTTCTGCTAACCGGCAGATTTGTAACTCTGTGGAAGGTCTGACGCCCCTCCCATTTGGTCCCACGACCCCGATCTGGCAACGCCGTCAGGCTTGACACCAGGTCGGTTTAGGCTCATCCCATTTCGCTCGCCGCTACTCAGGGAGTCGCTGTTGCTTTCTTTTCCTTGGGTTACTTAGATGTTTCAGTTCACCCAGTTCCCTCTACCCGCCCTATGTGTTCAGGCGGGAGTTACACCCCATTACGAGTGCAGGGTTTCCCCATTCGGACATCCACGGGTCAAAGCTCGGTAGACAGCTCACCGTGGCTTTTCGCAGCCACCCACGTCCTTCTTCGGTAGTAGTCGCCAAGGCATTCACCGTTGGCTCTTAGTAGCTTGGAAATTACAAATACATCGACAATTGATGAAGATGCTCGTGTTCGCTGTGCAGTTCTCAAGAGGCATCTGCCGGCCCTGGGGCCAGCTACGGCGTTGCGATCCTTCCCGGGTGGGAAGTTCGCCATCGGCCGTGGCCTGTGGTCCGATGGCACCACCGAGGCGCATCGAGTGCGCAACGGAGGTGGGATAGGACCACTGAGGACGAGCGCGTAGCGCTCCCTCAAAACGGGATAGAGAACGGAACGTCACCGTTACCAGGACTCGAGTAACTCGAGCCTGGGAACGTGACCAACTAACCAGTGCGCTAACTGGGAGTGACCATCACCGGTCGACACATAATGGCCGACAACGACGATGGTATGTACTCCTTAGAAAGGAGGTGATCCAGCCGCACCTTCCGGTACGGCTACCTTGTTACGACTTCACCCCAATCGCCGACCCCACCTTCGGCAGCTCCTTCTCCTAAGAGTTAGGCCACTGACTTCGGGTGTTGCTGACTTTCGTGGTGTGACGGGCGGTGTGTACAAGGCCCGGGAACGTATTCACCCCGGCGTTGCTGATCCGGGATTACTAGCGACTCCGCCTTCATGGAGTCGAGTTGCAGACTCCAATCCGAACTGAGACCGGCTTTGTGGGATTCGCTCAACCTCGCGGTTTTGCAGCCCTCTGTACCGGCCATTGTAGCATGTTTGCAGCCCTGGATATAAGGGGCATGATGACTTGACGTCGTCCCCACCTTCCTCCGAGTTGACCCCGGCAGTCTCCTACGAGTCCCCGGCATTATCCGCTGGCAACATAGGACAAGGGTTGCGCTCGTTGCGGGACTTAACCCAACATCTCACGACACGAGCTGACGACAGCCATGCACCACCTGTGTAGGGCCCCTAAGGACACCATATCTCTATGGCTTTTCCCTACATGTCAAACCCAGGTAAGGTTCTTCGCGTTGCCTCGAATTAAGCAACATGCTCCGCCGCTTGTGCGGGCCCCCGTCAATTCCTTTGAGTTTTAGCCTTGCGGCCGTACTCCCCAGGCGGGGCACTTAATGCGTTAGCTGCGGCACGGAATCTGTTAGCGAGACCCCACACCTAGTGCCCAACGTTTACGGCATGGACTACCAGGGTATCTAATCCTGTTTGCTCCCCATGCTTTCGCTCCTCAGCGTCAGTACCGGCCCAGAGTGCTGCCTTCGCTGTCGGTGTTCCTCCTGATATCTGCGCATTTCACCGCTACACCAGGAATTCCACACTCCTCTACCGGACTCTAGTCACAGCAGTATCGAGTGGCCTCTTGAGGTTGAGCCTCAAGTTTTCACACCCGACTGACTGAACCGCCTACGAGCTCTTTACGCCCAATAAATCCGGACAACGCTTGCTCCCTACGTGTTACCGCGGCTGCTGGCACGTAGTTGGCCGGAGCTTCTTCTGCAGGTACCGTCATTTTCGTCCCTGCTGAAAGAGGTTTACAACCCGAAAGCCTTCATCCCTCACGCGGCGTGGCTGCGTCAGGCTTTCGCCCATTGCGCAAGATTCCCCACTGCTGCCTCCCGTAGGAGTCTGGGCCGTGTCTCAGTCCCAGTGTGGCTGATCGTCCTCTCAGACCAGCTACCCGTCGATGCCTTGGTGAGCCGTTACCTCACCAACTAGCTGATAGGCCGCGAGACCCTCCCGAAGCGCCGGAGCATTTCCTCACCTGGCCATGCGACCTGGTGGGGATATCCGGTATTAGCCCGAGTTTCCTCGGGTTATTCCAGTCTTCGGGGCAGGTTCCTCACGTGTTACTCACCCGTTCGCCACTCACTCATGTGACCCGAAGGTCGAGTGCGTT
>JAKUQE010000247.1 GCA_022450395.1 Dehalococcoidia bacterium | reverse complement strand
AATTGTCGCTCGCCGCTATAAAGTCGCTGTGCGATCCGGCCAATTACACCGGACTGGCCGGAGAGATGGTCGACCGGCTGCTGAACAAGGCAACGGCGCCGAAAACCCTAGCACAATGAGTGAATCGCCGGTTGGCCGACGCCTGCCGTGGTCAAACGTGCAATACGAAGCGCCAGCATATGTCAACGGCGGTGCAAAATTGGTCCAGAAGGCGGCGTAAAACTGGACCACTTGATATGATGCAGAACATGGCGTTGCGGGTTGTCCTGGTAGTCCATAGGGTAGACGTATACGTCTACCCTGCGCGGCCTGCGGAGTGCGCGCAACGGACGCTGACGCAGCAGGGCGCGTGGGCTTGACGTATACGTCAAGACTGTGGACCCACCGGGTCAACCATGGCCGCGACGGTTGATGCCGATCAGGTATTTTTTGGGGATTTCCGCCGTTTTTTGCTTTGTTTGAGACGGTAGCTGTCGCCGTTCATCTCCAGGATATGGACATGGTGGGTGAGCCGGTCGAGCAATGCTCCGGTCAGACGTTCGGAACCGAACACCTCGGTCCATTCGTCGAAGGGCAGATTGCTGGTTACCAGGGTGGCGCCGCGCTCATAACGTTGACTGAACACCTCGAACAGGAGTTCGGCGCCGGTCTTGGAGAGCGGCACGAAGCCAAGTTCGTCGATAATCAACAACTTGTATTTGGCCAACTGCTTCTGGAAGCGCAACAGGCGTTTCTCGTCCCTGGCCTCGATCAACTCGTGGACCAAGGCCGCCGCCGTGATAAAGCCGACAGTGAGGCCTTTCTGGCAGGCGGCCAGACCGAGGCCGAGGGCGATATGGGTCTTGCCGGTGCCGCTGTTGCCGAGTGCGATGACGTTCTCGCGGCGCTCGATGTATTCACATCGCGCCAGTTCCAGGACCAGCATCTTGTTGAGCGACGGAATGGCCTTGAAGTCGAAGCTGTCGAGGCTTTTGACGGCGGGGAATTTGGCCTGCCTGATCCGCCGTTCGACCATGCGGCGCTCACGGTCGATCAATTCCAGCTCGGCCAAGCGGATGAGATAGCGCACGTGGTCGGCGCCTTCGGCGGCGCATTGCCGGGCCAGCTTTTCATACTCGCGCAGGAAGGTCGGCAGCTTCAGGGTCTTGAGGTGATAGGCCAGCAACACTTGCGGCGCATCCGTCATGATGCACCCCCACCCAACAAGATCATATAACTGGCGGCGGCCGTGGTCGCCACCCGAGCCCGGGGTAGATAGGGATAGACATCCAGATCGAGCCGGGGCGGGCGGTGCTCAAGCCGGCACAGCACCAGGAGCTTGACGGCGTCGTAGCCGATCGCGCCCAGGCGCAAGGCGTCCTTGATGGCACCATGGAGCGCCCCGAGATCGAAGGTCTCCAGGAGACGCAGGACCTGCACGTATTCCCGCTTGCCGGCCTTGCCCAGGCGGGCTTCCAGCAGGCGGCGCAAGGTTGGGAAAGCGTCAGGCAGGTTCCACCCGACCAGCGGCGCGGCCTGGTCCAGGGCGCCGATCTTCTGCTCCAGCAAAGGCAGATAGTGGATCGGGTCGAAGACCATATCCTCCCGGTCGTAGGAACGGGGGTGTCGGGCAATGATCGCGGCGCCACAGCCGATGACCACCTCGTGGACATAGCCGCGGACCCAGACTTCCTGGTGACCATGGGCGACGGGGACGGAATAGTCGTTCGTCCGGTATCGCACCAGGGACAGGGAGTTGACCCGCGCGCTCCGCTTGTCGCAAGCGTCGAACGGCGCCGGCGGCAACGCCATCAACGCCGCGCGGTCACGCGCGAACCGTTCGCCGATGCTCTCGCGGTGGCCACGCAGGATGTCGCCTTGCCGGTTGCGGCAGCCCGCCTGCAGGGATGCATTGAAGGCGTCCCAGCTTTCGTGGCGAGGAAGCGGCGTCATGAAGTTCCGCCGGGCGTAGCCGACCACCCCCTCAACATTGCCTTTGTCATTGCCCTTGCCGGGACGGCCATAACGGTCTTTGAAGAGGTAATGCGATTGAAGTCCGCTGAACGCCGCTGTTCGTTTCCGCACGCCGTCCGGCAAGATGCGCGACACCAAGCACTTGTCGTTGTCGTAGAGGATCGATTGGGGAACCCCGCCGAAGAAAGCGAAGGCCCTGTTATGACCGTCCAGCCAAGCTTCCGCCGTCGCCGACGGGTAGGCGCACACGAAGCAAGCGTCGCTGTTCGGAAGCGTCATGACGAAGAAATGCGCCCGATGCTTCACCCCGGCGATGAACGCATCCGCCTCGCCAAAGTCCGCCTGAGCATGGCCTGGAGAATGCGCCAGCGGCACGAACATCTCCCGCTGGCGACGGCGCCGTTCGCGGACGTAATCCTTGACGATGGTCTGTCCGCCCGAGAAGCCATGCTCGTCGCGAAGACGTTCGAAGATCCGCTTCGCCGTATGGCGCTGCTTACGGTGAACTCCTCAACCAGAATACGCTCGATGATATCCGTGAAGGGGTCCAGCTTCGGGCGCTTCGGCGGCCGACGGCGGCGGTAGCCTGGCGGGACCGAATGCGCCAGTATCTTGGTCACTGTCTTGCGGTCGATCCCGAACCGACGGGCCGCTTCCCGACCGCTCAATCCCTCGCGATGACACGCCAGCCGAACACGCCGATATAAATCCACTCCGTACATCCCCCGCCTTCCATCAAGTCAATCCTGACGAAGGCTATAGACGGTCCCATATTGGGCCGGCGAAACCGGGAAACCCGGTCGCTTCAGTGGGGGATTATTGCGCCGCCTTTCTCATCTTCCTCTACTTAAACTGCGGTCACGATATGAAACCGATTGGATGATGGTCATATCGTGTGAGGGTAAATTCCTCCCTCGTCCTGCTGGTAATGTTTAACCACCCATATCCAACTTTGGTGCAGTCGTATCCCCATCCGTATAGTCAATTGAGGAAACCCATCGTCTGGTCTGGGAAACTTGAAATGTCCTTCTATTTAGACAAACGGGATGCCTCAAAATCAGAATCTCAGAAAAAAACTGAAAATAATTTGAGATTATTCTGCGGAATCTAAAACCCGCTTGGTCCGCAACTGCCTGGTGAACTCTGGCATCTGTGGTGAGAGGTGGGTCAGATAAAACTTCTCCAGCATCAGAACGCTGGTCCTCGCATTCTTCGCCAAACCAAACAGATCGTTTCCACCCGTCTTCAGGATCTGGAAACAGAGTGAGGAATGCCGAAGAGAGTAGGTGGTGTGTTTCTGACCATAGGCATCAGTATCGAGACCTGCCTTCGTCACAAGAAACTTGAACATCTTGGATACCCTATCACCCGCATAGGTCCTGTCTTTGATGTCGTTGAAGAACAGGTAGTCGTTCTTGCCATCATGACGGGACAGGATCTTCTTACGGTAGAGGTCCGCTGCAACCTCCGTGGTCGTGCTGTCGATGCTCCCCTTGGCATTCTTGGTCTTGGAGTTGGGGACAGAGATCACGAGTTGCTCGATGCCATCATCGGTGAAAGTCCTGATGTGCTTATGCTGAAGCAGTTTCCACTCGCTGGGTCGCAGGAACGAGTGAACCATGAACACGATGAAGTCATAGAGTTCTCCAAAGTCGAACTCTGATCGTGCTGGCGGATTATCCCTTAACGCCCGGCATGTCTCGAGTAACACTACGTATTGATCTGGACTGAACCAAGGTCGAGGGTTCTCGGTGCGTTTGATTGTGGGCAGGGTAGGGATGTGATCAATGGTGCCATCCCGTT
>JAKUQE010000246.1 GCA_022450395.1 Dehalococcoidia bacterium | reverse complement strand
TTCCCGCTGATTGCTGAGGGCTGACTGCTGAAAGCTTGGAGAGGGGAAAATGCCCGCACAGCGCCAATTTGGGATGGACCACCCGCATTATGATTGGTCTCCCATCACCACTCGTGGAGTTCTCCGATGGCCGGATAACGCTAGGGTAGCTCTCTGCGTCATCGTCAACCTGGAGCACATGGAATGGAGTACGCCGGAGGGCAGCTTCCAATCTCGCAGCTTGGCCGGGGGCTCGGTGGCCCGCCCATTCCCCGACTATGCCCGCCTGTCCCACCGGGAGTACGGCCACCGCGTCGGGATCTTCCGGGTATTGGACGTGCTGGAAAAACACGGGATAAAAGCCACAGTTGCTCTGGACGCTATGACCGCCGCCAACTACCCGTACTTGGTGCGCCACTTGCTGGGGCGGGGCTGCGAGATTATCGGTCACGGGGTTTCCGTTAGCCGGATGATCAACAGCGGCATGTCCCAGGAACAAGAGCGGGAGTACATCAGCGAGTCGCTAAAAGCCTTGACCACTGCCACCGGCTCCGCTCCCCAAGGCTGGCTGGGACCGGAGTACGGCGAGTCGGCCCGGACACCCCAGCTTCTAGCCGAGGCCGGTATATCTTACGTATGCGATTGGGCAAACGACGAGCAGCCTTACCCCCTTAATGTCCCCGAGGGCGAAATCTTGGCCCTGCCCATCATGTTGGAACTGGATGACGTTAACGCCATGGCCGACCGCAAGGTAGACATGGACCGTTATTCTCTGATGCTCAAGGAAGGTTTCGACGCCATGTACGAGGACGGCGCCGCCAACGGCCGGGTGATGGTGTTGCACGTGCATCCCTGGCTCATTGGCCAGCCCTTCCGCATCGGAGTCCTGGACGAAGCCTTAGGCCACATGGTTCGCCGGCAAGGCGTTTGGGCCGCGACGGGAGGGGAGATTGCCGGCTGGTACCGCCGCAACCCGCCGGTGGGGTGACGGCGGGGACGATATCTTCGCCCTACCCCCGCCGCCGCTAGCTCCCCACTGCCACCGGTCTGATTCAGCGATCCGAATTCCCGGCAGGCCGGGGGAAATTACTCTACCGGCTGAGCCATCGCCAGAGCATCTTCTCTGCTGACCTCTTGGTTGTGCACTTCTTTGCCATGGGCTTGAACCAGTTGAACCAACTCGTCATCCGTATCCGCTTTGATCATCTCTCCGCAAGGACAATTGACTGCCTTAGCCATCAGTTTCCTCCTTCCTAGTTTGGTGCGTATATAATACAGTCCAGATCATGTCGATTCTTTGGCGGAAGTTTGGCAGATAGTGGGTATCAGGATTTATCTCACAGGCCGGGTCGGATTGGAAGTGAACGGCCAGGTCTTGATCAACCAAACCCAGATCAGGGGCAAGCAAGGCCGGTTGGCGTTTGCCTACCTGGTTCACGAACGGACCAGGACGGTCCCAAAGGAAGAGCTGGCAACCATCATCTGGCCCGACGAGATGTCCCCCGACTGGGAAGGAGCTTTGAGCGCCATTACCAGCAGGATACGGAGCATGGTTTCCATCGAGCCGCTGAAGAAAGAGGGAGTTTCCTTTTTCCGCAGCTCCGGGCAATACCAATTGGATCTGCCAGCGGATGTGTGGATCGACCTAGAGGCAGGCTTCTCGGCCGTCGACAGAGCTGAGGCCCATCTGAGAAATGGCAGCCCGGAGCAGGTTCTAGGCCCGGCTGGGGCGGCTGCGTGTATCGCCAGAAGGCCCTTTCTTCCGGGCATCGACGGCTTCTGGGCGGATTCGTTGCGAGGAAAGTTGCAGCGCCAACTACTGCGGGCCCTGGATTGCTTGTCGGAGAGCCAAAGGCTGGTAGGTGAGCCGATGGTTGCCGTGGAAACCGGAACTGAAGCAGTAAAACTGGACAACCTTCGGGAACGAGGCTACCAACTTTTGATGCAGGCCTACTCGGCGGCAGGCAACCGGGCCGAGGCCCTCAACGTCTACCATCAATGCCGGGAAATATTGGCCGCCGAAGTCGGCGCCGAACCCTCTCAAGAGACCCAGGCGATCTACCAGATCCTCCTGGAGTAACCATCGGCGCGAGTTCCTCATCGGCGTGCTCTCGCAGATTGCGGATTGGGCTCCGCCGGTTGTAAAGTAGCCTCTAATTGTTATGTCGTCATTAATTCCTCTGATGAGACCTCCGGTCAGCCGCGATTGCGGCTGACCGGAGGGTAACTGATCAGGGGATGCAAACACAAGAGGAGTTGATTTGAGCAACGTTGACCGATTGCTGGAAGGCGCATTAGATATCCACGTCCACTGTGCTCCCGACTCCAGGGTAGAGCGGCGGGGGAGCGCCATCGATATGGCTCTACAGGCCCGAGACATGGGAATGCGGGGCATGGTGCTGAAAAGCCACGAATATCCCACCCATCCGGTCGCTTACACGGCCAGTCAGGCTGTTCCGGATATCACGCTCATCGGCGGCATTGCCCTGGATTTCGAGGTTGGGGGCCTAAACGCCGCGGCAGTGGAAAGCAGCGCCAAGATGGGCAGCCGCGTCGTCTGGATGCCAACTTATTCGGCCCAGGCCGACCGCCAGCACAAAGGATTGGAAGGCGGTATTTACTTGCTGGACGATGCCGGGGGCCTGGTCCCGGAAGTTTGCGCCATCCTAGAACAGATCAAGGCTCACGATATGGTGTTGGCCACCGGACACATCTCCACCAAGGAAAGCATGGTGTTGGTGGAGGAAGCCCGGAACATGGGCATCGGCAGGGTTGTGGTGACCCACGGCACCACCATGGCATTCTGGACCGGAATGACCTTGGAAGACATGAAAACCCTGGCCTCGATGGGCGCTTACATCGAGCATTGCCTGCACGTAATGATGCCGTTAACCTATCGCCTGGCCCCCCGAGAACTGGTGGACACGATCATGGCCATCGGCACGGAAAACTGCATCGTAAGCACCGACTTCGGCCAGGACTTCCACCCAATGCCGGCCGAGGGTTTGCGGATGGGTATCGCCACCCTGCTTCAAGCAGGCATGGAAGAGGTGGAGGTGGGGATGCTGGTCAAAGACAACCCGTCGAGACTGTTGGGGCTGTGATTATCACCAGATAATTTCGGCCACGCCGCTACGGCGAAGTACCTCGTCATTGGTTATGATTGGAGCTTGCCATACCAAGGCTTCCGCCGCGATTAGGCGGTGATGCATCTCCGTCACCCCGTCAATCTCCCCCATCTTGGTCAATTGGGCATGACCCAACGCCGAGAACCGGAATTCATTGCTCCGATTAATGTTGGCGATGAGGCTCGCCGGTGAGATAGGATCTCTCCTCTTGATTGTCAAGTAATAGAATTCAGCGACGACTATGGCCGGAACGATAATTTGCGCCCCTCCAGCAGCGGCCAAACGAAAGGCAGCATCCGCCCCCGGGCTCAACAGGCCAGGGTATTCCAGATACCAAAACCATGCGTGGGTGTCGAGAATATACGTGGGCAGGCCAGGGCTAGACATCTAGCTTAGGTTCCCATATTCGTTTCGCTTCAGCGAAATCAGCGTCGGTAAGTTCGTGCCTGTTCGCCCACGTACCACGCAAGCTGACCCGTTCCGACCAGGGTATTTCTTCCGAAGTCTCTTTCAACGACACCAGCTTGGCCGATGGCTTTCCATAACGGGTAATTATGATTTCCAAACCGGGCGTCTCCTCAAGCATACGAATGATCTCAGTAGGGTTGGCTTTCAACTCCCGCACGCCAACCTCTGCACGAATAACCTTTTAAACTTGTGG
>JAKUQE010000245.1 GCA_022450395.1 Dehalococcoidia bacterium | reverse complement strand
ATCCCAATCCGGCAACAACCAGGTGCAGCGTCAACTGAGGCTCTCCCACGTCCAGTTCCCAACCGCTGACCAGGAACAATCCAAGGGCCGTCAGCCCTAGCCCGGCTACCATGACCGGCCTGATTCCCGCCCGGCCCAACACCAATCCACCAACCCCCGCCCCCAAGGGGATGGCTCCAGTCATTCTCAGCAACCACATGGCGCCGGTCAGCGGCGTTTTCCCCATGACGGTGTTGGCCATCAGAGGCACAGTCACCATGGCGATGATCAGGGAGACGCCGACCAATAGTTGGGCTCCGTTGGCCGCCAGAAACGACGTCGCGCGGAATAGGGCGGGCGCGAGCAAGGGTTGCTCCGTCCGGCGCTCCACCGCAAGCAGTAACCCCGCCAAAGCCAGTCCGGCGGCCCCCAAGACGAAGGGAAGCGGCGACGAAAGCGTGAACAGGCTGCTCCTGGACAGCCCTAACGACACGAGAAGCAGGGCCGCCACCAGCAGGGCGCTGCCCAAGTAATCTATCCTATTCTGCCGGTTCGGTTGGTTGGGCAGCCAGAACAGGGCCAGGAACAGTACCGCGCTCTGGGGGACGTTCAGCCAGAATATCCAACGCCAGTTGGCCAGTTCGATGATGGCCCCGCCATAGGCCGGGCCCAGCATGGAGCCGGCCTCCGCCGCGCCCGCCACGATGCCCAAGGCCAACCCCCATTGCTTCCGGGGAAGGGCGCTGCCCGCGATGGCCAACCCGATCGGCACGGTTGCCCCACCGCCCACGGCCTGTATCACCCGGGCGGCGACCATCCACTCCAGGCTTTGAGATACGGCCACCAGGCTGGTGCCTATGACGAACACCACTAAGGAGACTTGATAGACTCGGGTATAGCCGTAGACATCGGCCAGGCGGCCTATCACCGGCATCGCGGCCGTGTAGCCCAACAAGTAGGCGGTGATGATCCAGGACGCCCGGTCCAGTTGGGTTAAAGATATCTTCAGATCCAGCATCAGACTGGGCAGGGCCGTAACCACCACCGTTTGATCCAGGGCGGTAACGAAGGCTCCCAACCCCACAACGGTGAGGATCATGGGCGCCGGCATAGTGCGAGATCGTCCAATCATCGAGCCGGTCCGGCTATTCCGGCGGAGCGATGTCTACCGGCACGTTAACATCGTCAATGGAAAGCAACCTTACGGTTTCCGGCACGTCATCGTTAAGCACGGGGCCGGTGATAAGCACCCGGCGCAGCAGGCCGTCTTCCCGGTCCACAAACAACTCCAACTTGACCTCAAGGCCCTCCGCCGCGCCCGGCACCAATGATGCCAGGGCTTCAGAAGGCACCAGACCGGTGATACGTTGGTATTGCCGGCTTCCCGATTCTTCAACGCCCGCCAAAGCAGGATCAGTGACCGCTTCAACTATGCTCGCCAAAGTTTGCCCGAAGTCCAAGAAATTCACCGGCAGAGAATCCGGAGGCACCATACGCCACTGCCCGGTGAAGAGATCGGTCATGTATGCCTCGTGCCCAATGATGATAACGTTGATCTCCACAAAGCTGCGGGGGGCCGTTACCTCCGCCTCGACCGTCAGGCGTAACCGGTCGGGTATATCCACCACCCCAGTGGCTTTCTTCATGACCAAACCGGGCAGCAGTTCCGTGCTACCTATCTGGTGCTCTAACGTGAAGGCCGCCGACTTTAGAGAGAGTAGGTTGGCCACGGCAAGGGCCAAGGTTGCTTTTGGATCCGGCGGCGGTACAAGCGTTGGCGTGGGCATGGGAGTTGGAGCCGGTCCACACCCTGCCGCAAGTGACAGCACCAGGGCCGCCAATAAGCCAAGCAGAACGTGGGGTCTCGTTCTCCTAGGGCAGCGGCGTCCGGACCTAAAGTGGGCATCCAGGCGAAGGGGAAGATTGCCCGGCCCGCCGCCTAATTCCACGACCAAAAAGCCAGCGACCCAGCGCCAACCTCCACCGGCTCGGAATCCCCGCTGGCTTCGACGACGAATATCCTAGGTCCCGGCGGCGTAGACCCGTTGCGGCCTTCTCTAGACCGGTTCGGGACAACCGCCAAGACCAGACGAGAGCTGTCGGGAGACCAGGGGGAGTGGGAGTAAGCGTATTGATCAAAAAAGCTCAGCGTGACCAGCATGTCGTTTGATGGTTGAGCCCGCAGCAGTTCCCGGACCTCGCCTCCCTCGACGGCTGCGGCCCACCAAACGAAATCCCTGTTGCCGCCATCCAGTCCTGCCCAGGCAAGCATCTTCCCATTGGGCGACCAATAGAACGCGATGATACGGCCCTCCGCCACGGTCTTGATCGAACCACCGTCACCAGGGACAACCCTCAGCCTATCAAAGGTGGGCGCGTTGCCGTTCTGTTGGTCCGCCACCGCCAAGTCTCCACCCTGGGGAGACCAAGCGAAAGCTGCCCTGGAACCGATGTCAAGAGCATTTCTGGCGGTACCGGTAGCGCCCGTCTCGGCTATCAGCAATGACCCCGCGGGCGTACCAGTTCCCATATACGCCATATATCTGCCGTCGGGGGACAGGGCCGGCACGCGAAACCCCGGATCGGCGTCGATAGGCTGACCCGATGAAGCACCGAAGGGACGGGTCAAGAATTTAAGTTCATCGCCCACGTGCAACAGCATCGATTGGCCGTCCGCTCCCCAATGGAAGTACAGGGGCGCTCCGGACTCGATCACCGTCGGTTCGGACAATGATTCAGTGTCGGCGGCGAAGAGGGTTAATCCTTGTGGAGTACTGGCTAGTACTGCCAAAGTCCGGCTGTCCGGCGACCAATAAAGGTAATGGGGCGCATTCTCGGCCACCAAGCCCGGGACTTCGTTCCGAAATACCGTAGTGGCCGCTCCTGTGGCCGCGTCTATAACTTGGACCGATATCTCGGGCTGTCCACCGGTTACCTCCACCAAAGAAGCCGCCAGTTTTTTTCCATCGGGCGACCACGTCGGCCATGAGTAGAAGAAACTCACGTCACGTGGCTGGGCCATCACCGCGCCTAAAGGACCTCCCTGCACCTGAGTGTCTCCCGCAAGCTTTAGTTGCTCCGAACCGTCGGGGTTTACCAGGAACAGTTCGCCGTCCGTTGTCATGAAGGCAATCCGGTCTACGGCCACCTCTTCGCTCTCTCCTTGCTCGACGATTCTAGGGTCCACCACTTTATCAAGTTGTTCTGCCACCGGTTCGCTGGCCCGATTACAAGCGAGAGCCAGCGTCAATAACAAAAGTATAATTACCCAGCCGCCGGTTTTCTTCCCCATGTAGGGGACCCGATCCAAGTCCATTACCTTCTCTTAGACGGTATCTCCCCAACCTTCACCATTTCCCCGCAGCCGCTCCGCCTCATCTTAGCCGCCTCAGGATACCACCCACCTTTCCCTCCCGCAACGCCGATATTGCAACGCTTCCGCGTCTTCTGATCCGCCCGCGTCAACTAGAACCCCCAGTGGATAACTGACATTTGCTTGTTGACAAATTCCAGTTCGGCATGAACTACTGCTCCCCCTCGATTCGAACCTCGTCAAGGCTGCGCAGACATACCAACTTATTCCCAACTCTGTCAACGCCTGGCACCGAGTACTCCACCCTCCAAAATATCTTCGTCATGTTAAAATAACAAGAGCCACCTACAAACTCGCACCCTTCGCCCAAGTTCTCCACACTGTCAACGCTATTATTATTACCATATAGGTTAGGTTCATTTGATTGATACAGTTAGATTAAATATTCACGCTGGTAGTGGCGGAAACGGTTGTATCAGCTTTCTGCGTGAAAAGTACCGTC
>JAKUQE010000244.1 GCA_022450395.1 Dehalococcoidia bacterium | reverse complement strand
GGTTGAGAGCGGTCTCGTCCCGTTTGATAGGCCTTGGGAATTTGACGCTCAAGAGGCTATCCGGTTCGGTGAACCTAATCTAATTGCCGAGAAAACCAGCAACCGTCAGTCGAGCGAACTGGGCACCGGCGGCATCACGGGTCCAGCCATGCTGTGGGCGACCAAGAGAGAAAAATGATGAAAATTAAACCCCTGTTCGGTAGTCTTTATTCCTGTCCAAGCATCATGGAAAAGTTAAGGTCGATCTTTGGGTTGCTGGGGATGGTGGCAATCCTTTTTGCATTCAATGCTGGGTTGGGATCTTTGGTTTTTGCGGAAGGCGAAAAGGATTACGAGCTGTTTTTGCGCTACTCGTATTCCAAGGTCCAGGAGGTGGAGTGGAAGCCTACCAAGCCGAGGCTAATCTATCAGGGCCCACCAGCGAGTCAGGAAGAGAGATATCACGTGGTCCCATGTCTTGTGCGTATGCTGGATGGAACCCTAGTTGCACTGGTGGTCCCTGGCGGTGACAGGCCGGTTTTCATCCAGTCCACCGATGGCGGGAAAACCTGGTCCAAGCCTTACGTGGGGATTTTGCAGGATGGGGTTCGAACGATCAGCACCCTGGGCGTCCGCCGCGACGGTCGCCTGATGGCGGTATCCGAGAAGCCCCTACGCTTGGCCTACAGTCGTGACCGGGGCAGAAGTTGGACGGCGGGGAACGCGATTGACGCCTCGCGCTTGGCCAACGCGTGGGTGTGGACCGGTGGACGATTGCTGGAACTGGATGATGGAACACTCGTGGTCCCGGTGGCCGGTTATCTCGAGCCCAAGTGGCTGAGTTCGGCGGTGTTGCTCAGCAGCGATGAAGGGGCGACCTGGAGTTTCTCGATCATCGGTCATGGGAACCCCGGCAACATGATGATTTTTAGTGAACCCGCGGTGGCCAAGCTCGACAACGGTGGCCTGGTGGGTTTGTTGCGCACCGAGGATCGTGTTTCAGACATCATCCCCGGTGAACCGCGTGGCGAGAGGACTGGCCTGTGTCGCGTGAACAGTTGGGATGGAGGCAGGACGTGGTCCAGCCCGGTCGAGACCCTGCCCGGATCGCATGGCTCAGTGGTGCAGCTTCCCGACAATGTGTTGCTCTGCGGGTATCATCGCCCTCCGAGGCTTGCCCTCAGCAGTGACGCGGGTAGGAGCTGGTATGCAAACATGCTGTGGGCGACAGAAAAGCCCAAGTCCAACTGGGGATGGTATACCATCGTGGAGATGGTGGACGAAACGACCGCCATTGCCCTTATCAAGGACATGAAGCCTTACAACACCATCCGTGCCTGCCTTCTGCATCGCCAACCTCGAATCGGCTCGGATGATAATGACACCCCTTAGCCCGATGAAGCCACCGACTTTTCCTGCAGGACGACTACAAGAGCGGTCAGCTAGGATGAATTTCGCCACGAGATGCGCATTCACCCTGGTGGAGTTGTTGGTGGTGATTGCCATCATTGCCATTCTGGCGGCGTTGTTGCTTCCCGTGCTGGGCAGGGCCAGGGAATCGAGCCTGAAGGCTTCCTGCCTGAACAACCACAGGCAGATCATCACCTCTACCATTCTCTACGCCGACGACACCGATGGAGCCTATCCGCCCCGAACCCGGGGAATGGACCATGGCCATCCCTGCTGGCCGGGACGCCTGTTGCGATACTATTCAAACACCGGACTTTTGGTTTGCCCAAGCGACCGCAAAATACCGCCGCCGGCGTCGGGTTCCCGTCAGGTTCACCCGGCAGACGTGGCTCCCCGAAGCTACATGATCAACGGATGGAATGATTTTTTACTAGCTCCCCAAGGCCTTCCATTCAATGACCTGGTCCTGTTCGATAGGGCCATCCGCGACACGGACCTTGATGAACCGGCCGGGACGATTGTTTACGGAGCGAAAAATGCCGAAAGCGCTCATTTCTTCATGGATTTCATGGAAGGGAAAGGCAACGCATGGCAGGAACTGGTCTGGAACATGCACAAGCGCAACGGGGAAGAGGGCAACAGCGGGGGATCCAACTATTCATTCGCCGATGGGCACGCCGAATATATTAGCTACGGCGGCACCTTCAATCCCGTCAACCTCTGGGCCGTTTTGGGGCAGTACCGCCGCTTGGCCACGGGCAATTAATGCGGAAAGAATCTGGTGTGCATTGGATCTCAAATCTCCAGCGACGAGTCACTCATTTGGACAGGATTCTGAATTACTTGTTCCCGCTCGGCCAAATCAGGCCTGCGTTTTGCATCCCTGCTGTTAGTCATGTTTTATCTCTGCGAATGCCAATGAAAAAAACCAAGCTCAAATCAACTTTCATTAGCCTGCTTTTGGTGGTGGCCGGAGGCTTGGCTCCAGCCAGTGCGGAACCGGCCCGGGCTTTTGACAAGTTCCGCAAGGTCCTCGTGTCCCCCACGGTGAATACGCCGGAGTATTTCCAGGGCTTTGGAGGGTTTTGTGGCTGGCCGAAGGTCGTTTGCCTAAAGAACGGCGACCTCCTCGTGAGCTTCCAGGCCGGCTACTGGCACGCCTCGTGGCCGACGCCGCTCGACTTCCCCCCCGATTATCTGGAGCAGATGACCTCGGCGAATCCCGTTCTCAAGGAATGGCACGAGAAGAACAAGGCCCCGGAAGGGGGTCGCAACTACTGGATCCGGAGCAGAGACAATGGCAAGACGTGGTCGCGTCCCCGTCCATTTCCTCACGTCCGGGGGTCGGAAGGCATCGAGTGCCTCATCCAGATGAGCGACGGAACCTTGTTCGCGGCGCATAACGTCGAAGCCCACCGGGGTTGGGTTCGCCCCGACCTGAGCAAGGGATTGCCGGCGGATCCCCTGGCATTCTCCAAAATCGCAGCAAACCGGTTTCCCCAGCCATTTGTGGTGCATCGCAGTGATGACAACGGGGAAACCTGGCGGGTAATCGCACGGTTGACGGGCCCCTTCATTCTCTCGGTAGCCGTTCAGGGACTGATGGAGGATCCCCGTGATGGGGGGCTGGTCGCGCTGGCCACCGGCACGCCCTTTCCGGTCGGTGAAGGCTGGCCCGAGAGGGATGGCCATGTCATGGCTTTGATCAAGACATTGGACAAGGGGGAAAGTTGGAAGGTCACCTCTGTTTTCGAACAAAAAGGTCCTGGGGATGAGAAGAATGTCGGATATCTGCCGGACGGCAGCTTGGGTATGGCTTCGCGACCGTTTTCGGAGTGGATTCAATCCTACGACCATGGCCTGACCTGGTCTGAGCCTCGACGCCTCCTCGCGGGTCGCGGTGATTCAAAGGGGAGAACGATGAAGCGCGGGGAACTAATCCAGGGACCAGATGAGCTGGCGGTGCTGGTTTTCTGCGGAGGATCAGGAGGCAACGGACAGGTGATCTATAGCCGGGACAATGCTAAGACATGGATTAAGTCGGCACCGGACCGTGGTTACAAGTTTGGCCCTTTGCAATATTATCCCAACGCATGTCTTCTCAAAGATGGCTCGATTTTCTCTGTCGGTGTTCGACAGAGAATCAAGAACAGGTTCGGCCCCTTCGGGGCCGAGACCCTTGCAATGCGGTTTCGCATCAGACCACCCGAGGAGGGGGAAGGTATTGATCTCCTGCCCATCGGCGAGTGAGCATGCAAACCCAATTGATTATTTTTTTATTTTCTTTGTAGTTGATGAAGTTAATCATTGGTTGAGTTGCCTCATCTTTAGTAAATGAAACACCTCCTACTCACAACAATCGCAGCCGTGCTTCTGGTGTGGTGTGGGCCGTATGGAGTTGAACTTGCGTTGGGTAACCGCGCAATAAAATGAAACTGCTTTTCTCTTCTCAAAAAAAACGGGGTTTCACGCTGATCGAACTGCT
>JAKUQE010000243.1 GCA_022450395.1 Dehalococcoidia bacterium | reverse complement strand
TGGTACACCCGTCAGCCCAAACCTACGGGGACGCGCCGATCATAAGCGTAGTTGGTGCGCTGATTATGCTTACATCTACGGTGGTTGGGGGAGGGTTCGGCTACCACCTCGGTACAAAAAAAGGCTGATCGATGGCTCGTCCTCACAACCGGTCTTTGCCATTAAACATCAAAGGAAACAGAGACCACCTGTTTGTAAGAGTACTAACTGAAGCGCGTTCTCAGGCCATCAGGAATGCTAGAGAATGGCCGATAGCGGTAGAGAACAATCAACGCCGGAAATCAGTAAAGTAGCCAATCAACGACCAATGTTAACTACCTAAGATAGGACGAGAATTATGACGAATTATTACAGGATTTGGCTTGGCCAACAGAGTGCCTTTGCGGATGAATGTAAGTCCGGGTCCTTCATCGGGGTTGATTATGGTATCTACCAAGACCTGACCAATGAACTTCCCGATAGGTGGCAAGAGTTTAATGAGAAGTTCCGTCCCATTTGGTTGGACCTTCACCCGGGTAAAAGCAAGATATCGGCCGGCCTGTCTTGCGGCGCGTTACATACTGTATGCAAGGGCATTATCCAAGAAGATATCGTCCTGTCTCCTGATGGGCGCGGTTCGTATATGGTCGGAGAGATAGTCGGGCCATTTAGGTGACAAAAAACCCCGGGCGCGTTCGCAATATCTCGACCAGTGAGCGTCCCAACAGCACTGACAGGCTCCTTAGCCGCCTGGCTGAACCTGGTGGTCTAACGGGGAATAATGGGCAGCACGATGTGAGAGGGGTACTCTTCCATGTGATGAACAGTCTGCCTGGCGGCCTCCAGCCGGTCGTCTTGGCCTAGCGGCGCGCCCGTATTCGGATTACGATCGAAGCGGGGGAAATTGCTGCTGGATATCTCGACCCGTACCCGGTGGCCCGTTTTGAAAAGATGGCTGGTTGCCCAGAGGTCGATAACGAATGCATAGACCCGACCCGGCTCAATCATAGAAGGTTCGGACCTGGAGGTCCGAAAGCGGGTGCGAATAATGCCGTCTTGGAGGTTGTGGGCGTAGCCGTCGGGACGAACGTCGACCAGTTTGGCGGTAAAGTCAGTATCGACCGCGCTGCTGGAGGCGAATAAGTGGACCTTGATCGGGCCGGTTACCTCCAATTCCCTCGCAAGAGACTCGGAGGTATACACCAGCACATCCTGCCGGTCTTCCACTGGTCTCTGGTCGGCCACCCCCTGGGGAATTATCAGGGTGTTCCCGCCATAGGTGGGCACCGGGTCCTTGGGGTCATAAGTGTAGCTATCTGGCGGTTCGTCCCCCGGCGGAGATGTGGAGAGTGTTCCGCCGCCATTCCTCGTGTTGGCAGGGACATCAGAGTGCAGATAATACCGGGTGTAGTGGGTTCGAGCCAGGGGCCACTCTTGTTCGTCGCGCCACCGGTTTTCGCCCATCACGAATAAGCGGACCGGTGGCTCATCCATGACACCTGTGTCTATGTCTTTAAGCCAATAATCGAACCAACGGAGCAGGTTTTCATGCAGTTCGATTCTAGCTTCAGACCCAAAGTCGATGTCGCCTGTCTCGCCCGAAGTTGGTGCGGTATAAGGGCGGATATGGGCCCAGGGTCCGATTAAGAGCTTCTGGCTACGCCTGGCCAATTCGCTTCCGCCCCGGCCACGGATAGACTGGTAGGCGTTGAGGGCACCCTCTAGAAAGATGTCGTACCAGGAGCTGACGTGAAACATGGGCAGCGTGATCCCCTCTGCGTGCCGTAACAAGTTGACCCGCCACCAATAGGCTCCATCTGCCTCATTGTCCAGATATTCCCTGAAGTAAGGAGCTGCTTCCTTCAACCGGTTGATCCAATCGGAGAGCGGTAAGTGCCGGTACCACTCATCTTTCAACGGTTGGGCGAAGTTATCCGGGGGCAAAACGTATTCGTCCATCTGGGACAGAAGTTTCTCGTGACCTGCCCTGCTAAGGGTGTTCCGGCCCTTGAAGATGGCGTAGGGTACCATCCAACCCCACTCCATGGCTCCGCCCGTGTGGTAGGCCCAACTTTGATGAAAGTCCGCCGAGGCTGATACCGGCGCCATCACCTGAAGATGGGGCGGGAGCGGATTGCTGGTAGCCAACGTATATTGAGTGGCCCCCAGGTAGGACTGGCCGGTGGTGCCCACCCTTCCGTTGGACCACGGTTGACGCGCCGCCCACTCCACGGTGTCGTACCCGTCTTGGACCTCTTGGAACAAGGGATCGTAGTTATCCCCCTCAGATTCAAAGCGGGCCCGGCAGTCCTGGCTAACCACCACGTAACCGTGTTGGGCGAAGAACCAGATGGAATGGCCGGGATTGTTAACGTAGCCGTCTTTGCCGTAGGGACCTCTGGTAACCAGTACAGGGTACCGGCCAGGGGCGTCTGGCCTGAACACATCTGTGGCCAATTTGACGCCGTCCCTCATGGGGACCATAACGTTTAGTTCCCGAGCTACATTGAATTCACTGTGTACTGACATAAAACCAACCCCGTGGAACGTCTGATTGGGAATATCGTCTATCTAACGGTCGGGCGAGTGAGCAGCCTCCCAATCTTAGCACGCCGATTTCCAGAAACGGAGTCTTGTGCTGTGGAGCCACACCAGGGTTAAAGCCGGGGTCGCCAAATTGACTAAATTTCCGCACCCCAAGTCACCTGTGGTCTGCCTAGAAAATCTGCGGCCTTCGACCCCGCGTGGCTTACTACCAACAATGATTTGCCTGACACTGACACTCTTCAGTTCCAATTTATTCAGGCACGCGAAATACCTGCAATGGCTACAGACTCCAGACCCCGTAGCCAGATTCGAACTCCGGCATAACCGACCGGGAAAAGCGCTCATGGTGGAAATGACCGAGTCCACGGTCTCGTCGTGAAGCTCAAGGATGTTGTATCATGTTCCCGGCTTCCCGTCTTGCACATGAGGCACCAATCCGTGAGACCTCAATCTCTTGGTTCTAGGAGGGTTTAATTGCTGTACGAACTGCGCGTCTACGACGCCATGCCCGGAAAGCTTGGCGCACTCAACGACCGATTTGCCAAACATACGACGGGCTTCTTCAAAAACCACGGCATCGGGATCGTAGGATTCTGGACCGCCGTGATCGGCACCGGCAACCAGCTCACCTACATCTTGAGCTTCGACGATATGGCGGACCGGGAGGAAAAATGGGGAGCCTTTCAGAATAACTCCGACTGGCACAAGGTGCGGGCTGATTCGGAAAGGGATGGGACCCTGGTGGCCAGCGTCCAGAACAGCTTCATGCGGTTGACCTCCTACTCGCCCGAACCCAAGATAAGTACCAATCTCCAGGAGCTTCGGGTCTATCAAGCCGTGCCCGGCAAGCTGCCCGCGCTGAACAGCCGGTTCGCCGACCATACCACCCACTTGTTCGAGAAGCACGGTATCCGAAACGTTGGCTACTGGACCCATGATGTGGGCGCCAACAACCAATTGTTTTACATGGTGGGCCACGCCGGCCTGGCGGACCGGGAGAAGAACTTTGCCGCCTTTGGCGCCGACCCTGACTGGCAGAAAGCCAGGGCCGAGTCGGAGCGAGACGGCCCTCTAACCGTCAAGACCCAAAGCTCCATCCTGCAACCCACTGCATATTCTCCGCGCTGACCGGCCGTTTTCAGGCAAATGCCGGTGCTCTGCGCCCCACTTGGGACCGCTCCTTGAATTCCCATTAACATGGGGGGACTATGGGAGGTCGATTAATATCAGGTCCCTGATGGAGCGGGTGCTGTCCCGCCAATGTACTGTTCCTCCAACATGGCCAGCGAGCGTATACAACGACAGATTGACAGCTTACTAGACGAAGCCGACCAGGCTGTCGCCAACGAAGACTGGCCCACC
>JAKUQE010000242.1 GCA_022450395.1 Dehalococcoidia bacterium | reverse complement strand
TTACAACTCGTACCACAACGACAGGCTGCAGTAAAGCTCCACGGGGTCTTCGCTTGCGGCTGGGACGTACTGGACTGTGCGCCAGTACGTCAATTTCATCGGGCTCAAGGCAGGGACAGTAGAGCTCTCGTTAGGCCATTCGTGCAAGTCGCCAATTAAGCGACAAGGTATTACGCTACCTTAAGAGGGTCATAGTTACCCCCGCCGTTTAGCGGTCCTTCGTCCGGGTGAAACCGGGTTTCAGATACCGCCACTGGGCAGGATTCAGCGGCTATACACATCCTTACGGACTAGCAGCCACCTGTGTTTTTAGTAAACAGTCGGAGCTCCCTGGTCACTGCGACCAGCCTTCTGCAAGGCTGGCACCCCTTCTACCGAAGGTACGGGGCCAATTTGCCGAATTCCCTTGCCTTGATTATGCCGCGACGCCTTAGGCTACTCACCTAGGGGCACCTGTGTCAGATCTCGGTACGGACAGTCAGTACGGCTCCAGCTCCCTTTTCACGGACACCAGGATAGAACGGAAGCGAAATACTCCGCCTCCCGGCCGCTTAGGTCGCTTCTCACCATTACGGTTCTCCACGACTTTATCGCGATCAGCAACACTCCGACAGGAGTGCTCCGTCGCACCCGATGTGTCAAGAACTGGACAAAATACGGACTGGTGCAGGAATATTAACCTGCTTCCCTTTCGATTTCTCCTGTTAGGGGAAACCTTAGGACCGACTAACCCTCGACTGATGAACATCGTCGAGGAACCCTAGCCCCTACGGCGGACGGGATTCTCACCCGTCTACGCTACTACTCTTCCCATGATTATCATTCGAACGCGGTCCACAGGAACTCACGCCCCTGCTTCCATCCACGCACGACGCCTCTCTACCGCATCACCTTTCGGTGGCCCGAAGTATCGGTGAACCGCTTAGTCCCGTCCATTTTCTGGGCCCAGAAACTCGACTGGTGATCTGTTACGAACTCTTTAAAGGATGGCTGCTTCTAAGCCAACCTCCCAGCTGTCTCTGCCGCCAGACACCATTTGTTCTTTAACACTTAGCGGTTACTTTGGGACCTTAACTTCGGTCTGGATTGTTCTCCTCGCGGACACTAAGCTTACCCCAGTGCCCTCACTGCCCCGCTTCTGCGACGGACGCACATTCGGAGTTTGACAGCATGCCGAGAACTCTCGCTCCCTAAACACGCAATCAGTGCTCTACCGCACGCCCCGTCTCCACGGAGGTCTGCCTACGAGCAGTTTCGAGAGGAACCAGCTATTGCCGGCCTAGATTGGTCTTTCGCCCCTATACCCAGGTCATCCGAACGATTTGCACATCAGTACCGGTGCGGGCCTCCACCCCCCTTCCGGGGGGCTTCACCCTGCCCAGGCATAGATCGACCGGCTTCGGGTATCCATCCACTGACTCCGAGCGAGCACACTCCGTCCCTTGCAATGCTGCGGACTGTCGGTTTCCCTGCGGCTTCGCACTTACGTGCTTAACCTTGCCAGTGAAAGAAACTCCATGGGCCAATTTTCGAATCGGACGATACGACGCCGGTCAGCAGTGGTGTTACCGCCTCTTCCCTTGCACGCCGTATCAGTCTGTAACCACCTGATTTCAGGGTCTTTCTATTCTCCCGCTAGGGATGCTTTACAACTTTCGCTCACGCTACTAGTACGCTATCGGTCTCGGTCTGTATTCAGGGTTGGAAGTTAGTACCTCCCGTCTTCACGCGCGATATCCAACGCACGCTACTCTTGGGTCCCGGAAATCGTCCTGCTCTCTTTCTCCTACGGGGCTGTCACCCTCTCTGGCACCGGCGTTCCACACGAACTTCGGATATGAGAGTTAGGACGTAACCGGGCCATCCACATTTCCCGCAACTCTCGCTGCGGGATTCGGTTTGCCCGTAAAGGGGTGTTCGATCGCCTTTACTTACCCCATCTCGTTTGATTTCTTTTCCTGCCCCTACTAAGATGTTTCAATTCGGGGCGTTCCCCATCCTGTGAAGGATTAGACTTAGGTCTGGGAAGTCCCATTCGGCAATCTTCGGATCAAAGGTTCCATGCGCCTCCCCGAAGCATATCGCTGCTTGGCACGACCTTCTTCGGCAACCGAGCCCAGTCATCCATCAGGTGGCGTAGTAACTGCTTATAGCCATCGGCCCGACTTTCGCCAGGTCTGCGTCTGATCTGACTTTCATTAGCCCACTACGTACCGGATGAGGTACTCGAGCCTGGGTCACTTCCCCGGCCTAGGACGGCAGGACGGGTGCACTGTTGGTGCCCTGCCATACCTTGTGGTAGGACGAGGGAGTCGTCGCAAAAAGCAGGGGTATATAAGGCTGCCCAAGGCAATTATCCTACGCGGGTGTGTGATGCTGGCATATTCACTCAAAATAATTTTAGAAGTTACTTTTTATAAAACCCCGCAGTGGCGGCAGTATGGAACTGGGCGCCTCCCTCGGATATGCCTTCATCTTACTGGGCATCCTGCTCTTCGTCATCGAAACCTTCCAGCCCGGCTTCCTGCTGGCGGTGCCGGCGACGGTGCTGCTGGTGCTGGGGCTGCTGTTGATAGTAGCACCCAGCATTGTCAACAGCTGGATAGTGCTACCCATAATCCTCATCGTGGGAGGCGTGACTTTCTATTTCACCCTGAAGTTCTACCAGTCGCTGGCACCGCCTGACTCGCCGCCCATCGGGTCACTGAGGGTACACATCGGCAAGGAAGCAAAGGTCGTCAAGGCGGTAGTGCCAGGAACCATCAAGGGCAAGGTGCGACTGGGAACTATTGAGTTCCGCGCCAGTTCCAGCACTGACATTTCTGAAGGGAGTCTGGTCAAGGTCATCGCCGTTGACGGGATTCACCTTATAGTAGAAGCAATCGAATAAGGAGAAAAAATGAAAATAGAGAAACTGTATGTGCTAGCCTGCACAGCCCTGATAGCCCTTTTGGCTCTTCCCGTTGCTGCCGCTGACAGCCATGCCTCGGAGGAAGGAGGTGGGTTCCTCATCCTCGGACTCATTATCCTGATAGCGCTGACCATCGTGGTCCTGTTCGCCGTTATCCGGCAGGTTAACGCGTACGAGATTGGCGTAAGGCTGCGACTGGGAAAATACCATGACCTACTCAACCCAGGCTGGAACTTCGTGCTTCCGTTCCTGGACCAGGTCATCATGGTCGACCTGCGGACGCAGGTACTGGATGTCCCACGACAGGAGGTCATCACCAAGGACAATGCGCCCACAATGGTCGACGCGGTCATCTACTTCCGGGTCGCTGACGGGAAGCGCGCTATCCTCGAGGTGACGAGTTACCGGCAGGCAATCATTACCATGGCACAGACCACGCTCAGGGCGGTCATTGGTGACATGGAACTGGACCATGTGCTCGCGAACCGCGACAAGATTAACCTCGGCCTGCGCGACCGGCTCGACATCGAGACCGATAAATGGGGCGTCAAGGTCGAGAACGTCGAGATTCGCGAGGTGGACCCGTCGCCTAACGTCAAGCAGGCGATGGAGGACCAGACCGCTGCCGAGCGCAACCGGCGGGCAAGCATCCTGCGCGCTGACGGAGACAAGCGCTCCGCCATCCTGAACGCCGAGGGCGACAAGCAATCACGCATCCTAGAGGCCGAGGGGCTGCGGCAGGCGCAGATCCTGGAGGCACAGGGGCAGCGGACCGCGCACATCCTGCAGCAGCAGGGTGAGGCGCAGGGGCTGCGCATCATCTCAATGGGCGCCGCTGCACTGGACTCAAAGGCGCTTACCGTACTGAGTCTTGATACGCTGAAGCGGCTGGGCGAAGGCGCGGCCACCAAACTGATATTCCCCTTCGAACTCACCAAGCTGATGGAAGGTGCCGCTGAGTATGTCGGCGCGGCGCGTGCGACACCCGACAAGGAAATCTCGCAGGTGGCTGACGTCGAAAAAGCCCTGGGCTCAGCGGACGACATCCTCGGCCCGATTCCAACGGCCGAGGAGATGG
>JAKUQE010000241.1 GCA_022450395.1 Dehalococcoidia bacterium | reverse complement strand
CGACGATGTCCAACTCACTTCTGCCATTACGCTTGATGTCCTGAAGCCGGGCCTCGGCCCATTCCCGGCGCAAGACCTGGTAACCGCCCAGGGCCTCCGTGCGTTCCATATAGGTCAAGACGAGATGGTAGAACTATCGACGGAAGTCTCGGATATAATTGCCGAGCTCGTCCGTAACGTGAACACAGCCAACGATTAAGCACCAGCGTGTAGCGTACTCTATCTACCGCACGGGCTATTAAACCCGTACTGCTGTGGGTTTCGCCCTCCCAACTTTGCAATCTTCGCACCTGAGACGTTTTGGTCCGCAATAAGGTGTTGCGGCGGACCATACACTCCCGGTTGATATGCAGTATTGCTGACGGAGAGACCGACACATTCTCTGTCCAAGAACCTTGACACCCTGTCCCTCACCGCTACAATCAACCCACCGCAACCCGCCTCCCACTCATTTGGCTTGACCTGAAAACAGGGACAACCTACGCAAAAAATGTCGGCACCGGAGAGAGGAGCTGAAATGAACACTACGGCTACAAACTTCACAGAAGAGTTTGTGAAATTAAACTTTGGCAAAGTACACATGATGAAGAGTGGAACAGGCAAACCCTTGCTCCTGTTTCAAGACGACCTGGGAAGCCCTGGTTGGCTGCCCTTTTATGAAGATCTGGCCCGAAGTTTCTCGGTGTACGTACCTTCCCACCCAGGTTTCGGCAAGTCCGAACGCCCCGATTGGATGCGAAGCACCCGGGACTTGGCGCTGAGTCATCTTTGGCTAATGAAAACCCTGGGCTTGGAATCGGTTTCGGTGGTGGGCATCGGTTTCGGTGGCTGGGTGGCCGCGGAAATGGCCACCATGTGCCACCACATATTTGACCGGATTGTCTTGGTGGGCGCCGTTGGGGTACAGCCCACCGAAGGGGAAATACTAGACGAGGTTCTTCTTTCCGGAGAGGAGTACACCAAGCTCTGTTTCCACGATCAGGCCAAATTCGAAGCGCTTTACGGCGCAGAAACGACCGTGGATCAGAGGGAAGTGTGGGAAGTAAACCGGGAAATGGCCATGAGGTTGGCCTGGAAACCCTACATGTTCGACCAGTCATTGCCCCATTTGCTGGGCGGCATAGACACACCAACCTTGGTGGTGTCGGCTGAAGATGACAAAGTTGTCCCGGCAAGTTGCGGCCGGAGATACGCCGATCTTCTCCCCAACGCGCGATTGGAAGTCTTGCACGACTGCGGCCATTGCGCCGATGTTGAGCAACCGGTTGAGCTCGCCGCGCTAATATCCAGATTTGTCTCCTAAAAGTAGCGCCTGAATTGTTTCCCCGGCCCTAAAGTTTCAGTGGGATTAACCAATATTTCGGGAGGTATGACCAATGCATTTGATGTATTTCACCGAGCAACCCATGTCTGATTATCCTGAGGAGGAAGCCAGGAAGGCTGGTGGTATCAGCGCGCTGATGCTTTCTAACAAGCACTTTGACGCCGTCGACGGGAGCCGCTTGTATAACGAGCGGATTGAAGAGTACCTCTACGCCGAAGAAGTGGGCGTAGACGGCATAATGTTAAATGAACACCACAACGCGCCTTTCTGCATGCAAGCCAGGGTTAACATGTATGCTTCAATCTTGGCCGCCATGACGAAAAGAGTAAAAATTGTACTGTTGGGCAATCCCCTGCCGGTTTCTGAAAACCCCATCCAACTGGCGGAAGAGATTGCCATGGTGGACATGATTTCCAAGGGGCGGCTTGTTTCCGGATTTGTTCGGGGAGGTGGCTCGGAGCAGTTGGCCAACAATACCAACCCCGCCTACAACCGGGAGCGCTTTGAGGAAGCCCACGATCTGCTTATCAAGATATGGTCGGAGCCGGGTCCCTTTCGCTGGGAAGGGAACCATTACCAGTTCCGAGTGGTGAACCCGTGGGCGCTGCCACTGCAAAAGCCTCACCCGCGCATATGGATACCCGGAGTGTCCAGCATCGAAACAGTGACTTGGGCCGCCGAGCACCGCTATCCATACATTTGCCTGAATACGACTATCCAGCAGACTCAGGACATCTGGGAGGTCTACGATCAAGCCGCCCAGCGTGTAGGCTACAAGTCCGGCCCGGAGCAACGGGGATACCTCATCCGCTGCCACGTTGCCGACACCGAAGAAAAGGCGATGAAGAACGGTCGGGAGTTCATGTGGATGCTGGGCGAGTTCACCGGCTTGGGGCACCCCGTGTGGTTTAGTCCACCGGGTTATAGCTCACCGGAGTCACGGAGGCGAAGGGCGGAGACCCAAGTTACCCAGAGAGCGGACCCTTTCGAAAAGCAACTGGAAAACAAAAACATAATCGCTGGCACCCCTGACCAAGTGATCGCCAGCTTAAAGCAAATACTTGAGGAGACTCGACCTTCAATCTTGGCGCTTTGGGGTAATGACGGAAAAGTCGACCATAAGGACTCCATGGACTGCATCCGTCTTATGGGGCAGGAGGTGATGCCCGCCTTGCGGGAAATTGGTAAGGATTTGGGTCTTGACAGCCCCTTTGATGTCGACTCACCCATTAGCCTCGCCGAGACGCCTGCCAGCGAGTTGCTTCCGGTGACAGTTTAGTTAACCCGCAATGTGATAATGAATGGGAGGGTTTTAGGGACGCGTAGGGTACAAACGAAGGTAAATAGGTTGGCCTGATGCTTGTTCGCATAGCACCGTTTCGAGAAAGTTGCCACCTGAGGGTGAGCAAGGAGTCACCTGTGGCAGAAGGCTAATCATCTGCCGCATCGAACTCATCTAAACCCTGAATTCCAGCTCGATCTTGTCCCTACTTACGTGGGCTGCTTTGAGTATGGTCTGGAGATGGGCCTTCTGCACCCTGGGTTCCATGATGTGGAAGTCTTCTAAGAATGTCTTGACCATCCCGGGCACGCGTTCTATCGTCTCTTCCCGCCCAGTCTGTTCCTCTATCCACCGGGCTAAAGTCTCTTTGCTCTCTTGAAAGGCCGACTGTTGGTCTCGGGCCATATTATTGGCCTTCACGAACTCCTGTTCGTTAAGCACGCCCCGCCTGAGGAACCCCAGGTTCTGGGTGAACTGGGTCTCAAGGTCCGCAAGGCTTGCTTCGATATCTTTAAGTTCTGATCTCTTCCTGGACAGTTCGTCCCTGTCGCCTGCTTCGATGTGGCCTCTCACCGTCTCGGGGTCGGAGAACTGGCCCAGGTATTCCAGGACCGCGGACTCAAGCTTGGTCGTTGAATGTCCGTTGTAATTCCCACACAGGGCCCTGGACCTGGTCGCCCGGGAACACCAGTAGTTCCGGTACTGCTTGTCCTTGTAGGAAGCAGCTGCCTTGCCGGTCATCGGGCCGCCGCAGTAGCCACAGCGGGCGATACCACTCAACAGATATTCGCTGCTGTGGGCACGCCCCCTTGAAGATTCTCTCCGGATCCCTAGGCGTTCTTGGAGGGTCTGCCATTCTTCTTCGGTGAAGATGGCCGGGAAGAACCCTTTCACCCGCACCAGATCCTGTTGTGGGTTCCCTTTCTTTGGCTTCTTGCCGTAGGTAAGGTCTCCCATCAGGGCCTTCGTTTCTACGAAAACCTGTTTCATTTATTAAAACAACCCTGTTGCAAAGACGCCCCGGCTTCAGTTTTTAAAAACCAGCCTCTATACTTGTGGCGCTTGTAGGCAGTCTATGAAGGGGGTACCTATGACCTCGGAGAGATTTGCGGCGGCAATGGCGGCCGAAATGGGAGCGGAAGTGATTCAGATTGTGCGCCTAGTGGTTGGGGATATTTGTAGAGACGTCGAGTTTCCCATTGCCAAAGACGGGGAAGACAACGGTAGCGGCGCGGCTGGTTGGGGCCAAGACCGGCGCAATACCCACCATATTACTTTGGACTTGAGCGCACCAGAGGGAAAAGACCTGTTTCTACGCTTGATAACCGACGCCGACATCTGGATGGAGTCCTCCATTCCCGGTGCCTACGCAGGTTGGGGGCTC
>JAKUQE010000240.1 GCA_022450395.1 Dehalococcoidia bacterium | reverse complement strand
CACCTTTCATATACCGTGAGTTCCAGACCCGGGATGTCCCGGTATTTCCTGATTTGTTGGCAGCTGAGTGATACGGCGGCCCCTGCGATACGCTAAACGGGGTTCCATTATGCTGCGACATTCGGCGAAAGTGTCCTTGAACATCTCAAATATCTCTAAGTGCCGTTGTCCAAGTAGCTCTTGGGGGGTGTCAGTTCTGGGCCGCCGGAACCTTCCGAACCCCAGGAAATCCTCCCATCCAGACCATCCCTTCCCGGCGTACACCCAGTCAGGCCGTGCTGGAATGACATCCGGACGGATGCCATTCCAGCACATTTCCATCCATTCGCTTCGCCCCATCCCCAGCGAACCTACGAACCACCTGGCCAAGCCGAAAGGCACATAAGCTGGGTGCATTTCCGGTATGAAGTCAATCCCAAGTTCAAGGGACCGGAGCAGGTGAGGGTCAGCGGTGTGGACGGGAGCTGGGATGGGGACCCGCTTCCCGTCGGTATCTATAAACTCTTCCCGCACCCCACTTTCCAGGACATATCCCTGGACTGCTACTACGAACGGGTCGTGCTGTTTATCGTCGCCGAATTGATAGGGGCGGTCGACCTCGCCGAAAACACGGTCCCCATGCCGTGGCGGCATCCAGTGTTGCTGGCCAAGCCAGGGATCGACGCCCAACACCCAGCCGTAGGTACTTATGGCCGTGATCGGCCATTTCATATGTCTGGGATCACTGGAGGCCAAGTCGTCAACGATCACCTGGTCCATCTTGCCAGCCTCTACGACCTCCCCGGCGGCCCGGAGGCGGGCTGTGTTCAGAAGGGAGATTTCGCCGTCTATGTGCAGGATCTCGGTGTGTGTCGTTGTCCAGGGAAAATGTCAGGGTTTAGTGTTCAGCGAAAATGTCAGTAGCCCTCTAAGATATCTCCGAAGGTGAAGTCGATGGCTTGGCTAGATCTAAACTGGCTTGAGGGCACAGGGTCAAGCCCTGCTACGCATCCCAAGGACTCCGGGGCTTGATCCTGTGCCCCCGCCAGTTGCGTTGAGATCAAGCCATCAACCCTAATTCAGTATGGCTCATGACCTCCCGCAGGAATCTAGCAGGCGTTTCAGAGTGGCGTAGCCGATGCCCAGTTCTCGAGCCGCCTGTCGTCGGGAGAGACCTCCCGATCCGAGAAGTTCCAGCACTTTGGTATACAGCTGCTCGAACTCCGGCCGTTCACTCACCCGAGGCCGGCCGATGCGCTTGCCCTGCTGCCGCGCCCGTTCCATCCCGGCCACCACCAGGTCCCGGTGAACCTGTTTCCTGGCGGGGTCCTCATACCAGATTGTCTCCCCGGCCAGGGGTCCCGGAGTCGCCAGAGTTCTGACACGTTGCTTCGGCTCCCAGTCCGTCGGATCCGGGTCGGGAGGCGTTGCCATCACCGGACCGGTAGGGATCCGAGCCCGCAGTTCGCCGGCTAGCGCTGGGGCTTCTTGGGGAGTCAGAATCTGGTTCCTATGCCGCACCAGCAGACGGCCATCCAGACGTTCCTGCACCTCCACCCGGGCTCCAGCGTAGCTGGGTCGCTCTGTACTGGGATAGAGTTGCAAAGCCCGCCCGTGGTATTGCACCGTGTTGTCCTTGGCCACTCGGCGCAACTCTTTGATGCACAGCACGCCACCCAAGTCCAACTCTGGGTTCACCGGACGGTAGGCTGAATCCGGCTGGTCGGCGGGCACGCCGAAGCGCTGATTGAACCGGGGTAGAAAGTCGGTCAACACCTGATTCGCCTCCGCCAGGGAACAGGCGTCGGCCAGCCGCAGTTCCGCCACCAACCGATCCTGGAAGGTACCATTGGCTCGTTCGACCCGTCCTTTGGCCTCGGGGCTGTGGGCCAATATCTGAGTGATCCCAAGCTCTCCCAGAGCCCGGCCCCATTGGGTAGACGGTCCTTTCCGGGAGACCGAGGATTGGCCCGATGTACCACGCCGGGGCTGAAAGACGGCATGACCATCGGTGTACACCGCCATCGGCACACCCCGCCGCTCAATAATGCCCTGGAGCAGGGACATATAGCCCCAGGTGTCCTCCTGTTCCTGGATTAGGGCATAAGGCACCGTACCGGTAGCGTCGTCCACCGCCAGCAGCAAGGTCAGCCAGGGTCCCCGGTCCTCCAGCCAGAGGTGGTGGCTCCCATCCAGTTGGAGCAGCATCCCATCCTGGGGCATGCGTTGCCTTCGACACCGATGCCGCGGCGGCCGTCGCTGGCGTGGGCTGGACAACCCGGCTCTGATCAAGAGTCGCCTTACGGTGGGCCGGGACAACATTACTCCCTCCCGCTCGGCCAACAACTCGGTCAGGTGAGTGTGGTTGATGCCGCTATAGCGTCCTTGGGCCAGGATCACCACCCGCTGCCGGATGGACTCCGGAGTGGCGTTGGGTGGCACCCGGCTCCGGTTCTGATGCACCAGTCCCCTGGCCCCTTCCCTCCGATAGGCCGCCAGCAGTCTCCATCCCTGACGCTCACTCACCCCCAGTAGTGGCGCCGCCTCTTTCATCGACCAGTGTCGCTCTAATATTCCGTTCAAGATATGTAACCGGTTCTGCTCTTTGGTACTCAACGTCAGTCCTTCCATAGACTGACATTTTCCCTGACCAGTTAGCTACTGACAAAATTGTAGACCTACAACAACACCTTTGGTGGTTAGGGTGGATCGCACTCCCCTTTCGGAGCGGTCTACGGCCAAACTTCAAGCGCTAGCATGGCGTCCCTCCGGACCTGGTCATCGGACCTGCCAACGTGCCGATGACTTGGGTATCGCCATACCATCGACCACGGAACGCTCGTGGCCGGCTCACAAGTTTCAGGACTTTCTACGACTTTCTCGGGGGAGCGACCACTACTTCACAACTTCCCTCGGGAAAAGAACGAAAAGTCGTCAACTTTCTCGAGAGAAACTTGAGGACTACTAACGCCAAAGATGAGAAAAGATGAGAAAGGTCGAGGAAAAGTCGGGGCGCAAGTAGTGAAAAGTAGAGAGGAAGTCGAGGACCAAAGATGAGAAAAGTCGAGACGAAGTTGAGAACCAAGTACTGAAAAGTCGTAAGGAAGTTGAGGATCAGGCCTGAGCACCGGCCGGCATCGAACTCCTGGCCAACCAGCGCGGCTACGCCGGGGGGCCGACAATTCCCCCCGGTCCGCTGGTCCACCCGCCGGTACTGCTACGGACACCGTGGTCCAAGGGTGTTCTACGCCGAGACCCAGCCGTCCAACAGTTCGGCGATCTGTATGCCTATCGACCGGGCCGTTGCCGCTTCTCCCGAGTCAAGGGCCGCACGGTGACCCCGGCGCAGGTCCCTCAACTTCGCGTCACGGTTGAAGATGGCCTCTACGCAGGGCCGGTGGCCCGGTCCGTACCTGGTGGCCTGGCGCGTGAAGGTCGCCCTATTCCCGCTCGCTATCTCTTTGGCCTGGACCTCGAACTCCAACTCGCCCTGGTAAGCGGCAACGGCGGCGGCAAACTCCGCCGGGTAGCGCCACAACAGCGTGGCCCAAGGCTGCCCGAAAGGGTCATCTCCCTCTTTCCGGAGTCGGTCTTCCACTACCCACCCCAGCGCTCCTTTCAAAGTCAGGTCCCGGACCTTCCTGGCCAGGGCTTTGGACACCCTGACCGGGCCATCGCCCTCGGTCACCGCGAACACGCTGGCTTCAGGTTTTAGGAAATGCGCCACCAGCAGCCGGAGCTTGGCGGGCGTGTTCCGGATGGGGTCCAACCGCAACCTTCTGAGCTCCCTGACTTCCTCCCGGGTCCAGGTCATCCCATCCATATACCCTACCTTCACATGTGATCGCCCATATTTGACCGGGTCCGCCCGCCTGGCATCGCTCTGGCAACTTCGTAGTCTAATCATAGAGGCCATTTCGCCTAGCGCCAAGAGGACACCGCGGTGTTGGCCACCGCCGCTATCTAAGGTGGGGTGAAGGAGACTGGCAAGCCTGTCAGTATGGAAGACCGACCCGTACATGGGGCGGATGAAGCGCGTAACAGACCTTCG
>JAKUQE010000024.1 GCA_022450395.1 Dehalococcoidia bacterium | reverse complement strand
GCTCTATGTTTCCGGGGAGGAGTCTCCTCATCAGATAAAACTCCGCTCTCAAAGGTTGGGCTTTGCCGGAAAGGGAATCTTTCTACTATCCGAAACCGACGTCGACGTGGTCGTGGATAGGTTGGAAGAGCACCGGCCGGGCCTGGCGATAATTGACTCGGTTCAAACCCTTTACAGCAGGGACACACCCTCAGGCCCCGGAAGCGTAGCCCAGATTCGGGAGGCCGGGCTGCGCTTGATGCGGTGGTCCAAAGCCCGGCAGACACCCGTGTTTCTGGCCGGACACGTGACTAAAGACGGCTCGGTAGCGGGTCCAAAGGTCCTCGAGCATATGGTGGACGTCGTCACCTACCTGGAATCCCAAGAGTACGGTGCTTTTCGATTGCTCCGTTGCGCCAAGAACCGCTTCGGTTCCACCGCCGAGGTAGGTGTGTTTGAAATGTCTGGGGCCGGTCTAGTCGAAGTCGTTGACCCTTCCAAAACCCTGCTGGCCCAGCGGCATGATCAGGCCGTGGGGTCTGCGCTAGTGACTGTGCTGGAAGGAAGCCGCCCGTTGGTTCTGGAAGTTCAAGCCCTAACATCGTTCTCCCATCTCCCGTCGCCCAGGCGGGTAGCCAACGGCGTGGATCACAATCGGCTCTTGATGTTGACCGCGGTGGCCGGGCGGAGAGCCGGATTGGACCTTTCCGGCCAGGACATAATCGTCAACGTGGCTGGGGGAATGCGGATCAGCGAGCCGGCGGCGGACCTGGCCATCATCCTGGCCATTGCGTCAAGCCTGCATAACCGCCCATTGGACTCGGAAATGGTTGTGTTTGGCGAGGTGGGTCTGGGTGGTGAAGTACGTACGGTGCCTCAAGCGCAACGCCGCCTACAAGAGGCCCAGAGGCTGGGTCTGACTCGTGCGGTATTACCCGATACAGCCCTGGATGCGGAGGCCCGTCCTCCCGGAATGGGCCTTGTTTTCGCTCGAACGGTAAGTCAGGCTATCAAAGCCGGTTTGGGCGACCGGCTTGAGCACCGGGAAGCCGTGGCTACAGAATAGGCCCGTTGGCCAGACGATTTACTCCACAGCCGGGTCAATCTCTAGCCGTCCTCGGCCGTCACCGGTGCTGCCGCCTCCGGCGCGTGAAACTCGTGGTCCTCGCAAGCAACCCACCTGGACCCGTCCTCATAGATCTCCTTCTTCCAGATGGGGACCGTCGATTTTAACCGGTCTACCGCTTCGTGGCAGGCCAAGAAAGCTTCCTTGCGGTGGGGCGAAGCAACCGCGACGACCAGGCTGATCTGCCCGATGTCCACCCGGCCGATGCGGTGGGCAATAGCAATATCTTCGATCTGGAACTCGGCCATCAACCCTTGCCGAATCTCTTCCAGCTTCTTAACGGCCATCTCTTCGAAAGCTTCGTACTCCAGGGTGATAACCCGTTTTCCTTCGAAGTTGTCCCGGGTAGTGCCCAGGAAAGTCACAACCGCGCCGTTGGTGTCTTTGACTACTTTTCTGGTGACAACCTCCGGGTCGAGAGGTTCGTGGGTGACTTCGATCATGGCATTATCCTCCGCTGACCGGTGGTATCAGGCATACGTCGTCGCCTTGGTGCAAGAGGTCTCCGGGCTCGGCGTAGTCGGCGTTAACCGCCACGACAATCTTCACTTCCGGCGGCGCCAGCCGTGGAAATAGCTTTCTGATCTCCGACGTCATATCGGCCACCGTGGCCCCTTCGGACAGAGTCAATAAATGGGATTTACAGGCGGCCCTTTCCCGATAGAGAGCGAAAAATCTGACAACTATTTCCAAGCTGCTACCCGTGGCTATTAGTGTTTTGTGTTGATACCGAATCTGCCATCCGTCTAGCGCATGAACCTCGATAAATCGCCGACGGTCCAAGTTAGAGTCATATTATCGCATAGGAGCAGTGGCATAACAGGGACTGGAGCTCTAACAATAATCAAGCTACCAGGAGACCGGATTCCAACCGGCGAAAAGCACCCTTTCTTTGCCGTTGAGTGTTACCGTCTGGTCCTCTTTCACGCTCATCCAATAGAACTGCCTGTCGTTAGCCGCGTCACCGTATTGGCAAGGGCGAATATGGGTCTGGGGTCGTATAGAGCCCAGCCAAAACTTGGCGGAGTGTCTTGGGCGGAGGGGTCGAAGTGCCACACCCTTACCAAGTTTTCGTCGTCGATCAAGGGCGCAAGGCCGATCGCCGGAGTGATGGAGGGCGCCGGAGTGGGTGTAGGCGCAAATGTTGGCGTGGGCGGTACATCAGGTTCGAGAACGTTAAAGCTTGAGAATGACTTGACGCCACCGACGGTTGAGGACACTACCTTGACACCAGGCGGTAGCACGGGCACGACTCCAGTAATGGTGAAACCTCCATCGGCGTCGGTGGTCTGGGATGACTGCAAGATCGTCAGAACCCCGATGGTCACGTCGGAAATAGTGCGAAAGGCCCGGAAGTTGATCCCCGTCACCGTGACGGTAGTGCCGCTGGGCCCTGATGCAGGGGCCACGGAAGTGGTGGCGGCAGGGACAGAATGGTCGACGGTTACGGTTGACGCGGTACCCACGATCGTAGCGGTGACGGTGTTCGTGGAAGGGATCAGGGCTGCCGTTGGAACGAGGAACGTGACTTCGAATTTGCCATCCGTGTCCGGCGTTACTGATGTCAGATTGTTCGAGCCGTATGTGAGATTGACCCGGAAACTCTTCGGTGAGAGAACGTTGGCCGCTGGGAACCCAACCCCGTTGACCTTCACCTTACTGCCGATGCGGCTCTCGGTATCGTCCAGAGTAATTTTCCGTGTCGTCAAGGACACGCTGGCGGTGGCCGATGCGCCACCGGTGTCCTTGGCCACAAATTGCAGGTTAGACGTCCCGAACGTGGCGGAGTTGCCTTCAATGATTATCTGAGCGACCCAATTGCCACCGTTGTCCAGGTCGATTGGATAGGTTATGTACGGTGACTGCAGCACGGTCCCTCCCATCGTTACCGTGCTGCTCCCAGTCCCCGTGATTTGGTGCCTTCCGTCTGAAAGAGTACCTCCAGCGACTGTAATGTTGCTAAAGCCGCTGCCGAGCAGGACGACCTGCTGATTGGGGACGGCGGAGGAGGGGGCTGCCGTTATTTGGGGGGTAAGCGCGGCGGGTGGCCGGGAAACGTGCGAAGCGCCAAGTTGGCCGCCAGGCTCCAATCCTGCCTGGATGTCGGCCGGGCCCGAAACTAAACCGGCGATCAGCGCCGCTATCAATGCGGCAATCACCCGGCGAGCAAGTTTAGGCCGAAATCTCAATTGGCCCTCCCTATCCTCATGTCTACAGATATTGTAGCAGGTATGGTCACACACTAGCCTACCACAACCGCCGGTAACGGTAATTTTCCCGGGAACTTATATCCCGGCAAGCAACCCAATGCTACCAAGTGGTCATAACCAGTGACCTTAAATCCTTGAACAATCCCTAATAAATATTTTATATTTCTAACAATTATTCCCGTTGACTAGCCTATCAAGCGGATTTTGGCTTGCTGGCCCAGGCTGAATGATGATCCCGATGGACCAGGCAAGCCAGCCGTTGTGGAAGTTCTGACGATATAAATATATTTCGTGACGCCGGGCCGGACGATATTGAATCGCAATATTGACGGGAGCCCGGAATGATACCGGGGGGTTGTGACGATGTTGAAGGCGAGGTGCCCTGGTAGGCTTGAGCTGCTGGGCTGGTCGTTCCTATTACTGCTGATTCTGGCTGGCTGTGGCCTTCCATTTCGGTCCGATGAAAACTCGGGCGATACGACTGAAGGGGAAGAATCGACCACTCCTTCCTCCGAGGTCGATGGTGACAAGTCAACGGACGCCGGCGGTACCACTCCAACCCCGGCCCAAGAGCAGAAGCCCAACCCAACTCCCACGCCCCAAGTGCTGCCCACCGCCACTGTGGTTTCCACGCCGGAGGTTGGGTCAAGCCCATCTCAGTCACCGGCTTCCGGTAGCCAGTCCGGCGCCGGTCTACAGGCGGCTCTAACAGCTAGTGTCACCGCAGGCCAAGCTCCTTTGAGCGTCCAGTTCACTAATCTGTCGTTGAATGCCGACAACTTTCGATGGGACTTCGGAGACGGAGAGTCTGCCGCAACCAACCTGACCGGCGAAACCGTATCCCATCAATACGTTAAGGCTGGAACGTACGAAGTAGCCCTAGCGATAGCCAAGACGGGGGATGATACCTCCACCGCCCTGGCCACCACCACGATAGTGGTCGAGCCCGGCCTGTTGCATCGAATCGTTTTAGAGCCATCCAACCCGAACGTGATCGCGGCGGGATCTGAACAGTTCACAGTCACGGCCTTTGACCGGTTCGGAAATGTGATTTCCGGATTAGCCAGCGAACTTTCCGCCGGAGATTCGGCGGGACAGA
Source organism: Dehalococcoidia bacterium (assembly GCA_022450395.1). Classification (GTDB taxonomy): domain Bacteria; phylum Chloroflexota; class Dehalococcoidia; order Lucifugimonadales; family UBA3495; genus UBA11650. The sequence continues at coordinate 41,693 of JAKUQE010000024.1, read as the reverse complement.
TCAATGCGGTAGGATTATTCACGGCCGGCACCAAAGCCGGACAATATGAAGCTGCGATAAAAGCCGTGGTCACTCAGGGACCAGCCACTAAGACCGCCACGACCGACGTTACAATCGAGCCCGGAGTGTTAACTGAGGTCCGGCTAAAGCCGGATACGGTCAAGTTGAACATCGGTGAAAGCCAGGAATTCACGGCCACGGCAGTGGACGTCTACGGCAATCCCCTCCCCAACGCCCGATTGACTTGGCGCATCGACCACCGTATCGGAACCATCAGCGCCAGCGGCTTGGTGACCGCGGGCAACGTCGCCGGCTTCTACGAAAACGGGGTGACAGCCGCCATTCTTTCCGTAGAGGCTACCGCGTCCATCACGGTGAATCCTGAGCCTCCAGCCAAGGTGACTATTCCCGCCGTATTGGTGGCCGCCGGAGAGCTGGTCACGCTGGAAGCCCTTGTTGTAGACCAATACGGAAACGTAGCCCCTACCTCGGGTATCATCTGGTCGGTGGAAGATCCCAAAGCAGGCGCCATCTCTTCCGCCAACATACTGACTGCCGGGGAATTGGCGCGCACCTATCCAAGCGCCATCCAGGCTGTCATCCGCCCAGGCGGGCTGACCGCCACAGTCGCGGTAACCGTTGTTCCAGGACCTTTGGACCGGGTGGTGGTTGCTCCAGATGCGGTAGCCATCGGCATGGGTATGAGCCAGCAGTACGTGGCGGCGGGGGTTGACCGGTTTGGCAACCGTATCTCCGGATTGGATATAACCTGGACGCTGAACCAGGACATTGGGACCATCGACATCGACGGATTGTTTTCCTCAGGGGACACTCCCGTCAACCAAGTAAACGCGGTCAAAGCGATGGCCAGACAGAACAACCTCATCCGGTCTGGGGAGGCCGCTTTAACCATAGAGCCGGACCATGTCGCGTTCATCTCGGACCGCAACGACGGCCAGCTTGACGTGTACGTGATGAACATGGACGGAAGCGGGGTGCGCCGGATCACCACTGGAGCGGCCCCGGTGGCGTTCTCCTGGTCACCGGACGGAAGGCGTATAGTTTCCGACTTCGACTTTTTCGATAGCCGCTACATCGTCTCCACCAACGACGACGGGATCTGGGACGTCTTGCTTACCGATTCGGGAGTTGACTCGGAACCAGACTGGTCACCCAACGGCAACCGGGTAGCCTATGCGTCCAACGTCGACGGGAATGGCGAGATATACGTGATGGACGTTGACGGCGGTAACCCGGTAAGAATTACCGACCACCCAGCAGTGGACCAAAACCCCGCCTGGTCGCCCGACGGAGAGAGCCTCCTATTCGCGTCGGACAGAGACGGTAATCTTGAGATCTACATGGTGAGGATATCCAGTGGGGAGATGACCAGGCTAACCCGCCGGCCCGGCCCGGATAGCCACCCTCGTTGGTCTCCCGATGGCGCCGAGATATTGTTCATTTCCGGTCAGGATGGGGACAGCGAGATATATCTGATGAAATCCAACGGCACCGACGTTCGAAAACTCACGTCCAACCGGGTTGAGGATACATCTCCGTCATGGTCGCCGGATGGCCGCCGCATAATTTTCGCTTCCGGGGGCAAGCATAAGGATTGGGAGATATATACAATGTCCCGCGTCGGGGACCAGATCAACCGATTGACCGACAACGATAGCTTAGATTTGGCTCCCCGGTGGGCGCCCAGAAAGCGAGGAGTGGAGGTGAATCAGGCGTCGGTGTTCATTCCTGAGACTGGCTCCCGCGCGCCGCTGACGCAAGAGGACACCATCGGCCAGGCCAGCGCGGCGATCGTGCGAATCGAGGCCGGAGAGGCCACTGCCTCCGGGTTTATCATCGACCCTAACGGCTTGATTCTCACCAACAATCACGTAACCCGCGATTCTGAAGTAGTTTCCGTGTCGCTCAGAGACGGGAGCACCCATGCCGGTCAGATTGTGGGCCGAGACTTGCTTCGGAATCTTGCGTTAATCAGAATTGAAGCCAGCGGCCTTTCCTGGTTGGAGCTGGCTGATGTCGGACAGGTCGAAGCCGGGTCGGAAGTATTCGCCTTGGGTTACACCACGTCCCCCGATGAGATCAAGTTGGTTTCAGGGGTGGTTTCAGACCTGAAGATCGACGCGGGCCGCAACATCCGCTGGCTGCAGATCAATGTCCCGCTAGGCTGGGAGTACAGCGGAGGCCCGGTGCTCAATCTCTACGGAGACGTGGCCGGTATCGTGGATGCTAAGACCGTGAGCGGCGGCATCCAGGGCGCCGGGCTGGCGATAGCCGCGAATACGGTGAATGTATATCTGGAACGTCTTAAAGCGGGAGAGATTATCTCCGATTAAGGACATTCCCGCAGGGACCTAAGCGCCGATACTCCATGGTATTGGCGCAGGCGGCGTAACCCCTACTCTGACACTCCCCATTAAAGGAGGAGAGGAAAAATCCCTTCCCTCTCGACGGGGCTTTGCCCCAAAGCAGCCGATGCCTCAAAACTCAATCGGCTGCCCCGATAGGGTGTCAGGCTTAGTTTGATCCGCGTCCCAGCCTACCCTATACTCACACCGCCCTGTTGGAACTCGCCCAATAAAACATGTTGGTGGCCGAGCAACCTGCTTGGGGGCGTATTTCACACTAAATGGAGATAGAACTGCTATGGTAATGCCGCTTGATGTTATAGTTCCGTTTCACCGCGCATTCCGCAATGACATGCAAATCATTGACGATGCGGCTTACAAGGCTGCCGCAGAGGATGGTGACTTGGCGCCGGTCGTGGAGCGCCTCCGTTTTTTTAGCGAGGTATTGAAGTGGCATGCGGACGGTGAAGACAGGCTGGTGTTTCCGGCCATGGACAAAGTAGCGCCGTTGGTGGCGCAGGGGTACCTCCACGATCACCATGAGTTCGACACGATGACCGAGGGCCTGGCTAAAATCACCGCCGCATCAAGCGCCCTTGTCGCGGCAAGGGAGACCGCGGCGCTGACGGCAGTCCTAAGGATTCACCTCGATAAAGAAGACGAGTATCTCTATCCAATTTTGAAGGAACGTACTTCCTTTGAAGAGCAATCCGCGATAGTCGGCGGCATGGCCGCGGGCGTGCCGCCCGAACGTAACCCCGAGTTCATCCGCTAGTTGTTCACTATGCTGGGATACGATGACCGGGAGATGTGGACCAGGGTCGTGATGGGATTAATGCCCGAACAGGTGTTCACCCAGGTCAAAGCTCTCATCCGCGACACTATTACCGATGACTGGGCGGAGTTGACGCGGCGAATCCCGGAGTTAAGCGATTAGCTCGACTTTCGAGGTAAAAGAGTCAGTTGCCCCAAAACAATTCAGTTTTGAGGGGTTCTAAGTCACGGCCCCTCGACGGGGGAAGGTTAGAGCCTGCCCTGATCCCTCGGTAGAAGGACGAGGGGATGGGGGTGACTCACATCTACCTTCTTGAAAATCAGAGCCTGCGCAAGTGACCTCAAGCCCAGGCTTCCAACAGGACCAAGTCCCTACAGCGTAGACACCCTTCCCGGACCCATCTCCAATTGCAGAGCGATCTGGGCCAAGGCTAACGCGCTGTAATAAGAAACCGTCAGCGTCAGGTCAACAACCCCCCGCTGTCCAACCAGTTTCTCCGCATCAGCATAAGTCCCATCCGACACCTGCTTGTCCTGTATCATCTCGTGAACGAACCGGGAAATCACCGCCTCGTCCCCGCTCAATATTTCGGCAGTCCGGTGAGTACGGATCGCTTCTATGGAGGCGTCGCTGACCCCGGCCTTGGCCGCCAAGATGGAGTGGCCGGTCCATTCGATATCGCTGTTCCACTCCCGGGCCACCAGGATGATCGCCAACTCCTTCAGGTTCTCCGGCAAGAAACTCCGGAAGCGTAGCGAGGCGCCCAAGGAGGTCAGGTGGCCGGCGGCCTGGGGACTGTTCAGCAAAGCCCTGAACTGCAGGCCAACTTCCTCCGTGTTCCGGTCTTGGCGAATCTTGTCATAGATCTGCTGCCCCTCGGCGTCCAATTCTTCTCGAGATACATAAGGCACGCGGACCATATTCAATCACCTCAGTATTACTGTTTTACGGGTTGATGATTCGGCGCTGGCGGCCGACGATAAAAGTCTCGCGGCGCTCCACGTAGTCGGATACCGCGTCGATCAGAGCCTCGGGCCGCTCCGCCACGATCACGTGTCCCGCGTCGTACACGATGGAAACATTGCTGTTGGGAATTTTCTCCCGGTATATGGCCGCCGCCGCTGACTCCACGGTCTTGTCCGCCAAGCCGAAGACGATGAGAGTGGCGCACCGGATGTCCCCAAGCTTACCTTCGACCTCATTATCGTGGGTTGCCCCGCCCAATCGGAGCGCAAGAGCCTGTTCCTTGGTGAGAATCGCCGGATCTCCCAAAGGCAATTCTGGTACGTTTTCCGGGTGGGTGAACAGCCGCGCCTTTGATTCCTCCGGAGTTCCAGAGGATGAGTCAGACACGGGCTTGATCGCCGTGGGCGAGATCAGCACCAGGGCTTCTATGGGATCAGGCGTCAACAGGACCTGCCATAGAGCGACGTTGGAGGCGAAGGACGTGCCGATGAGGGTGAAACTGCCGGGCGCCACCGCCGCGGCGGCTTGAGCCATGGTGTTGGCCAGGTCCTTCACAGACCCGGAGGTGGAATTCGGCGATGATGAGCCCATCCCCGGCACTTCAAACACGATCACTCGATACGATTGGGCCAGTGCGTCGTTCAGCGGCGACCAGCCCCACACCGAACTGTCCAGTATCACAACGGTCTCGCCCTGTCCGGCCTGCCGGTGGCGGATCCGGAACCCGTCTACGTCAACATAACCCTCAGTGAATTCCTGTTCCGACATGAATCGTCCTTGACCGAGTTAATACACAGTGATCCCTCACCCCCGGCCCCTCTCCCGGCGGGAGAGGGGCCGGGGGTGAGGGATCGGTGGCGGGGTGAGGGGACTAAAACTCTTTGATCCGAGGTAGTACTTCCCTGCCGAACAACTCAAGCTGCTTCATCACGCCACGGTGGTCGACGCCGGGCTGTTGGAAGAATAGATCAACGACTCCGGCGCCGCATTGGTCGTGAAACGCTTTAATCTGCTCGACAACGGTGTCAGGACCACCCATGAAACTCAGCGCCCGCGCGGGCCCGGCCACATCCCCGGTAGCGCTGCCGGCGAGGACGCTGCGCAAGTCGAATTCCTGGCCGGCCCGGGCCGCCTGGACCGCTCCCGGCACGTTGCCTACCATCGCGATACCACCCCGGGCCGGAGCCGCGCTCCGCCTGCTTTCCAACCATTCGTCAGCTTGCCGGTCGGTTTCCGCCAGATAGATACTCCCCCGGTAGACCACCTGGTCAGGCTCGGGTTTCCATCCGGCGTCCTGGCACCATTGGTAGTACTTACCGGTGACCTTCGCCATCTGGTCCACTGGAATGAAAGAGATACCCAGTCCCAGCCGGTGAGCGGCGGCGTACTCGACGGTGTCGTCGCTTCGGGTTGCCACGATGACTGGAGGCAGCGGCTGCTGGACGGGACGCGGCCAGACCGACACGGTGCGGAATTGGTAATACCGCCCTTCCCAAGAAAAGGGCTGGGGCTCGGTCAGCGCTTTGATGACCAGGGCCATGCCCTCCAACAGTCTGCCCCTGCCTTCCGCCGGGTTCACGCCGTAGGTTTGGTCCTCGTTGGGCGTGCCTCGTAAGAAGCCGATGATGAGACGCCCGTTGGTCAGGTTATCCAACATGCCCAACTCTTCGGCTATTCGGACCGGGTTGTTAAGGGGCAACAACTGCCCCAAGATGGCGATCTTCGCTTTCTTGCACCGTTCGGCCACCGCCGCCGCCATTACCGCCGGATTTCCGGTGGCGATACGGCCGGAGTAGTGATGCTCGGATAAGCTGATCCACTCGAAGCCCATCTCTTCGGCGAACTCGCACTCTTCCATCCCTTCCTGATAGCTCCGCACCGAAGTTTCCGGGTCGTGGTAAGCCGGGGGAATCGGCCAGCCGTCTGGGAATTCGTGGCGTTGAGAATATCCCATGGGGCCGAAATAGGACGCTTTCATCGACTTACTCCTCGATATGGAGCCAGCATGCTTGCCCAGATGCGAGCCTAAAGACGCCGTGGACGGTGTTAGCCCAGCCTCGATACCTTCCAGTGTAGTGGGCCAATGGTACTTCCCATGATAGGCCTTGTCCACCGGAATGATTGACAGGGGCCAAACGACCCTATTTAATGGTGGCCTGAGTAACGAAATTATGGTCACATGGCCGATCGTGCCTCGACGCACACGCACAGATCCACCAGCTTATCAACGCTGAAAAATATCATTCCCCATTCCCGTCCAAGGAGTGAACCATGGCTGACCGTGAGATCGCGTTAATGGCCCATCTGCTTCGCCGCGCCGGTTTCGGGGCCAGCCGTGACGAGGTGGAAGCAAGGGTGGCCCAGGGATACGACAACGTGGTGGAAGAACTATTGAACGTTGGCGATGCTCCCGGCATCGACGAAGACCTGATGTACCGGGCGTACCCCTCATACTTCGACAAAGTTGCCGTAGAGACCGGTCAGACCGAGTGGGTCTACCGGATGATCAACAACCGGTATCAATTACAGGAGAAGATGTCCCTGTTTTGGCACACCATCTTCTGCTCCGGCGACAACAAAGTGGACAACGCCCGCACCACCACCATCCAGATCGACAAGTTCCGGGAACAAGGCATGGGCAACTTCCAGGACCTGATCCTGATGCTGTCCAAAGACCCGGCGATGCTCTATTACCTGGACAATATCGAAAGCCACAAGACAGCGGTAAACGAGAACTATGGCCGGGAGCTGCTGGAGCTCTTTTCCATGGGGGTGGGCAAAGACGGGGAACTCAATTACACCGAGGACGACGTGAAGGCATGCGCCCGGGCTTTCACCGGCTGGAACCTGGCTCCCACCATCCCGGTCTTCCCTTACGGGAGGACTCCATTCGAATTCCGCTACGATCCGGCGGACCACGACCACGAGGACAAGACATTTCTCGGCGAAACCGGCCCCTGGAACGGCGAGGACATCATCGATATCATCTGTAAGCAGCCGGCTACTGCCCGGTTCATCGCCAGGAAGATGTACGATTTCTTCGTGGCCGACGAGCCTCCCGTCCCATCCTGGCGCCAGTCCCAACCTAGAGACTTGGCAGCCATCAATACACTGGAGAAAGCCTACTTCGACTCGGGATACGAGATCAAAGCCATGCTGAAGGCCCTGTTTACTTCCGATTTCTTCAAGTCGGAATCGGTGTATTACGCCAAGGTGAAGAGCCCGGCGGAGGTCGTTATCGGCACTCTTCGCATGGTGGGCCATCACACCTCGCCCCAGCCGGGACTGTTCTTCGTGGCCATGGAGCCCAAGTACATGGGCATGGACCTGCTGAACCCGCCCACGGTGGAGGGATGGCATACCGGCGCCGAGTGGATCAACAGCGGCACCCTCATCGACCGCATCAACTTTGCCGCCGGGCTTTTGGGCGACACTGGTCTGCCGGGGGTCAAGTCGATCATCGGCCGGCTGATGGACCGATCCGACTCCATTCCTCCCGAAGAATTCGTCGATGGATGCCTGGACCTGACCGGGCCGTTGACGATCGCCGAGGAAACCCGAAGCGAACTGGTTGCCCACGTCCAGGCGGGCGGGGAGCTTCGCCATGGGACCGAATCAGAGCGGGAAAACTTTAGCCAACGCACCGGTGAGATGCTTCAATTCATCGCCACGACGTCAGAATTTCAGTTCGGTTAGAGCCAAGCACCTAGGTTTACAAATTGCCGTTAAGAATTTCCGTTCGCCCTGAGCGTGTCGAAGGGTCCTTCAGCGTAAGGATGGTTCGACAAGCTCACCACGAACGGTATTGGTAACGCTAATTATCGCGCGGCGGTACCAGTTCGGTTAGAGATATGGAGGGCAGTTATGGTTACCACTAACAAAGACCCGGTCCTGGCAGTCTTTTCCCTTTCCGGGGGCAATGACTTCATGAATACGGTGATTCCGTATACCAATCCTCTGTACCGGGATTACCGCCCTACTTTGGCCGTTGCTGAAGACCAAGTAATCCCGATCACCGACGAGTTGGCCTTCCACCCGGCCATGGGTTCGTTGAAGAAATACTGGGACGAAGGCAAGCTGGCCATCATCCTAGGCGTCGGCTATCCTCATCCCAGCCTGTCGCACTTCCGGTCCATGGATATCTGGGCCACCTGCGAGCCCGATGAACTGGGCCTGATCGGATGGCTAGGCAGCGTGATTCAGGAAATAGACCCCAAAGCAGAGAATGTTCTTACCGGCGTGAACTTCGGACGGGGACTTCCCCGGTCCATGGCGAAAGATGGGGTCCCGGTGGCTTCGGTGGGCGATCTGAGCAGCTACGGTCTGCTGACCGGTATCGAGGAAACCGGCCAGCGCGACCAGGCTCTAGACCTTTTCGGACGCATGTACTCTCCGGTCCTGGGGCGAGGTGTCGTCAACGACTACATACGCCGCACCGGCCTCGAAGCGATGGCGGGCGCCGATATCTTGGGCACGGCTCCCGGCAAGTACAGCTCCACGGTTGAGTACGGCAACAGCGCCGTCGGTGGATACCTGAAAGACATGGTGCAGGTCCATAACGCCGGCTTCGGCACTCGAGTGCTGTTCACCACGGCACCCTACAACATCTTCGACACCCACGCCAACCAGGCTGTGGGACACTCCAACCTGCTGATGGACATCTCAACCAACATCGACTGCTTCATGACCGATCTACGAGAGCAACATATCAGCGACAACGTGATGCTGTTCTTCTACTCCGAGTTCGGCCGGCGGGCCATGGACAACGGCTCGGGTACCGATCACGGCTCCGGAGGCGTGGCCTTCGCCCTGGGTGAGCACGTTAAGGGCGGAATCTACGGCGAATATCCCTCACTGGAATTGGGCAAGCTGGAAGACGGCGGCAATCTGCAGCACAACGTGGACTTCCGCTGCGCCTACTCCACCATCCTGGAGCGCTGGATGGGCATGGACGCCAAACCCATCGTCGGTGGAACCTACGAGCAACTGGACTTTCTGTAGGCCAAAGTTCGAATGAATCTCATTTACGCCTAGCTCCCCCTCTCTAACTCTCCCCCATAAAGGGGGCGAGAACAATCCCTTCCCCCTCGACGGGGGAAGGTTAGGATGGGGGTGAATCGTCACTGACAATCCTGATGCCACAATACGATCCCACCGCCTATGAAAGGCCCCGCAACCACTAAGGAGGCAAGCCATGGCCAGCGTTTTTCTGGGAATCAACGACCGGACCTTCACATTTATGTTCGTTGCCGGACGGTCCGAATTTCAGGGCACTGGGTTCCGAAATCCCATGGACATGGCGCTGGCTCCCGACGACGTGATCTACGTGGTGAACAGATCCTATGAGTCTCGCTCCGACGGCACCCGGATCAACGTGTTCCGCCTAGGCGACGAGGGCGAGGAATATATCACCGAGTTTGGTTCTTATGGGGAAGAGAAAGGGCAGTTCATCTGGCCCATCTCCATCGCCGTGGACTCCGACGTCAACGTATACGTCGCCGACGAATGGCTCAACCGCATCAACGTCTACGACCGGGACGGCGAGTTCCTCCGCGATTGGGGAATCCACGGCGCGGGAGACGGGGAGCTAAACCGCCCTTCCGGATTAGCGATAGGCCAGGACGGCACGATGTTCGTGGTGGACAGCCTGAACCATCGAGTACAGAGATTTACTCTTAACGGTGAGTACCTGGGCCAGTTCGGCAGCTTCGGCAGCGGTCCCGGCCAGTTGAACACTCCTTGGGGCATCGGTTTGGACAAGGACGGAAATGTGTTCGTAGCCGATTGGCGCAACGACCGCATCCAGCAGTTCACCGCTCAAGGTGAGTGGCAGGCATCCTTCGGCCAACCGGGGACCGGCGGCGACGCGTCGATCGTCCAGAAGATGGGAGGGATCAAGTTATCCAATGTACCCGTCGGACAGTTTAACCGCCCCGCCGGGGTCTGTGTCGACCAGGACGGCGATATCTACGTGGCCGACTGGCTGAACAACCGGGTCCAGGTACTGACCCCGGATGGCCGCTTCATCAGCGAGTTCACCGGCGACGCCGGCCTGTCCAAGTGGGGCGTGGATAAAATCAGGTCCAACCCGGACATGATCCGCCAGCGTAACGGAGTCCGCGACTTCACACCCGAGCGAGTGCTCTGGGCGCCCTGCGCGGTCAAGGTCGACGGTAAAGGCCGGGTCATCATCGCCGACACCACCCGCCACCGCTTCCAGGTTTACCAGAAGAACACCGAGCCGGTTCTGATCTAGAACGAGTTTCCACCCCCACTCTCTACCTTCTGAAATAGTGGGCCTATTGACTTCCCTCTAGAAAGGGAAGGGTGGATACTCGGTCGAGCCCCCAATTTGGTGATTCAGCAATTGCCGCATTAACCGATGTTCAGCTGAGCGCCAGGACCTTTGATCCATGAAATATGATGCCGTCATTTTTGACCTTTTTGGGACCTTGGTTGACAATACTGAGTTCCTAGATCTCTCACGATCAGAGTACAATCGAACGCTTTCGAACGTAGCCGCTGCTTTGTCGATTCCTGAACCGGATCTACTTCGTCTGTGGTCTGAAACGGTTCACGAGCGGGACGCCGGGTTGTTTCCTTCGATGGAGAAATATTTTCGACATATTTGCCGCGAAATCGGTGTCAAAGCTGATGCTCGGCAAATAGCCAATGCCGTGGAACTTCGGCTTGAGTATCTACGTAGTGTTCTCACACCGCGAAATCACACGGTTGAAACCCTCACTGAACTGAAGGCGTCTGGATACAGATTAGGACTCATAAGCGACTGCTCGTCGGAAGTCCCACTCCTGTGGCCAGAAACTCCCTTCGCTGCATTGTTAGACGGAGCCATCTTCTCTTGCGAAGTGAAACTTACGAAGCCTGACCCCCGCATCTACCGGATGGTGTGCGACAGCTTGAAGGTAGCGCCCGGCAAATGCCTGTACGTCGGAGACGGAGGGAGTGGTGAACTGACCGGCGCAGTGGAATTTGGCATGGACCCAGTGCTTATTCGAGCACCGTACGATACGGTTAACGGCCATCGTGAGGATTGGGAGGGAACGAGGATATCTGAACTTAAGCAGGTTCTGGACTTAGTACGCGGTCAACCTTCGATCTGAAGGATAGAGACGTTGGGCGCCGAGTCAACTTTCCCTGATGCGCTGATGATCCGCCCGTGTTCCAACTCGATGCGGGCGTCGCAGATATCCAGGGTGCTGATCCGGTGAGCGATCATCAGAGTGGTGCGGCCCACCATCAGCCGCTCCATTGCCTCCATGATCCCAGCCTCGGTGGTCATGTCCACCGCGCTGGTGGGTTCATCCAGGATGAGTATGGGAGCGTCTTTCAAGAACGCCCTGGCCAGCGCTATCCGCTGGCGCTCTCCCCCAGAAAGCATCATGCCCCGCTCTCCCACCGCCGTGTCGTACCCATCGGGCAGACCGGCGATGAACTCGTGGACGTTAGCTGCCTGGGCCGCCTCCACTATCTGGGAGAATTCCGCTCCGGGACGCCCATAGCCGATATTCTCGGCGATGCTCGTAGAGAATAGCACCGGGTCTTGTAGGACGATGGCCATCTGGTTGCGCAGGTCCACCAGTTTGTAGTCCCTCAGGTCCACGCCGTCCAACAGGATCTCACCGTCACGAGGGTCGTAGAACCGGGACGCTAGGCTGACCAGCGTGCTCTTTCCGGCCCCGGTCCTCCCCTCGATTCCGAGCCGGGTGCCTGGGGCGATACAGAAGGACACGTCCTGCAACACCGGCGTGTTTTCACCATAAGCGAAAGTCACGCCGCTAAATCGAAGTTCTCCCGCCGCTCGCTTCAGGGAACGGGCGCTAGGACGGTCCGTTACGTCTGGTATCTCGTCGAGCAGTTGGAAAGCGCGTTCGGCGCTGGCCAGTGAAGACTGGAGGTTGGCGACTTGACGGCTGATGGTCCGCAGTGGATTGTAAAGTTGGGTCAAGTAGGCCAGAACCATCAGTAACTCACCCAACGACAGGACTCCTGCCTGAACATTACGTATCCCGATGAAGAGGACCGCCGCCGTGCCGATCGCCGTGGTCATGTTGACCAGCAACCCGAAGGTCCCTTCAGCTAACGACAGGCGGATGCGGGCTCGCACCCCCACTTGAGATTGGGCCACAAACCGGTCCTGCTCCCGGTCCTCTCGGCCAAACGCCTTCACCACGCGGAACGCACTCAAAACCTCCTGAACTACCTGCAGCGCCGAGCTCTCCATGCCCCGGACTTCCCGGTAACGGGGCCGCATCCGCAGGTTGTAGGTGCGGGCGAATACGAACAGAAATGGGCAGACCGCCAGCGCGACCAGGGCAAGCTGCCAGTCGAGACGAGTGATGACAACCAGAGTAGCCACCAGCATCACCGCCGCCGACAGCAGAGAGATGATGCTGTTGACGGTGATGTCCCGAATGGCCGGAGCGTCGTATTGTATCCGGTAGAGGGAGTCAGCCGTGCCCCTGGTGTCGTGAAACAGAAGAGACAGGCGCTGCACGTGGCGGAAGAGGGCCGACCGGAATTCCAGCATCATCCCCTCGCCGGCCCGCGCCCGCAATACATGGCCGCATAACTCGTGCAGTTGGCTAAACAGGACCACCATCACTTGGAGACCGGCGGCCAGGCCCAACAGTCTGATCGTAGAACCCGATAGCCAATCCGGCGTCACCGGTTCCATAAATCCCGGCAGCGGACTGGATCCCACCACGCTATCGACGGCAATCTTCAGTGGCAGGGGAGCCAGCAACATCAAAGGGGTGGCCAGCAGGCCCAACAGGAATATCCCGGCGATGTGCGGCCAGTATGGTTTGGCCTGGCGCAAGAGGCGGGAGAACAGCCTGGTGTCGGTGTAAGTGCTTAGATTCAGAGGATGCAGTCCTTTCGGTGTTTCATCGGGTCTATTCAGTATAATGGTTGCATGCCCCGCCGCTCCAGACGTTAGGCGCATGAGAGGGATTCAGTAAGAAATTGACTACTCAAACTGAAATGAACCAAAGCTATATCGCCAAGATCGCCGGCGAGTTACACCTGCTGACTACTCAAGTACGCGCGACAGTTTCGTTGATCGAGGAAGGCGCCACGGTGCCATTTATCGCCCGATACCGCAAGGAGGTCACGGGCAGCCTCGATGAAGTGGCGATCGAGTCGATTCGGGATAGGTTGGCCCAGCTTAAGGAACTGGCAAGCCGGATGGATGCCATCCTGGCTTCTCTGGAGGCGCGGGACCTGCTCACCGAGGAGTTGAAGGACCGAGTTCAATCAGCGGAGACGTTGGCGGCATTGGAGGACATTTACCTTCCCTACCGTCCCAAACGCCGAACCAGAGCGACCATCGCTAAGGAACAGGGCCTGGAGCCGTTGGCGAGCATTCTTTGGCAGCAAGAAGACATGGACGTGGCAGCTGAGGCAGCCTTGGCCGTGGACCCGGAAAAAGGCGTCGCCGACCCCGGCGAGGCGTTGCAGGGAGCCCGGGACATCATGGCCGAATGGGTCAGCGAAGACTCCACCGCCCGCGCTCAGATCAGAGGACTATTTTGGGCTAAGGGCGCGCTGACCTCCAAACTGTCCCAGGGCAAGGAAAGCGAAGCCGCCAAGTACCGGGACTACTTCGACTGGGAAGAGCCATTGTCCCAGGCCCCCTCCCACCGGGTTCTGGCCATGTTACGGGGCGAGAAAGAGTCCATGTTGACGCTGCATCTGTTGCCGCCTGAGGAAGAGGCGCTGACGGAACTGGAAGCTCTGTTCGTAAAGCATTCTAACGACAGTTCCCAGCAGGTGTCTCTGGCCGTCCAGGACAGCTATAAGCGTCTCCTGGGGCCGTCGTTGGAGACCGAAGCGCGTAACGAGGCCAAGGCGCGGGCCGACGAGGTAGCCACCCGTGTCTTCGCCGACAATCTCCGTCAACTACTGTTGGCGTCGCCCTTGGGACAAAAGAGCCTATTGGCCATAGACCCTGGGTTGCGCACGGGTTGCAAGTTAGCGGTCCTGGATTCCCTGGGCAAGTTCATCGAATCGGCAACCATTTTCCCCTTGCTGGGGGAGCGGCAATCGGCCGAGGCGGCGCAGACCGTGTTAAGCCTGTGCCAGCGGCACGACACCCAAGTCATCGCCGTGGGCAACGGAACCGGAGGCCGGGAAACGGAAACGTTTCTGCGGGGCCTGGGTTTGAGTTCCGGAATCCAGATCGTAATGGTCAGCGAAAGCGGGGCTTCGATCTACTCCGCTTCCCCTGCCGCCAGGGAAGAATTTCCCGACATGGATATCACCGTCCGGGGAGCGGTATCCATCGGGCGGCGCTTGATGGACCCGCTGGCCGAACTGGTCAAGATTGACCCCCGATCCATCGGCGTGGGACAGTACCAGCACGACGTCGACCAGGGCCTCCTCCAAAGCAAGCTGAACGACGTGGTTGTAAGTTGCGTGAACGGTGTGGGTGTTGAGGTCAATACAGCCAGCCGCCAGCTCTTGAGCTACGTTTCCGGATTGGGCCCCAGCCTGGCCAAGGCGATCCAAGATTACCGGGATGCCAACGGCGGATTTAAGTCTAGGCGTGACCTCCTCAAAGTGCCCAGGCTTGGCCCCAAAGCGTTCGAGCAGGCGGCTGGATTTCTCCGCATCAGCGACGGGGACCAGCCCCTGGACGCCAGCGCCGTCCACCCCGAAAGCTATAAATTAGTACAGTCCATGGCCAAGACCCAAGGCTGCAGTGTCAATGACTTGATGACCGACGAAGCCCTCCGCTCACGCATCGATCTGGATAGCTATGTCAGCGACACGGTGGGCCTGCCCACCCTTCGGGATATCATGGCGGAGTTGGCCCGCCCGGGAAGGGACCCACGCCAGGAGTTCGAGCCCTTCGCTTTTGACGAAGGCGTGCAGAACATTCGAGACCTGGAAACGGGTATGCGGCTGCCGGGGCTGGTAACCAACGTCACGGCTTTCGGCGCGTTCGTGGACGTTGGGGTTCATCAAGACGGGTTGGTGCACATCAGCCAACTGGCGGACAGGTTCGTGCGCGATCCGGGCGAGATCGTCAAAGTGAATCAGCGGGTTACAGTCACCGTGCTGGAGGTAGACATAGACCGCAAACGCATATCATTGAGCATGAAAACCGGTCCCAAGGCCCAGGCGTCCAACGACTAGAGTGATGCCGAACGATAACCAATTGGGGTACACTGACGCCACAAATCCGATTTTCTAAGGGGATGGATCACTTAAATGACGCCTACGGGTACGCCTCCGATCAGCGCGCAAGCAGCCCGTGAAGTGCGGCGCGACACGGCCTTGCGCCGAGCACGGACTTGTTACGATCATCTTGCCGGCGTCGCCGGGGTAGCGTTGTTCGCCGAAATGTTAAACCGGGGCTGGTTGGAGCAGACCGAAAGCCAAGACTCGCCTCGTGTGTCCTACCGCCTGACACCGTTAGGGCAACAGGCCCTCGCCGATAAGGGTGTGGATCTGACCCCTTCCAGTTCGAAACGCCGGTTCGCTTACGGGTGCACCGACTGGACGGAGCGCCGACTTCACGTGGGAGGTGCACTTGGAGCCGCCGTATTGCGGGCTTTGCAGGCGAGAGACATCGTTCGCCGAACTCCTGGGACGCGCACGGTCGCGGTCCAAAGCGGCATTATTAGTTGGTTCGAATCCTAGTAAAGGGTGGGGTATCCTTGGGTGACCTCTGGTGTCACGAGCGGAACGCCCGCAACATCTACTGAAAACTCTGATTAATCAGCCATCGGGCGCTGGGTCCTTCGACAGGCTCAGGACGAACGGAGAAGATTGCTGCTCCCGTTCGTGGTGAGCCTGTCGAACCACACATTTCATGAGCGCCGGTAATCAATAAGGAGACTAAACGAATGAAAGCGGTCCGTATCAACGAATTCGGCGGCCTGGATGTCCTCAAGTGGGAGGATACTCCTCAACCCACGCCAAGGCCCCACCAAGTCCTCATCAAAGTGGAGTCGGCGGGGGTCAACTACGCCGACATCATGCGCCGGGGCGGCAACTATCCCGGCCCCGACCTGCCCTCCTCCCTGGGATTGGAAGCGGCGGGCACTGTGGTCGAAGTTGGGTCGGCGGTCGACTGGATCTCCGTGGGGCAGCAGGTGATGGCGATGGGACCCGGCGGACAAGCCGAATACGTTGCCGTAAACGGGAACCTGGTCTTTCCGTACCCGGAAACCATCGACCCAGTGCATGCTGGGGGAATGCCCATCGTATTTCTGACGTCCTACCATCTGCTGAAAACCCGGGGCCAGATGCAACCAGGTGATACGGTTCTGGTGCAGGCCGGGGCCTCGGGCGTTGGCACCGTGGCGATTCAGTTGGCCAAAGCCTGGGGCGCAAAGGTCATTGCCACCGCCTCCACTCAGGAAAAGCTGGACCTGTGCGGTTCTCTGGGAGCAGACGTAACCATCAACTACACCACCCACGACTTCGAAGAAATCGTAGGTGAAGAAACCCACGGCAACGGCGTGGAATTGGTGCTGGAGTGCGTGGGAGGACCGATCTTGGAGAAGAGCGTCCGGTGCGTCGCGTCGTACGGGCGGCTGATCTCCTACGGGAATGCCTCTAATACGCCGGCGTCGGTGGCATCGGCGGACTTTACTGGGGCCAACCGCACGGTGATAGGCTTCAGCATGGGCCGGTCTCCCGTGGGAAGTTTGGACCACAAATCGGCGATGGAGGAACTGTTCCCCATGATTGCCGGCGGAAAGGCCAAACTGATCGTGGACCAGGTGTTACCCATGTCCGAGGTGTCCAAAGCCCACCAGCACCTGTCCAACCGGGGAACCAGGGGCAAAGTTATTCTGACGCCGTAGCACATCTTTCTACGAACAACCAAAATAACCGTTCGTGGTGAGCTTGTCGAACCACCGCTTGAGACAGATTTAAAGGAGTCATAAAATGGGAAAAGCTCTGGAAGGGATCCGCGTAATCGACATGACCCACGACCAGGCCGGTCCCTCGTGTACCCAAATGTTGGCCTGGCTGGGCGCCGAGGTCATCAAGGTGGAGATGGCCGACGGCAAGGGTGACCGGGCCCGCTGGCTGCGCCGGGTCGACCCCGACAAAGACAGCTTTTTCTTCCTGCTGCTCAATAGCAACAAGAAAAGCACCACCCTGGACCTGAGGAACCCCAAGGCCAAGGAGCTATTCAAGACCTTGGTCAAGGACGCCGATATTTTGGCCGAGAACCGTGGGCCCGGCGCCATGGACCGGCTGGGGTTGGGTTACGACGACTTGAAGGAGATCAATCCACGGTTGATCTACGCCTCGGTGAAGGGATTCGGCTCCTTCGGCCCCTACTCGGACTACAAGTGCTTCGAACAGGTGGCCCAGGCCACCAGCGGCGCTCTCAGCGTCACCGGATGGACCGACCGGCCGCCATCGCCCCTCGGGGCCAACGTGGGAGACTCGGGCACCGGGATGCACACGGTCATCGGCATATTGGCGGCGCTGGTGCAGCGGGGCGTCACCGGCAAGGGTCAGATGGTGGAAGTCGCCATGCAGGAAGCGGTGTTGAACTTGACCAGGGTCCGCTTCACCGGCACACTGAACGACGGCTCGGCGGAACCGCGCCAAGAGTTCACCGGCAGCGCCTACACCGGTGGTCTGGGAGGATTGATCGCTTGCGCTCCCGGCGGCCTGAACGACTACGTTTACATGATGATTCCCGCGGATAATCCGGGCATGTTTACCGCGGCGATGCGGGCCATGGGACGAGAGGACTTGATCGAGAATCCCCGGTATGCCAGCCCCGAGGAAAGGCAGAATAACGCCGAGGAGCTTTCCCAGATCATTCGAGACTGGACAGGCACCCGGGACAAGCGGGAAGTCATGGCGGCGTTCGCCGGCGAAGGAGTCCCCTGCGGCGCGGTCTTCGACACCAGTGAAGTCTTAAAACAACCCCACCTGATCGAGCGCGGCATGATCTCGGAAGTCGACCATCCCGCCCTGGGCAAGTACCCGGTCATCGGCTGCCCGGTCCGCCTTTCAGACTCCCAAGTAGAAATAAACCGGGCCCCCATGTACAGCGAGCACTCCGACGAGATCTTCACCACCCTGGGCGGTCTAACCCAGGCGGAAGTGGACCAGTTAAGGCGGGAGAATGTGATCGTTTAGGGGGTGAGGTAACGGCAAAGCAGGAGATGCGGCGAGTTTGACGATATTGGCAATAGTGCCCACACCGCGTGAATTCGAGGCGCTTGTCGGGGTATTTTCGGAAACGGGCGTTGAAACACTCGAACGAACTATTGGCCGGGTGTCCGCCCTGGAGTGCTACGGAGGCTCGCTCCTAGTTTCGCAAGGTGGGTTAGGGAAAGCTCAAACAGCCCTGGTCACCCAACACATTATCGACCATTGGGAAGGTATAAGTTTGGTGGTTTGCGCCGGGACGGCGGGGGCTTTGCTTGTTCTTGGCAACCGCTGCCGCGACTCGATATGGTCCTGTGTTCTTCTTGGCCTTATATACGGGGATGCGGCGCAGTGAGCTTTTGGGTCTGCGGTGGACCGCAGTAGACCTTGATGCTAAGACTGTTTCGGTAGTGGAAACCCTCCAGCGGATTCTTGGTAAGGGGATGATGACTCTCCAACCCAAAACGGCCAAGTCACGTCGGCTTATCAATCTACCAGCCGCTGCCGCTGCGCTGCTCAATGGGTTAAAGGTCAAGCAAAAGGAGCAACGCCAATTCCTAGGCCTGGAGTGGCAGGAATCAGATTACGTGTTTTGCCTGGCTGACGGTAGGCCCTACTCGCCCGATAAGGTTAGCCTGGCATTCGCTGAGGTAATTAAGAAAGCTGGGCTACCCCATATCCGACTACACGACTTACGGCACACTCACGCCACCATGATGATGGCACAGGGCGTCAACCCAAAGACCGTAGCCGAGCGCCTGGGCCATTCCAGCGTGGTAATCACCCTGGACACTTACTCACACGTCCTACCGGGGTTGCAGGAAGAGGCGGCGCTCAAGTTTGAAGAAGGGCTTCGTAAAACTACGAAGCAACAAGCGGTCGAGGAATCCTGACAAATGTCGGCATTTATGAAATGTGGACCCGCAGTGCGTAGGGTGTTAGACCCTATACAAGTCACAATTTAGCTTCAAAACTGGCGGAGGGAGTGGGATTCGAACCCACGATACAGTTGCCCGTATAGCGGTTTTCAAGACCGCCGCCTTCGTCCGCTCGGCCATCCCTCCGGTGGACTTATTCGATAAAATTATCTCATTGTGACCCAGAAAGCGCATCACCCATTCCGTCCGGCCCGCATGCTTACGTATCCCCAAGTGGGTTCGGCGGTGGGCCGGACGCACAGCATTACTTGAACTGGGGCATAACCTTTTCGGTGAGTAGGCGCATGGAATTGACCACGCGGTCGTAGGGGATTTGGCCGCCGGGATTTACGTCTAGCGACACGCCGGTGATGCCCAGGTCTTCTTGGTACTGGTGCAGGCGCTCCACCACCATTTCAGGTGTGCCGTAAATGACTCTGGTGAGCACGTCTTCATAAGTCGTTTCGGATATTTTCTTTAGCCGCTCGTAGGCTTCCTCGTCGGCGGCGGTGTTCAGGGACTCGGCGACCAGCCGCCTCTGCCGCATGGTGCTGGCTTCCGGTTCATGGAGAGCCTCCTCCGCAGTGTCTGCCACATAGCAGGCAAGCTGCAGGATCACGTCGTTGGGACCGTCAAACCCTGCGTTGTGACGCTTTTCCTCATATTCCCCCAAGAGGTCTTGAAGTTCTGAGACATCCATTTGGTGTCGGATGAATATGGGAAATCCCATGTCACCCACCAGGGAAAACGTGTCCCTGCTTTCCACGGCCACTCGAATGGGCGGGTGGGGCGTCTGATAGGGTTTGGGCACCAGATTTACGTTCTCGAAGTCGTAAAACTCTCCGTGGTAGGAGAATACCTCATTGCGCCACGCCCTTTGGATCACCTCCAGCGACTCCATGAATCGCGCCCTGCTCTCGCCATAGTCCACGTTATATCCGTTGTAGGACTCAATAAAAGAGCTCCGGCCCACACCGAAGATCAAGCGGCCTTCGCTTATGTGGTCGACGATGGCAGCCTCCTCAGCTACCCTTAGCGGGTTTGCCAAGGGCAGTACTTGAACCGCCAAGCCTACCCGCATGCGCTGGGTGCGGGAGGCCACTGCGCTGGCGCCGATGAGAGGCGAGGCCAGCATCGCCCGGTGGGGCCTGAAGTGGGACTCGCCCAGCCAGAAGGTATCGATTCCCGATTCCTCTGCGATCTGGACGACGTCGAACCACTCGTGGAATATCTCGTGTTGCGTCGAGGTCTCCCGCGCACTGAACATTGTAAATATGCCGAAGTCCATTGGACATCCTCTCTCATGCCAGCCTGCTGAGCCAGTCGAGGCGTATTGTAGCATGCGGTAAGGCCAGCCTAGCCCAAGGCTGGTGCATCAATCTCCACGGCCAGTATCTGGGGAAACCAGATCGTCACGGTGGCGGGCGCTGGTATCCGGGCATGCAGAGGACGCGAAATACCATGGGTCCCGGCCGGCGCTGGAATGACGAGGCGCGGCTTGTTGATGGCGGTTAGCCCGTGTGCTACACTCCCGGCGTCCGCTGGAATTGCAAAGATCCTTATTTTTACCTAGATTTGAGCCTACATTTCCCTGTCAACAGGAGGCGATGGCAATGAAATTAGCGTTTTTTAACGAGTTTCGTCTGGGCGTGATTCGCGACGGCCAGATCGTGGACGCAACGGATTCATTCGAGGGCCGTGAGTTTCGCCGCCCCCAGGACATGATGGAAGAACTCATCACCAGATGGGACGAGCAAAAACCGAAGATTGAATCGGCGATCCACAACAAAGACGGCGTGTCCTTGGAGAGCGTGCGGCTACGCGCCCCCGTGCCCCGTCCAGGCAAGTTGATCTGCGCCGCCGTCAACTACCTGGAGTTCGGCATGAGGGAACCGGCGATCCTGGACGCTTTCCTCAAAGCCCCCAACGCTGTGATAGGCACCGGAGACACCTGCGAATTGCCTCCAGCCCCGGCAACGGTATTCCATCACGAACCCGAGTTGGCCCTGGTCATCGGCAAGACCGCCACCAAAGTCAGCCAGGAAGACGCGATGTCCCACATATTCGGTTACTGCAATTTCCTGGACATGTCGGCTAGGGGGCTGCCGGGAGCGGTGGGGAACAGCTTCTTCTTGGGCAAATGCTGGGACACCTTCGCGCCCATGGGGCCGGCGCTGGTTACCGCCGATGAGATTCCCGACCCCCACGATCTTCAGATCCGGCTGTGGAACAACGGCGAGGCCCGCCACGACTTCCCCACCAGCGACATGGCCCACAAGATCCCCGAGCTGATCTCCGAGTTCTCCAAGATCACAACCCTAGAGCCCGGTGACGTCATCGCCACCGGCGTGAACCACCAGCAGATCGGAGCGGTTCAGGATGGAGACGTTATCCGCATGGAGATCAAAGAACTAGGGCCGTCCTTGATCATCCGCATCAGCGATCCGTCCCACCGGGAGTGGCCTCGGGGAATCGACAAGGAGATGGCGGAGCGGGTACTGGGCCGGGCTCCCCGGGGTTAGCCGCCATGCCGGTCGGCGAATCCACTCGGATGGTCGATGACGCGGCCATTCAGCGAACGGTGCAGGCTCTGTCTGCCCGGAATATGCCGGCGGTGGTAGCCGAGACTAGCGAGCAAGCCCTGCAACTTCTCAAGGACATGGTCCCTGATGGCGCGGAGGTATTCAACAGTACCTCCGAAACCCTGGATTCCATCGGCTACTCGGACTACCTGCACAATAACCCCCGCTATCGCAACCTGCACGACGAAGTCATCGCGGAAACCGACCCCGCGAAACAACGTGACCTTCGGCGGTTGGCCACGGTTTCGGAATACATCATCGGCAGCGTTCAGGCCATCGCTGAAACGGGCGAGATCGTGGTGGCCAGCGGGTCGGGCAGCCAACTGGGCGCGTTCGTCTACGGGGCCAAATACGTGATCCTGGTTGCCGGTACTCAGAAGATATGCCCCACCCTGACCGATGCCATCGACCGCGTTCGAGGGTACACGGTAGGCAAACACGACGAATGGCTGGTGGCGCAGGGCCGCAACGCCAGGCCCATGGGCAAGCTTACTATCTTCGAGAATGAAGTGGCCGACGACCGGGTTCGTGTTATCCTGATCAAAGAAAATCTGGGCTGGTAAGCCAAGAGGGCCAAGGTTTTGGAACTGACTCTGGCGATACATCAAGTTAACGACTTGCGATTCGGTGACTCGACCTACCTAGATGGTTCTACTTTGGTCGTCGACCGGGAGAGCCTGACGAATCACCTGCTGGAAGACCCCCGCCTGCAGAGCGTGGACATGGACATCGCCAATCCCGGCGAGGCTTGCCGCATCGGCGTTGTGTTCGACATCATCGAGCCTCGGATCAAAGAGCCGGGGGCAGGCTCGGATTACCCGGGCATTCTAGGCCCCATCGCCACGGCGGGCCAAGGCACGACCCACGTCTTGAGGGGTGCCGCGGTGACTGTCGTCGATGAAGCGGCGCCTTTGGCAAACAATAAGATCGTGGAGATGAGCGGGCCGGCCAGCGAAGCGTCTCCCTACTCGGTGCTGCACCATCTGGCCGTCGTGCCTCACACTGATCCAAACCTGGAGAGGCACATCGCCCAGAACACGCTACGTCTGGCGTCGGTGAAAACGTCGGTATTTCTGGCCAAAACGGCCTTGGACCAATCGCCCAACGCAACGGAAGTCTTCCAGTCTGATGGACCAATTCAGGCGGGAAGAGACGGATTGCCCCGCGTGGCCTACATCGGACAGATACACTCCAGGCAGCGGGTTGCCGAGGTGGACGAGCAGATACTCTACGGCGCCAATACCGCCGGAATGGTGCCGGTGATGTTGCACCCCAACGAATGGCTGGACGGGGGAGTGGTGTCCGGTTACCAAAACATGGGCGTGGAGACCTATTTCTACCAGAACCACCCAATCATCAATGAGCTTTACCGATGGCACCGGGAGGGGAAGCTTACTCTAGTGGGTACCATCGCTACCATGGCCGCTTCCGACAATGAAGACCGGGAGCGCAACTGCATGCTCGCCTCGGAGATGGCCAAGTGGAACCTGGCCGCCGATGGCGTGGTTCTCACAAAGTACGGCGGAGGAGCGCCCCACGCCGACATGGCGTTGACGGCCCGCCTTTGCGAACAGTCCGGGATCTTCACCACCGTCCAAGTATCGGACATGTCCCGGGACCGGCAGGCCGAGTCCGCGCTCTTGTTTAACTATCCGGAAGTTGATGCCATCGTCTACGTGGGCGGCGGCGACACGAGTTGGGACCTCCCGGCGGTGGAGAAGGTAGTCGCCGGAAACCCGGCCATGACCGCCGCTCTTGAAGTGGCCCAGGGGATACCCGCCGGAGGAATCTGCGGCGTAACCAGCCAACAAGGGATCTCCAAGTTGCGGTGTTTTGTTTATTAAAGGACGACCCCCTCTCTAACTCTCCCCCTTCGTAAGGGGGAGAGAACAGATCCCTTCCCCCCTTGTGGGGGAAGGTTAGGATAGGGGGAAGTCCTACGGAAACATAAATTTCCACGAAAAGAACCAGAATCCAGTGCCAAGTGAGGTCTAACCAATGAGGGTAGTACATTACTTGAACCAATTTTTCGGGGGACTGGGCGGTGAAGAGTTTGCGAGTGCTCCGCCCGAGGTACGGGACGGCGCGGTGGGGCCGGGACGCTTGCTGGAGCGGGTGCTGGGCCAGGACTCGCAGGTCGTAAAGACGGTGATCTGCGGGGACAACTTCGCCGCCGAAAATCCCGATGTACTGAAGGAATTTGTACTGAAGGAAGTTGCCGCCTGCAAAGCCGACCTGTTTGTAGCCGGACCGTGTTTCGAAGCGGGCCGTTACGGAGCGGCGGCCGGTGCGTTGTGCGTGGACGTAAGCGCTGAGATCGGTATTCCGGCGGTCACGGGAATGGCGGTGGAGAACCCCGGAGTGGACCTGTACCGCCAAAAACTATACATCGTGGATTCGGGCGAAAGCGTGTCGGCGATGGAAGCCACGTTGAGCAAGATGGCCGCTATCGCCGCTAAGTTGTCGGTGGGTCAGGAGATGGGAGCGCCCACCGATGACGGCTACATTCCTCGCGGCATCCTACGGGACGGCTTCGTGGAAAAGTCGGCGGCCGAACGCATGGTAGAGATGCTGTACGCCAAGACCCAGGGCGCCGCATTCCAGTCCGAACTGACAGTAACCACCTTCCCATCAGTACCGGCCCCGCCTCCGGTCATTGACATCTCTAAGGCCCGCGTGGCCATCGTCACCGACGGAGGGGTGGTGCCTCAAGGCAACCCGGACAACATAGCCCATACCGCGGCAACTACCTGGGGAAGCTACGACATATCCAAGAAAAATGACCTGAAGGGTGAGGACTATGAGGTGGCCCACCGGGGCTACGACACACGCTACGTGCGCCAAGACCCGGACCGGATGGTTCCGGTGGACGTAATGCGGGAATTGGAGAGTGAGGGCGTCGTTGGCAAGCTCCACGACCAGTTCATATCCACCTCCGGTTTGGCCAACCCACTGGCCAACAGCCGCCGTTTGGGACAGGAGATCGCGCAGAAGCTGAAAGATTCGGGGGTGGACGCGGTGATCCTTACCTCGGCTTGAGGGACCAGCACTCGCAGCGGCGCTGCGATCGCGACCGAGTTGGAAAAAGCGGGTATCCCCGTTTGCCAGGTAACCTCGGTGGTTCCCATTGCCAAGATGGTTGGCTCCAACCGCATCGTCCAGGGCACCGGCATCGTCCACCCTTTGGGTGCCGCTGATCTTCCTCCCGATGAGGAAAAAGAACTCCGGCGGAAAACCGTCCTCCAAGCCCTTGAAGCCTTGAAGAGCGAGGCCCCGGGCCGGTAAAGGCCGGCCTGGGGAGGCCTGATATGTTCCGGTTCTCAGTTCGCACCAACCAGGCGCACCTGATCGATTGGCGGGAGTGGGGACCGGAGGCGTTCCAAGAGGCCAAGGGCCAGAACAAGCCGGTGATGGTCTTTCTCGCTGCCTTCTGGTGCGGGTTCTGCCAGCGGATGGACGAGACATCCCTGTCGGAAGACGACACCATCTCCTTGCTGAACGCCTTCTTCATTCCCATCCGCGTGGAGGAATCCCAGCGCCCCGACGTGGACCTACGTTATAACCAAGACGGCTGGCCTACTGTCATCTTTATGTCTCCCGACGGCAGCCACCTATTCAGCGTCAACTTCATGGAACCCGAGCCTTTTATCAACCTGCTGGTCAAAGTGGTAACGCTGCACCAACAGGGGGAAGCCATCGTCGAGCCCGCAGACGCTCAGGCAAGTGCCGATGACGATAGCGCTGCGGACAACGATCGGGCGCCCTTGGGTCCGGCCATCGTAGCCGAAATCGCCGGCATGGTGGAGGGCCTGGCCGATAAGGTTAACGGCGGCTACGGCGCCCAGTTCAAATTCTTGCATCCCGAAGCCAATGATTTCCTCATGTACCTTTACGAGACCAGCGGCGAGTCTTCTCACCTGGATCACGTTAGAATCACCCTAGACAAGATGCGCGGCAGCAAGACCTTCGATGCCGAAGGCGGTGGATTTTACCGGTACTCCTCCAAGGCGGATTGGAGCGAGCCCCATCCGGAAAAGCTGCTGGACGACCAAGCGGCCCTCCTGAGCAACCACTTGCGCGCCTTTCTTCTGACCCAAGATCCGTCTCACCGGGAAACAGCTATAGGGCTGGTTGAATACCTGGATACCACCCTGTCAAAGGGGCAAGCCGGCCTCTTTCAAGGGTGCCAGGATTACGTTCGAGAGGATCGTGACTCATCATCGTCCGCAATGCTGTCGGTCATCGACGAATATCTCTACTGCGACGCCAACGCCCGGGCGGTGGCGGCCTATCTCGATGCCTGGTGGATCTTGGGATTGGAAGGGTGCCGGGAACGGGCGAGGGAAGTGCTGGACCTGCTGTGGGAGACACTGCGTGGCCCCGACGGCGCCATGCACCATTATTGGGACGGCAAGGCCCTAGTGCCCGGACTGTTGGGGGATGCCACGGAAACCGGCTTAGCCTTGCTGCACGCCTACTCCACGCTCCATGAAGACACCTACTTGCGGCGAGCCGAGTCGTTGGCGGAGAGCATCACCCAGCGGCACCGGGACCCGGAAGGGGGATTCCACGACATCAGCATATCCGGCCCGGCAAGTCTAAGCCGGCCCATGAAGGTACTGGCTCAGAATGCCCGGCTGGCGGCTTTCTTCGTCAAGTTGGCTGACTTGACGGGCAAAGAGGCACACCGGGAACAAGCGGTGTGGGCATTGAAAAGCTTCCCCAACGCCCATCGAAACTACGGAGCTTTTGCCGCCGGGTTCGGACATTCCTTGGCCCGGTTACTGTCCTTACCTGTCATCGCCACGGTGGTCGGGACGCCGGGAGACCCATCGGTGATAGAGATGGCCCAGGCCGCTCTCACCCAACTGAACTCGGGAGACCTGGTATTACAGTTCCGGGAAGATCAGGAAGTGCCATCGGCCAAAATCGAGATACAGACCGGAGGGCGGCCTGTGCACACCGTAAGCGACCCGTCAGCTCTGACCCACGGCTTGATGCTTGAACTTGGGCGAAGCTGACGGATGGGAATCACCGCCCCGCCCCGCCGAAGGCATAAGAAGGATATTTAAGCCATCTTACCGACTTATCTTTGCTTCTCTAGCTCTTGAATCACCCCTTCCAGCTCAACTCGTTCAACACCCAACTCAACCGCCCGATCAATGTCAAGTTTGGCGAGTGTATCTTTTTCCAGAAGGGTGTAAGCCATTGCCCGGCCAGTATAAGCGCCCGCATAAAGGGGATCCTTCAAGATCGCCCGGGAATATTCTTTTGCAGCGAATCGATATTTACCAATCTCATATAGCAGCTTTCCTTGGTTGTAATGGGCCGGAGCAAACCCGGACCTGCCGGCCGCTTTCTCGAAGTCCTGGAAGGCCTGGTCAAACTCGCCTATGCTCTGATAAGCAAGTCCCCGGCCGTTGTAGAAATCACGATCGCGATCCAACCGGATCGCTTGATCGTAGTCGCCAATTGCTTGTCGATACTCGCCACGCTCGAAATTTTCAAAGCCACGGTCTCCGAATGCTTTGGCAAACCGAGAAGCGTGGCTGGAGAAACCTCTGCAATCTTGGTAAGCGACGTCCTTGGGGTAAAGGTCATCGTAGAGCATACACCGAACTCCGATATTAGTGGTTATTCTGATGCGACGGTCTAGAATAACCGCGTGATTGTAGTCCTGGATAGCCTCGTCACGCCGGCCAAGGGCGACGTATGCGGCACCCCGGTTGTAATACGCAAGACCAAATTGCGGGTCCCGGCTGATAGCTTGGTTATGTTCTTGGACCGCCTGCTCGGGCTGGCCCATGGCGAGATACGCGTCGCCTCTTTTTGTGTAGAACAGGATGGATTCAGGGTCGAGATTAACTGCTTGGTCGTAATCTTGCTTAGCCGCCTCGAACTGACCAAGTCTGAAATGGGCTTGACCCCGATTGTAGTAGGCTAAAGCCAATCTAGGGTCCAGACGGATGGCTTCGTCGAACTTTACTATCGACTCTTCCAAAGAGTTTCGGCTCTCAAGGGCGACCCCAGCCTTGTTTAGTTCGCTCGCCTCGCTAACGCATGCCAGTGAAAAAAGTGCCAACGCCAGGGATACCAGGCCCAGAGCCAAGCTTGTCCGATGTAACCGCACACCCAGATTCACGTGATAGTCCTCCTGCAAGAGCCAAAGTCGCGGCTGCTAATCCCTACTTACGAAATGTCGTGGCCGGTAGATTGCCCAGCTACGGTTTATCCTGCCGGTCAACTATCCTATGCCAATATGTCAGATATGTCATCTTATTCCCCCAGTTTTAGCAACTCGATCCTTCGGGTTGTGGCTTGCCGCCGTGGACGCCGTTTATTGTCCTCACGGGCCGGAGGCTGAACTGTGCGAACGAAATCCCGGCCGCTGGCTCTAAGCCAAGACTTGATCCATGAGGTTGGAACAGGCTGATGTTTGTGCGCCATAGACCGGGTGTCAGGCTTGGTTCAGCTTGACACCCCTAGGGACGAATGCTAAAATCTGCCACGTCCCAAAGGTAAAAATAACGCCTGCGGTGCGCTCATTTTCGTCATAAATTCGCTCTGGCCGAAGAGTCCCGACACCGGCCAGCCGAACACCAGTTAGGAGGATGGTCCATGCCGCCCGAGATCATTAAAGGACTCAAGGATGTATATCTGGACACCACCACGTCCAGTTTCATCGACGGCCAAGAGGGAAAACTGCTGTATCGTGGCTACAATATCCACGACCTGGCCGAGAAGTCCACTTTTGAAGAAGTGATCTACCTCCTATTCTACGGTAATCTGCCCACCAAGCAGGAGCTTCAAGAGTTCGATGATCTTTTGCGGGCCAACCGGCGTCTTCCCGACGAAGTCATCCAGGTTCTGGATCTGGTAAAGGCTTCCCACCCCATGGACGCGCTGCGCACCGGCGTCTCGGCTTTGGCGGCCTTCGACCCCGAGGTGACGGACAATTCGACCGAGGCCACCATCCGCAAGGGGATCCGATTGAGCGCCATGGGCCCCACGATCGTTGCCGCCCACCATCGGCTGCGCCAGGGCCTTGAACCGGTCGCGCCCAACCCTGACCTCAACCACGCGGGCAATTTCCTTTACATGCTGTTCAATGAGATGCCCGAACAGGAGACCATCGACCTACTGGACGTGGACTTTATTCTCCATGCCGAACATGGGGCCAACGCCTCCGCATTCGGCGCCAGGGTCGCGGCGTCCACGCTGTCCGACCTTCACTCGGCAGTCACCACGGGTATCGGTGTCTTGAAAGGCCCCTGGCATGGCGGCGCCGCCGAAGAAGTTATGAAGATGGCCTTGGACATCGGCCAGCCGGAGAACGCCGCGGAGTACTGCCGCAACATCCTGGACAATGGCGGCCGTATCATGGGCTTTGGCCACCGGGTCTACAAAGCGGAAGATCCCCGAGCCAGGCACCTGAGAGAACGCTCCCGAGCACTGGGCGAGAAAAAGGGACAGCCAAACTGGTTCAAGATTCTCACCTACGTGGAAGACGAGGTCATGGTCCCCTACCGCTCCCGGGGCATCTTCGTCAACGTCGACTTCTTCGCCGGCTCCATCTACTACCTTTTGGAGATTCCCGACGACCTGTTCATCTCGATCTTCGCCTTGGGCCGGATTCCCGGTTGGACCCTCCAATGCGTGGAACAGTTCGAAGACAACATGCTGATCCGGCCACTGCTGGAATACGTCGGGGAAATGGACAAGGAATTCGTGCCGTTGGAAGAACGCGGCTAAACCCAGGCGTCGTAGATTCAAACCTAGCTGAAGAGGGCCGTTGCGGCCCTCTTTTTTATTGCCGGACCGGGGTATACCATGGCGGCATGACGGTCGAGGAGGAAATCCGCCGCCGGATTCTGGCAAGCAGAGCGATAACTTTTGCGGAATTCATGGGCCTGGCCTTGTTTTGGCCGGGCGGCGGCTACTATACCGGACCGGACCACATCGGATCTTCCGGCGACTTCTACACCAGCCCCCACGCTCACCCGGCTTTCGGTGCACTCATTGCCGTTCAATTGCATCAAATGTGGCAGGTGATGGGCCATCCCGCGACTTTCACCGTGGTAGAGCTGGGCGCGGGGAACGGTCTGCTTTGCCGCGATATCACGAGTTACGCCGCTGGTCTTCCCGGAGACTTTGCCCGGTCGCTTCGCTACGTCTGCGTGGACACGCTGGTCGCAGGCGGTGTGGAAAGGGAAAGCACCAGGGATCCGAGGGGGCCCACCGTAAACCGGTTAGCTTCCCTGCTATCTATGGGACCTTTGGGAGGCGAGCATCACCGAGGGATACCTTTACGCGGGATCAAGGGTTGCCTCCTGTCCAACGAGTTGCTGGACGCCTTCCCGGTGCACCAAGTCACTCTTAGCCAGGGAAGCTTCAAAGAAGTCTACGTGACGCTGACCGGCGATGTGCTGGAGTATGCCTTGAAGGAGCCTTCCACTCCCCGGCTGGCGACCCGGTTGGCTGGTCTCGGGATCACTCTAGCCGAGGGACAGACAGTTGAGATTAATTTGGGCATAGACGATTGGGTGGACGATGCAGCCGAGGCCTTGGACATTGGTTTTATCTTGACCGTGGACTACGGGCGAGTAGCCTCGGACTTGTACTCAATGGACGATAGGCCCAGAGGTACACTTACCACCTTTTACCGGCACACGCAGACGGACTCGCCGTTGCAGCGGATAGGCCGGCAGGACATGACCGCCCAAATAGATTTCACGACGGTGATGAACGCCGGAATCCAAGCTGGACTGGAAACGCTGGGATTTACGACTCAGGCGAGATTTCTTGCCAACTTGGGGTTGCCGCGTCTCCGGGACCGCTTGACGGCTTTGGACTTGCCCAGACGTCAACTTGCCGCCAACAACACCGGCATGTTGGACCTGGCGCGCCCAGGGGGCCTGGGTGACTTCAAGGTGTTGATCCAAGGGAAAAACGTGGGGACCCCGGCTTTGTGGGGATTTGAGGAACCGGTGTCAGAGCAGGCGGTTGCCCTCGCGTCGAACGTGCCTATTTTGGACGCCGGCCATCTGCCTTTGATGGAGGGACGGTATCCCCACGCGAGCTTGGAGTTCGACTGGGACCCGTTCTATGACATCGACGCTTCCGGGCGTGACGGATCGTGATCGATGGGTGGCGCCGGGTAAACGGCGGCCTTTTCTTGGCGCTCCTGCTTGGCTGCGCCGGTCCCGTGGCAACCAATACGCCTTTGCCCACACCAGTTCCAACCACTCAGCCCACAGAGGCGCCGGCGCCCACCTCGCAGATAGTCGCTGAGACTCCACCGCCTGCAACTCTCGAAGCCACCGCCACGCTCCCCTCGCCAACACCCACACTTATCCCGCTAGGCGAGCCGCCAGACGCTATCTTTCGAGGCAGTCTGGCCCGCACCGGATTCTACGACGCCGGAGGTGTGGCGCCGGGGAATCGCCTAAAGTGGAAATTCATGGCTGAAGGCGCTGAAGTGCCACCGGAGCTGCGCCGTTACGCTGTCTACGCGCTGGGAAAGATCCAGACCTCGCCGGCCATTGCCGGAGGAGTCGCCTTCGTGGGCAGCGACGACAATTATCTGTATGCGGTAGATCTGGAGACCGGTGTACAGAAGTGGCGTTTCCTAGCTCGCCCCGACGAAACTATGCCTCCGGGCCCGATCCAGTCATCAGCGGCCGTGGCCGATGGTACGGTATTTTTCGGGACAGTGGCCAACCACCTGTACGCTTTGGACACGGAGACGGGTGAGGAGAAGTGGAAGTTCCAGGCTGGCAGCGCCATATTATCTTCGCCGGCTATCGCCGGCGGGACGGTCTACTTCGGGAGCTGGGACGAGAACATCTATGCGGTCGACGCGGATACCGGGACGGAGATCTGGAGATTCCAGACGGGCGGCAAGGTGTGGTCGTCTCCAGCTTTAGCCGATGGGGCGCTTTACATCGGCAGCGATGACGGTAATCTCTACTCTATCGACCTGGCAACCGGAGAGGAAAACTGGCGGTTCGAAGCAGGTGATTGGGTATCTTCCACCCCGGCTTTATCCGGTGGAGCCGTCTATTTTGGGAGTTTCGATTGGTACATCTACGCGGTAGACGCAGCCACCGGCCAGGAGAAGTGGCGGTTCCTAACGAGCGGGCCCGTTCACTCCTCCCCGGCGATCGCTAACGGTGTGCTCTACTCTGGAAGCCATGACGGAAACCTGTATGCCGTGGACATCGCCACCGGGCAGGAGAAGTGGCGATTCGCGACCGGAAAAAAGATAAAATCCTCGCCGGCAGTGGCCAACGGCGTGGTATTCATGGGGAGCCACGACCGGCATCTATATGCGGTTAGACGCCGAGAGCGGGGAGGAGATCTGGCGGTTCAAGACCGCGGATAGGGTGTTTGGGTCCCCGGTGGTACATGAAGGTGTGGTCTACGCCGGCAGCGATGACGGGCATCTGTACGCGCTGGAGTAAGCCAACCACCTTCGGCGGCTATGTCCCCCCTTCGCAAAGGGGGGACCACAGGGGGTCGTGATCTCCCCGGGAACGACCTCCCCTATATCCCCTCCTTCGTAAGGAGGGGATCGGCCAGAATGACTGGTTACTCTGTGGGTTCGGCTACTAGGTCGATCTGCTGGGCTACGGGCTTCATGCTTTCGACGATGAAGGCAATGTGCTCGTCCAGATCGATGCCAAGCTCTTCGGCCCCGCGCGCGATATCATCGCGGCTTACGTCCTTGGCGAAGTTTTTGTCGCGCATCTTGCGGCGGACGGAACGGGGGGATACGTCGCCCAGGCTCTTGGAGGGACGAACCAGAGCCACGGCCCGGATAAAGCCGGACAGCTCGTCGACAGCAAACAAAGTATGCTCCATCAACGATTCCCTGGGGATGCCCGTGTGGTCGCCGTGGGTTAGGACTGCCCGGATGATGTCGTCCGGGTAGCCGTGTTCACGCAGAATCTCAGCGCCGAAATTGGGATGGTCCTCGGGGGTGGGGCATATCTCCCAGTCGAAATCGTGGAGCAGCCCGGCGATTGCCCAGCGGTCTTCATCCTCCTGGAACTTGCGGGCGTATCCCCGCATGGACGCCTCCACGGAAAAGAGGTGCTTCATCAGCATCTCCGTTTTAACATGGTGGCTCAAGAATTCCAGGGTCTGCTCTCGACTCATCACTTCCATCATAATTTCCTCCAGTTTATCGCCCCTCTACGGCGGGTTACTACGCCTTAAGTATCTCCCGCCGGGACAGCACCCGCGCCATCAGAGACCGCATGCCCGTTTCGCTGGAGATGGCCGGGAATTCATCCAACAGGGATAATGCACTCAAAACAAGCCGGTCGGCAGTTCGGACCCGTGAATGTAGATGGTGAAGCCGCCATAAGCGGACAGGTGCCGACTTAGATCAGCTAGGTTCATATATCTTAAAATCGTCGCGCCGCATCATCTATTCCTATTCAAAGTCCGGAAAGGTCTGAGGTGACAGTTCATCCATACTCTCAGCGTTGTTTGCGTCAACCGAAGACCACACTCTTTCGCCGGCCTGCTGCAGCTTCCTGCTGACCGCACGTTCATCGACTTTGAGAACCTGTCCATCCCGCATAACCCACTCGCCATCGATCATCACGTCTCTTAAGTCTTCGGCGGTTGCGTTGTAGACAATGTTCTTGATGGGGTCTCGTAGAGGAACCATGAACGTCGAGTTTGTATCCCAAAACAGAAGGTCAGCTTTCGCTCCCATCGAGATGCGGCCCAAGTCATCTCGGTGCAGCATCTTCGCCGCATTGAGCGTGGCGGCGTTGAATGCGTCGGCCGCAGTGGATAGTTCGGTCTGACGAATCATTATCTTGCCTACGACCGCAGACCATCGCATGGCTTCGATCATGGACTGGGGACAGGTGTCTGTAGCAAGGCACACGTTCACACCGGCGCCCAGATAGGCGGGGAAAGACTCCATCGCGACCCCACGACGGTTAAACACCCACGTCGCATGGGCGACAGAAGCCTGGTGTTTCGCAAGAATCGCCAGGTCATCGCCCGCGAAGTTGACCCAGCTGTGGCCGGCTGGATAGATGACGTGACCAAGAACGCACCTATCGCTCAGGAAATCGATCGACTCCAACCACTCAACTGGCGTCAAACCGTGTCGTCTGACGATCTCTTGAAACTCAAATACCGCCTGGCTCGTGTGGAGAGCCAGAGGAACCTGCATCTCCTCCGATGCCTGACTGCTCATGCGGAGAAGCTCCTCGGTGCAGTTGTCTATCTGGGCCGGGCTGATGAATCCTCTGATGCGGCCATTGGCTCGTCCGTCGATCCGTTCGATCAGCTTGACCGCCTTCCTGAAGCCTTCTATCCCCAATGCCTCGTCCCATTCATAGCCGACCTGCTTGCAATTGATTGAAACCCAGCTAGCCGAGCTGTACATGTCAGCTATGTAGGCTCTTAATCCAGCCTGCTCAATAGCATCGGCAACATAATCTCCGATGCCACCCAACTCCATCACGGTTGTCGTGCCAGTCTGGATAAGCTCGGCCGCGGAGTAGTCGACGCAGGCCCGCCGGTCTGTATCGGTCATCGCGCCGCCTCTGGCTTTGAGCATGGTGGGTAAACCCGAAAGGTAGAACTGGCGGCTCCCAACATCTTCGATGAAGGACTTGTCCAGGGGAGAGCCTGCCATGTGACAGTGGGTGTTGATGAATCCTGGTGTGACCACACGGTCGCCCGCATCGATGACAGCATCAACAGACCCGTCGTAATCTTTCCCGACGTGCTGTATGTCACTACCGTCTATGATTACGCACCCATTCCTGAGAACGTGATGCCCATTCCCTTGAAAGGCGACGATAATCTTGGCGTTGATCCTGACCCGTTTAGGCATGGCGTGAAATGGACCTGATGATGTGCTTCATCAGCATATTTGTCTTAACGTGGTAGCTCAAAAATTCCAGGGTCTCGTCTCTATTCATCACGTCCATCAGCCTCGTCTTCCTCGTTACCAGCAACGGTTTCAGCCGGTGGTTCGACCGACGGGTCAGATGGGGTGCCGATCACACGGGGTTGGCACCTTACGGCAGTGATCAAGAATCCACTGTGGGCCACCATCCGATGGTCCGGGCGCACGCTACGCTCGGTGACGTGCCAGGTGCGCAAGAGTGTTTCCGTTGTTTCGATCATTTGGAATCTGGTGTCCGCCTCCAGCGCCAATACCAACTTCTGAACCTGAATCACCGTGGGCAAGAAACTGAGTAAGATTCCCCCCATCAACAGGCAGTCACCCACGGTGGACACCGCCTGCCAGGGTTCGGGAACGTCCAAGACAACCCGGTCTATGTTGCGCTCGCTGATCCCCTCGTAGATATCGCCAATCTTGATCTCCAGATTAGACGCGTCGCCCACAACCTTTTGGATGTTAGCCCTGGCTTTGGGCAACCATGACTCTTCGATCTCATAGTTGATCACCCGGCCATTGACGCCCACAGCTCGCAGCAGTGCGGAGGTGAGAGAGCCGGAGCCAAGGCCACCTTCAATCACAGTGGCTCCGGGAAAAATGTCAGCCAGCATGATGATAAGGCCCAGGTCTTTCGGATAGATTATCTGCGGTCCCCGGGGCATCTGGCGCACAAAGTCTCCCAGTGTGGGCCGCACCGCCAATAGCACGTGGCCCCGGTCCGTCCGGTACCAGCCGCCAACGCTGTGGCCGATCAACCGCTCATGGTCCAAGCGGCCTTGGTGGCTGTGGAAAACTCCTCCGTCCAGGAGTGTTAGCAGATGGCGGCGGCCTTTTCGGTCCTGAAGTAGCGCTAGGTCGCCTTCCTGAAAGCAATTTCTATCGACGGTCAAATATCCAATCCTGTGACTGATTTAGGGTGTCCTTGCCGGGATCCTGACACTTCCACGCGGCAAGCGGTTACGTTGCCGGTTATTGTACGCCATTTGGCTGATCGTGAGGAATCTTTCCAGACCGTAGCGGATCGCACCTATGCTTTTGACAGCCTTGGCGAAGGTACCCAAGCTAGGGTAAAGTTGGAGATGATATGACGCCACGCCACTTTACTCTAGATGAAGCCAACGCCATGTTGCCATGGTTAGCGGAAACTTTCTCGGCGGTGATGCCGGTGAGGGAGGAGCTGGTCCAGGAACAGGAGCGGCTATTGGTTATGTTGCGGGGCGGCCGGGAGAACGGGGCCTCCAGCCACGGCACGGAGGTGGCGGAGTTGCAACGCAAGGTGGACCGCCTCACCCAACAATTGCAAAGGGTGGTGCGGGAAATCACCCAGCGAGGAATCATTGTTCGAGATGTGGGCCGCTGGCTGGTGGACTTTCCGTCCTACCGCGAGGGCCGAGAGGTTTACCTGTGTTGGGTACGTGGCGAGCTGGCCATCGGCTTCTGGCACGATACCGACACGGGATTCGGCGACCGCCAGCCGTTGTAGAGGCGGCAATCCCAATGATTTAACCTACCCCTGGTAGCATTTCCCCATCAGTCGGGCTATTATGTCTCCATACTTCAGGCAGGCTAAATTCCACCCTTAAGGAGGCTCAGCCATGGCAGAAGGATTTACTCTTGTCGTAGCAACCGTTGGCGGCGGGCTGTCGCGCACCGTGGACGGTGGAGAAACCTGGGACCGCATCCGCGACCCCATACCTTCCGAGTCCAACATCAGGGCACTGTCCGTGTATCCGGACGACCCCCACCGCATTCTGGCTGGAACCGACCAGGGCATCTTCCGCAGCGAGGACAATGCGGGCACCTGGGAGAAGTTGAACTCGCCGATGGAAGACCGCCAGATTTGGTCGGTGACGGTGGACCCCACCGACCCGGACACTATTTTCGCCGGCACCCGGCCTGACGCGTTCCGCTCCCGGGATGGAGGCAAGACTTGGGACGAGTTGAGCCTGGGCGTAACCATTCCCTGCCCAGTGGGCATCCCCCGGACCACCAACGTGATCGTCGACCCTCGGGACAACCGCACCATCTGGGCGGGCATAGAGGTCGATGGCGTGTACAAGAGCCTGGACGGCGGCGATACCTGGGTGCATCTTCCTGAACTGGGTCCCGATCCGTTCCACGGGGACATCCACGGCATGGCAATCAGTCCCGGACCGACGACGTCGATCTACTGCACCAGCCCCTTCGGTATCGCCACCAGCACCGACGAAGGGGAAAGCTGGGATTACCACTATTTCCCCAAGTTCAACGAGAAGGACAACCGGTCCTATTGCCGGGGAGTGCTGATCAAGGCGGACGACCCCGATGTTATGTTCGTGGGTAACGGCGACGCCATACCCGGAATCACCGGCACCATCCAGCACACCAAGAACGCCGGCAAAACCTGGGAAAGCATTGACCTGCCGGTAGCGCCCAACTCGGTGGTGTACTGGTTCGGCACCAATAAAGCAGTACCCAACGTGATCGCCGCCGCCAGCCTCTACGGCTACGTATACACCAGCACCGACGGCGGGGAGAACTGGACCAAATTGAAGAAGGAGTTCGGCGAGATCCGCTCCGTGGCGGTGATGCCGAACTAGGACGATTAATCAGACATCTATCCCGACGTAGGGGCACGGCTAGCCGTGCCCCTACGCATTCCGGGACAACAAGAGTTCTGGAAACACGGAAACTGATCTGGACGAACGTAAGGGCGGGTTTGAAACCCACCCTTATTAATTCATCAGTTTGACCTATTGAGACGGCGCTAAATAAACCTCGCCCGCTCTCTGGCCGAGGCGGCGTGGTCGATGTATACGGTGATGACTTCGCTGAAGAATGCCACCGCCTCGGTGCCCTGCTCTCGGTGGCCGACGCCAGAGGACTTGAGTCCGCCAAAGGGCAAGTGGACCTCGCCACCCAACGTGGGGGCGTTTACGTGGACCATACCCGCTTCCACCGTATTGATGTACTCAAACGCCTGAGTTAGGTCCTTGGTATAGACCGACGAAGACAGGCCGAATTTGACGCTGTTGGAGATCTGGATGGCGTCTTGCAAGTCATTGGCCTTGAAAACGGTTAGCACGGGTCCGAAGATCTCTTCTTGAGCGATGCGCATGTCCAGCCCCACGCCGGTAAATATCGTCGGCTCGATGTAATAGCCCTGGTCGTAGATGCCGCCGGTAACGGAGTTGCCGCCGTAGACCAGATCGGCGCCCTCCTCGGTGCCCATGCCGATATATTCCATGACGATGTCGAACTGAGACTTGCTGGCCAGGGGCGACACATCTACTTCCGGGTCCAGGCCGTCGCCGATCTTCAGCTTGCTGGTCCGGTCGATCAACTCCTCCATGAATTGGTCGTAAATAGGCTCTTCAACGATGACCCGGCTGGTGGCGGTGCAACGCTGGCCGGTGGAGCCAAAGGCCCCTTGAATTATCCCTCCCAGCGCTTTGTCCAGGTCGGCGTCGGCCAGCAGGATCACCGCGTTCTTGCCGCCCATCTCGCACTGGACCTTCTTCAAGAGGCCCGCTCCCTGGGCGTAGATGCCCGTTCCAATCTCCGTTGAACCGGTGAAGGAAATGCCCTTAACCAACGGGCTTTCCACCAAGGCGTTGCCCACCGAGGCGCCGGGACCGGTCACCATGTTCATAACCCCCGGAGGTAGCCCAGCTTCCTCGAACACTTCCATCAGCTTGACAGCGCTCCAGGGAGTGGCGGACGCGGGCTTGAAAACGATGGTATTGCCGCAGATCAAAGCCGGAGCGATCTTCCAAGCGGGGATGGCGATGGGGAAATTCCACGGCGTGATGATTGCCACTACTCCTAAGGGACGGCGCACCGTGTAGGCGACCGTGTCCGGAAGCTCCGACGGTGTGGTGTAGCCGAACATGCGGCGTCCTTCCCCGGCAGCGTACTCCATGATGTTCATGGCCCGCTTTACTTCGCCCTGGGCGTCGGACAAGGGCTTCCCTTCTTCCAGAGTGATGGTGCGGGCGATGTCGTCTCCCCGCTGGCGCAAGATCTCGATAGCACGAAATAGGACTCCGGCCCGGATGGGCGCCGGGGTGCCGGCCCAGCCGGCCAACGCCTCTTGGGCGGCGTCCACCGCTTTTAGGGCGTCCTCGACTCCCGAGGTCTGGAACTCGCCCAATACGGTATCCTTGCTGGCCGGGTTATAGATGGAGTAAGTGCGGCCCGTCCCAGCCTCGACCCACTGGCCGCCGATATAATTGTTGTATCTGGTTACCTGGCTAGTTGCCATTCCGGCTCCTTGAACGCTAAAATCCTCGTCAAGAGGTATCCGGTTTGCGGGTACAGTAGCACCCAACGCCGGTCAGGGCAAGCGCCGGATTGAGGATAGGAATCGCCTTTATGGACAATACTGAAGAAACTGACGCAGTAGCTCAGAAACCCACTGGGCAAACGGACATCGTGGATGGTACACCGTTCCCAATATCGGTGGGTTCTTTGTTCCAAGTATTCTGGGTCGCGCTAAGATTGGGATTAACCTCCTTCGGTGGTCCCATCGCCCACTTGGGGTATTTCCGAGAGGAATACGTGGTCCGGCGCAAGTGGTTGGACGAGCAGAGCTACGCCGACGTGGTGGCCTTGGCCCAGTCCCTGCCGGGTCCGGCCAGCAGCAAGGTGGGCATAATCGTCGGGACTGTCCGCGCCGGGTTGCCGGGGGCGGTTTTGGCCTGGCTGGGATTCACCATGCCCTCGGCGATAGCGCTGATCGTGTTCGGCTATGGTGTACAGCAATTCGCGGTAGCCGACGCGGGATGGCTCCACGGGTTGAAATTGGCGGCCGTGGCCGTGGTAGCCCAAGCGGTTTGGGGAATGAGCCGGAACCTGGCCCCAGACCGGGAGCGGGCCACCATCGCCATCGTCGCGGCCATAGTCGCCTTGACCTGGCACTCAGCGGTGACTCCGGTATTGATCATCGTTATCGCCGGTGTGGTAGGTTGGCGGCTTCTCCCAGCACCGGTCGCTGAATCAGACCGCGTCGCCATCTCGCAGCGGATCAGGCCTTGGATGGGCATCGTAGCCCTTGTGCTGTTCTTCGTCTTGCTGCTAGGGCTGCCCTCACTGCGGCAGGTATTCAGCGAGAATCAAACTTTGGCGGTTGTGGACAGCTTCTATCGGTCTGGGTCTTTAGTGTTTGGCGGAGGACACGTGGTCCTGCCACTTCTCCAATCGGAGGTGGTGGCGCCGGGCTGGGTGGGCAGCGAGACTTTCCTAGCGGGGTATGGAGCTGCCCAGGCCGTTCCCGGTCCGTTATTCACTTTCAGCGCCTACTTGGGCACCGTCATGATTCCGGAACCCAACGGTGTCATTGGCGGTTTGATAGCGCTGGGAGCGATTTTCCTGCCGGCCTTCTTTCTAACCATAGGTCCCTTGCCTTTCTGGGACATATTGCGTAGACGCCCGGCGTTTCAGTCGGTTCTCCGGGGGGTAAACGCGGCGGTGGTGGGATTGCTTCTGGCGGCACTGTACGACCCGGTTTGGACCAGCGCCGTCAAGGACGCTTCTGACTTCGCCTTGGCCGCCGCAGCCCTGGGTCTGCTTGTGCTTTGGAAACTGCCGCCTTGGCTGGTGGTGATTCTGTCGGCTCTGGGCGGGGCCGGTCTCGCGGCGATCTGAGGCCTCGAGCCGGTTCGATACCGGCTACTTCCCTAAAAACTCTATCCCCGCGCCGACGATCTCGATCTGCATCGACCTGACATCCGGGGCGTCTTCGCTAAACTGAACGCCAACCGTGATGTTGATGCCCTGATTCACCTCTGGGGAACCTGGGACGTCGAAGCGGCTACCCAAGTGATCGCCTTCCAGATTCAGGTCCATGTGCTCGGCGATCCGCTTCTCACCGTCGTAAACGATCACTTCGTGAACAGTGGCGTGGGAGCGGGTGCGAAAGCTGACCAAAGCAGTCGCTACCCGGCTGCGCACTCCGTCCACGACGGCCGGCGTGGGTATGGGAAAGTGGACCCAGGTGTTTTGGCCCTTGGACCCTTCGATACGCACGAATGGCCCGGTGTGCCGGACCGATGTGACCCGGTTGGGGTACTCCACCTGCATACTGGTTCCGTGAACCCAGGACGTGAAGCTAGAATCTGGCATGTCACTACTCCCTTGGCGTTATGGACGGGTCCGGCAAGACGCCGTGGCAGAAGTGATTATAACGGGTGCGCCAAATGGGGTACAAGTGAGAGCGGCGGAGATACCACAAAAACCGGGGACAGGTGTCACTATCTCTTGAGTTCCATGAACCCTGTTAGTTTAGACGGTGTGGAGCGCCTAATCATCAGCACTTCGCCATCGATGGGATGCAGACGGATGCTAAAATCCGTGTTTTTCCCCAGGGGCGGATACAGATTGCGCAGGAACACCGTTATCTCGACTATTTCACCCTTGTCGAGAAGTGGACCATTGCCCCTGCGCCAAACAGACGACCACTGGCCGGCCGGAACGTTGAACGCGCGATAATCATCCAGATAGCTGATCGTCGCGCCGCTGACGGAGATATCGACGACACTGAACGACCTTCCACCGCTGGTCACTCTGAATACCACGGTCTCTAAAGAGTCGCCTTCAGGATCGGCGGTGCCGACGACACCGCCCAAGAGGATCAAAGAGGCGAAACTATCCTCGATGAGTTCCTCGCGAGTTACCGTAGTCGTATCCACCCGCCGGATCTTTGCCATAAGGTCCGGCACCGAAAATAAAGAGGCGACTCCGACCAGGACCAAGACAATGCCGGCCAACTCAATCACGGTGATCCCCCGCTGTTCTCGATTGCGTGGCGCCAATCTTCGGATCAGTCCAGTGGTTGATATTCTCATCGCATACCGGGCCAGTTTTGTAGAATTGTTCTTTCTATCGATTGCCTGAACCAATTTTACTCCTAAACATATCCGGTGATTGCGTGCGTATCCAGCGGGATTTGCTCAATTTAATCAATGAAACGAGACTGTCTTTCCTTATTGTCATCGATCCGGGGATACCGCGGTT
>JAKUQE010000239.1 GCA_022450395.1 Dehalococcoidia bacterium | reverse complement strand
CACCATGATCCTTACCACCTTGCTTTCGTCGGGAATGTTGTACTGGTCTTTGGCGGTCCGGATAACCGCGATCTGATCAGCGCTTAGATCGATCTGATAAGCATCCTTGGCTCCAGCCATGGGTCACCCTCCTGGAAACACCACCGGCCTTCCGGTCGATGGAGTAAATTCTGGGATACCTGGTTTCGGATAGGGCCGTTTGGACGGGTCAGGCGATGTCGATGCCTACCGGACAGTGGTCCGACCCCATCACATCGGCGAGAATGTAAGCGTTCGTGACCTGGGAAGAAAAAGCGTCATCCACGAAGAAGTAGTCGATTCTCCAACCCACGTTCCGGTCCCGGGCGCGAGTCATCTGGTCCCAATAGGTATAGTTCTCCGGTTCCTGGTTGAACATGCGGAAAGTGTCTTTATAGCCGTGGCTGATGAACTTGTCCATCCATTCCCTTTCGATGGGCAAGAAGCCCGATGTGCCCTTGTTGGGTTCCGGCCGCGCCAGGTCTATCTCTGTGTGGGCGGTATTCAAGTCGCCACAAAGCACGATGCCCTTACCTGACGCTTTGATCTTTTCCACGAATTCCAGAAAGTGGTCGTAAAACTCCATCTTGTACTGCAGACGTTCGCTGGATGACTGGCCGTTGGGAAAGTAGATGTTGATCAGAACGAACCGGCCGTAGTCGGCAACCAACACCCGGCCTTCTTTGTCGTATTCCTCGACTCCCAAACCGAAGCTAACCTGTTCCGGTTCAGTTTTGGTGTAAAGGCCCACTCCACTGTAGCCCTTCCTCTCAGGTGTCGAGAAGAACGAGTGGTAACCTTCGATTTCCTTCAACGCTGCCGGCAATTGGTCCACATGGGCTTTCGTCTCCTGCAAGCACATTATGTCCGGGCTTGTTTGGCCCAACCACTCCACGAATCCTTTCTTGTGAGCCGCCCGAATCCCGTTGACGTTCCAGGAAATTGCTCGAATCGTTTCCGCCATTTCAGATCTCCTCAAGGGGTCCGGGGAGTTTGGTCACCTAAGTTGCACCAAACCAATGAGTGGTTCGACGAACTCACCACGAACGGTAGGATGCGCCTTCGCCGTTCGTCCTCAGCCTGTCGAAGGACCCAACGTCGAAGGCGATGATTCCGAGATATCCGCTAGGGCCGGATCAACACCCGAACGGTTCCGTCGGCGTCCTT
The DNA here is from genome assembly GCA_022450395.1 of Dehalococcoidia bacterium. Classification (GTDB taxonomy): domain Bacteria; phylum Chloroflexota; class Dehalococcoidia; order Lucifugimonadales; family UBA3495; genus UBA11650. The sequence continues at coordinate 2,880 of JAKUQE010000239.1, read as the reverse complement.
GCGGTGGTTGAGTACGTTGTGTTTCCCCTGCTCGGCCCAAAGGATGACATCGTAGATGTTCAGGGCGTCGGCCAGGATGGCCTCCACTAAAGATTTATCGTCGTACTCCATCTGCCTGGCCAGGGCGGCGATGACACCGGCGCAACTCTTGCCCCGGCCGTCGATGACCACCCAACCGCCCCCGGAACCGGTGCTGGGCATGGTCATTGCTTCGTTGAAATTGGCCCCGGAACTAGCCCCTTGGAACCCATTGGCTTCGGAAAATACGTTAACTTCACCGGTCTTGCGCATGTCCAACTGGCGCTTGAATTCGGCCACTGACTCCCAAGCAACCGACCGTCCCCGGTCTCCATCGCCGCATACAGCGCCACGGACCCCGACGATGTCTGGATTGACTCGAGCTAACTCGTCCAAGTCAGAGATTTTCAAGTGACCCGACAATGCGGTACTCATACCCATCTCTTTTCCCTGGAGAACCATCTCCTTCAATTTGGCTTCTGTGATGAAATCAAATAGATTTCTACCGTCCTTGGTCAGAGTATCGATGAGCCATCCGTCGCACTGGCCGTCTTTTGCCAGCTGGACCATGCACATGGGATCCAAGCCGCCGTCGTATAGCACATTGTCGGCAAAAACCGAGCCTACCAACTTGCAATTGAAACCCTCCATTGCCCGCCGGGATTGTTGGAGGATGTCAACGGCGGTGTCGTAGTCGGTGGTTCGAAAACCAACCTTGACCGACGTAGCGTTCAAGCTGGCGGCGGCATAGGCAGCCATGGCCACCGTGCCGGCCTGATTGGGTACGACGCCGAGGGTAACGCTGACGTGATTCTCCGGCTGGATCTGGGACCGGACTTGGTGTACCACCGAGGGATGGCCCGAACCGACCATCGCCTCTTGCAGGTTCTTAACGTCCACTACGTCGGCTCCGCCCCTTTCGGCCTCCAGCGCCTCAGCCACGTTCTGGACGCTTACCATCAACAGCATTCCGGAGAAAAAGGCATTGTTGCCGGTCAGCCAGGACACCCGGTCGTTAACCGGCTCGGCGGGCACGGCGTGAACAACTGGCTTGGGCTTTAGCGGTTCTAACTCCCGGCGCAGTTCGTCCTTTTGCTGGCTAGACATGTCTCCCAAAGGCGCTCGTGCGTGTCCGGTGGACAGGCCCATCAGTTCTCCCCAATATTTCACCATGGGTATGGGCAATGCGCCGTTTAGCTGGTCGACGGTCCGCGTCCACCACGTGTCGGAGAGCTCCTTGATTCGGCGCAGGTGTTTGTCGTAGAAAGGCTCGTCCAGGTTTCCTTCGGTAGCCTTGTCGATAAATTGGACGTAGTAGTTGGCCTCCGGGACGTCGAAGCGCCAATCGGAGGTGTTGGAAAACATGACCTGTTGCTCAAAGCCAAGTTCCTTACCTTTCCAGAATATCCACTCGTCGGGAGTGCTGATGACGTGGTCCTTGCCCAGTGACAGGTGAGTCTCAATGGATAACTGCTGGTTGAAACTTGCTTCTTTAACACCCACCACGTTGGGTATCTGACACAGTTGTTTAAGGCTGGAGGGACTTAAGACTATCCCGAATTGCGGGGAGTTGTAGAACATGATGGCCAGTGAGGTTTTTTCGGCCAAGCAGCGCACCCACTCGACCACTTGCTCTTCCGTCTTGGTAACCATGTAAGGAGGAGCCACGATCAGGACATCGTATCCCATAGTTTCGGCATTGCGGGCCAGGTCTAACATGGCATGCGCCGATGTGTGGGTTACGTGAGCGCCGATGAGCCACTTGCCTTGGGATTCGTCAGCCACGACTTCCATCACCTTCAGACGCTCTTCGTGGGTCAAGCTCCAGAACTCACCCATCCCCCAAGTGCACCCGGCGCCGCGGGTACCCAACTTCTGAATATGGCGGATGTTATGGCGCATCCCGGTGTCGTCAAACTCGTCGTCCGGGGTGAAGGGTGTGATCAAAGTGGTCCATTGGCCTTTCAAGGCTTCCTTGGCCCATTCCTGCGCTTCCTCTTTGGTATAGGTGGCCATCTTGTAACTCCTCTCGTATGGCTAACGATTGATTGCTTTTCACTGAGGCATTTTATGCTTTTATCCGGCTTCAGTCCATATGTTAACGGTTCCACTGGTCAGACCCGTCCAGTTCTTACGAAGGCCCCAAGCGAAGCGCGATAGGTAAGAGTTGCCAATGGGCATGAAACAGATTCCGGCGAAGAAAAAGCCCCGGCGATTATTGCCGGGGCATGTTAGTCGATACTTGCGGCTAAAAGCTGATACCGGGCTTAAGTGGCGATCAAGTTTTCTTCGATCGCTTTGGGCCGGAGGCCGCTATGCTTTACCAGATGAGCCTTTATAGCGTCTATAGCGGTTGCTACCAACGTGGGATCAATTAGATCAGCCGCTGGGCCGTACTCCGCTTCTTGAAGCAATGCCTTGGTGTTATCCTGGATCTGCTGGTAAGCCCACTCCACTTGCGTGGCGACTGTGTTGACACCCTCGGGGAAATCACGGTGGGAGTTTCCCGGCCTCTCCAGACGGTCATATCCGCCGCCGTGCCAGTGGCCGATCGCGTCGTGGCAATCCCATCGCAGGACTTCTTCGTTGCCCACGTCGATGCCTATGGTCGGCCCGCCGCATCCCTTCTCTCTGATCGTCAATATCCGCAAGGGCCACACGTAGGCGGCAACTTGTCCATCCTGAGACAGGGGCAAGTGCAGCGCCTCGCCTCGATAAGTTTCACCAGGTATCTTGGTAGCCATATATTCTCCTCCATTGTTATCAAGTGGTATCGGCCCCTGAGTTTCGTTCGCCGAAAGAATCCCTTACCTTGCCACGATCCCATCGTGGCCTGCCCTCTGCCAAAGGGAGAGGGAAAAT
>JAKUQE010000238.1 GCA_022450395.1 Dehalococcoidia bacterium | reverse complement strand
CCCTATATCGCTCATCCCCTAGAAACCGCCCTCTTCCTGGCAAGCCTCCACCTGGATCACCACACCATCGTTGCCGCTTTGCTTCACGACGTGGTCGAAGACTGCGGCGTTACGTTGGAAGAGTTGGATTCCAAGTTCGGCAATGAAGTAACCAAGCTGGTTGACGGTGTAACCAAGTTGACCAGAATGGACGATCGATTCTTGGAAGCCCACCCTGATTCAAACCTTTAGGAGGAACATGACCACCTCTACGCCGAAAGCCTGCGCAAGATGCTTGTGGCCATGGCCGAGGACATACGGGTGGTGCTGATCAAGCTGGCTGACCGGCTACATAATATGCGTACCCTGGACGCGCTGGCCCCCGAGAAACGAAGGCGCATCGCTCAGGAAACGCTGGATATCTACTCGCCACTGGCCCACCGCCTGGGTATATGGGAGATCAAGTGGCAGTTGGACGACTTGGCCTTCCGGCATTTGAACGAAGAGAAATACCACGAAATTGCCAAGATGCTGGCGGCCAAACGGCAGGAAAGGGAAGCGTACGTGGAAAAGGTGGCCTGCCGCCTGCGTGAAGAGATGACCGCCTTCAATGTGGAAGGAGAGGTGGTCGGTAGACCAAAAGGGATCTACAGCATCTATCTCAAGATCGAACGATACGCCACTCAGGGCAAGGAACTCAGCGACATATATGACCTGTACGCCCTAAGGGTTCTGGTGAACTCATTGGAGGACTGCTATAAGACCCTGGGCGTTATCCATCAACTCTGGCATCCCATCCCCGGCCAATTCGATGATTACATCGCCAACCCCAAGGAAAATTTGTACCAGGCCTTGCATTCCACGGTGATATGCGACGGAGGCAATCCCCTGGAGGTGCAGATCAAAACCTATGATCTGCACCAGATTGCCGAGTACGGGGTAGCTGCCCACTGGCAGTACAAGGAAGGGAAATCCGGCGACCTGCGTTTCGAAGAAAAGATGACCTGGTTGCGCCAATTGTTGGAGTGGCAGCGGGAGATGGCCGGAACCGACGATTTCATCGAGTCGGTAAAGCAGGACATTTTCCACGACCAAGTGTTCGTATACACTCCTAAGGGCGAGATCGTAGAGCTGACTTCCGGTTCCACTCCCATCGACTTCGGCTACAAGATTCACACTGACTTGGGACATAGATGTGTTGGGGCCAAGGTTAATGGCCGGCTGGTTTCCCTTGATACAAAGCTGAAAAACGGCGATACCGTGGAGATAATGACGTCCAAGGGCGAGAGGGGCCCCAGCTTGGACTGGCTTAACCCCAACCGGGGGTACGTAGGATCGGCCAGCGCCCGGCAAAAAGTCCGATTGTGGTTCCGCCGTCAGGCCCGTAGCAGCAACATCCAGAGGGGTCGCGAGCTACTGCGCCGTGAACTCCGCAGGGTGAGCCAAAAGCTGGAAGACGCCGAGATTGTGACCTTGTGTAAGTTCGACAATATGGACGAACTTCTCGCCAACTTGGGTTCCGGGGGCCTCACAGAAAGCCAGTTGGCCTATCGCCTTTCCCAGGCCAGTCAGGAACATCAGCCCGAGCAGCCAGTCATCAAGCCCAATCTGCCCCTTTCCAGTCCGTCCTCCGGAGTCTCGGTGTTGGGCGTGGGAGATCTGCTTACCCGCATCGCTCAATGCTGCAATCCCATTCCCGGAGACCCGATAATGGGGTTCGTCACTCGCACGCGTGGCGTGACGGTGCACAAAGAGGGCTGCAAAAGTCTGGTAAACGAAGATGAGCCGGAACGGATCGTGACTGTGGACTGGGGAGAGGCCCACGAGCTTTACCCAGTCAGGATAAAGATGAAAGCTTACGACCGGGTGGGGCTATTGCGGGATGTTACCCTCATGGTTTCAGAAGAGCACGTGAACATCGCGTCGGTCATCACCAAAGAGCTTCCGGACGGCACGGTCACGATGGAGCTGACGGTCCACACCACCGGGCTAGAGCAACTGGGCAAAGTGTTCGCCAAGCTGGAAGGCGTCCGCGGGGTAACTTCGGTCACCCGGGACCGCTCCAGTATCCCCGGCTTCGTTTAGAACCGGCGTCCCCAAGACTCCCCCGTGTCCGCACGTCCGGGTTGACCGGTCAATGCCGCCACTCGCCACGTCTTCAACGCCACGATGCGGGTATCCTATCGTCTACCTCTTATCCCTTGGAAGTATTAAAATCACGCTGTCTCAGCTTATTCAGTAAGGAGAAAACCATGGCCGTTAGAAAACCAGTGACACCGCAAGGGATGACCGCCAATCCAGCGTTCTCACCTGGTGTTCAAGTGGGAGAGTTTCTTTTCATATCCGGCACCGTCGGGAACGACGCCACCGGAAATCTTGTTGGTGTCGGCGATTGTGAAGCCCAGACCCGTCAGGTGTTCGCCAACATCAAGTCCATCGCCGCCGCCGTGGGCGCATCCATGGACGACGTGGTGAAGATCACCTGTTTTCTGATCGATGTGGCCGACTATGCGGCCTATGGAAAAGTACGGTCGGAAACCTTCGGCAGCGGTCCCCCGGCCAGTTCCACCGTGATGGTGGCGGCCTTGGTGCGGCCGGAGTTCCTGGTTGAGGTGGAAGCGATCGTCCACGTGCCCGGCGGAGGTTAGAGCTACCCCGCCGTTACGCCTACTTCGTAGAGCGCCGTGTCCGGGTGGAAGTCGCTCCAGGCGAACCAGAAGGCGTAGAAAGAGGGCAGCCGCTTCAAGGCCATCCCCTCTAACTCGCCGCTGATCGCCCGGCCGGTCAAAAGCTGCCAGGTGCTGCCGGTCTCCCGGTCCTTCATCAGTGTTATGCCGTCGCCGGTCTCCGGCAAAATGTCGAACCCCAGGCTGCGGCCTTCCAGATTCCGGTCGAAGATGGCGCCCGTCTCGGAAGTTGGGTCAAAGACAACCAACACCTGCTTGCCGGAGATGGAGTCGTTGATAAGCGGTTGCCGGACGATGGTCTGGAACGGATAGGCTTTCACCAGGCCTTCCGTGTTAACGCCCAGAACCAGTTCCTTGCCCGGCAACCGACGGTCCTTGTTGGACTCTCCGATGATGCCGGCCGAACCGCCCCGGTAGTACCCCTCGTAGCTATCCGTGTTGTATCTGCCGCCCTTGTCCAGCAATTGGGTGTCCGGGTGCAACTGCAGCCACTGCTCCCAGGTGGTCTGCAGGGACGGCAAGATCTCCAGTTGGGTGCCGGCAAGCGGACCCTTGACGCCCCGGCTCAGGAACTGGCTCCATAGGGTGTCGGTCTGCCGGTCGTACATCACCAGCGCGTTCATGATCAGCTTGCCGGACACGCCGAAGGTGTGGGTGGTGTCGCCGATGTCGCGGGCATATACAATGCCCGTAAAGCAGAGGGGTCACCAAGTAACGGCGACGGGCACCCCTCCCACGGTGTCGTTCACGATCTCGTGGCGGCTCAGCATGTTCAACGGATAGGCCCGGTGGTCGCCGTTGATCGAAACGCCCAGGACCCTCTCGAAGGACTGCATCTGCTGGTCGGCCTCGCCGGGCCCAACGAAGCGGGGGTTGTCTATAGACGGAATACCGTCCTTCCCCAGGATGGTAATTATGTCCAGGCTCACCAGCGAGTCCCCGCTAAACCCACCTTGACCTGGGGTACGCGCTATCGTTACCTGCTGGGACCGAAGTTTCAGCACGGACTGACGGATCTGCGGCAGAAGAAAAACCGCCAGCACCAGGGCGATCAGCAAGAACGCGATGATGTACCCAGACTTCCCAGCCAGCGCCCCAAATAACCACATCGGCTAGCCCCTCCAAAGTTAGCTCAATTGGATCGTATATGTGTTGGATGCGGTTGGGGGGCTGGGGATGCGGCGGGCGTAGTATGCAGCCATTAATTGTGTTAGCCGCAGTGGGTTGGCTCGCTCAACACCCATTACTGTGAGTCCCGTAAGTCGCGCGCGGCCCAGGGCTGTAAACCCACCACCAAGTGGCCGGGCATTCACGTTGGTTGCCTTGCATTAGCTCTGTAATAGTGAATCGGACCTTTGACTTTGTTATCATTAAGGCTATGTAATGCTAGCGTCTACGACACCACTAAAATCCTGGCATGTG
>JAKUQE010000237.1 GCA_022450395.1 Dehalococcoidia bacterium | reverse complement strand
CAGACGCGTGGTTGCTTAATACAGATTGGCAACCTGGAGGCCTACCGAATCATAGAATCGATCAAGTTGTTTGGCCGCCAGTCCACCATGTTCCCAGGTTCTGCGGAAACGATAGCGGATCTTAGTCCCTCCGGTTGACGCTGCATCTAGCCTCAGATACACTTGGCCTCATTCAGCACTGCCTGTGATGGTGGCGTTCATGGTTGCCGAATATTGATCCACCGGGCGGTCGAGGAAAGTAATTCATGTGCGGCGTTGGCGGCATTCTTTACAAGAAAATCGGGAACCAGGGCACATCTCCCGTAGGTAAAGACCTGGTTAAGATGCTGGAGTCCATGACCCATCGAGGTCAAGACTCCAGCGGTTTCACCGTGGTTGGCGAAGATATTGACGGCGACCTGGTGGTCCGCATCTGGACCGATGACCCGGCTCAGGCTGCGGATGTACTGTCATTGGCCGAGGAGGCGCTGCAGAAGGCTGGAGGTGTGGTGAGAACCCGTAGCGCCTTGGGTCAGTTTTTGCGGCTGACGATCGATTACGAGGGAGAGATACCTGCTCTGGCGGAAGCCATATTGAACACGCAAGGCGTGGCCCTCCACAGCATAGGCGAAACCTCTGAGGTCATTAAAGACGTGGGTACACCCGTCGCGATGGACAGCATCCACTCTTTGAGTCAGATGAGGGGCACCCACGGCATCGGTCACGTTCGCATGGCCACCGAGAGCCGAGTCGACGTTAACCACGCCCATCCTTTCTGGGCGTATCCCTTCACCGATGTCACCGTGGTCCACAACGGCCAGCTAACCAACTACCACAAGCTAAAACGAATGTATGAGGACCAAGGCCACCGCTTTCAGACCGGCAACGACTCCGAGTTGATCGCCGTTTACCTGGCCGACAAACTTGCCAGCGGGGACACGTTGGACCACGCTTTGCGGAGTTCGCTGAGCGACCTTGACGGCACCTTCACCTACCTGGTCTCAACCAAAGACGGCTTGGGCTACGCCAAAGACCAATGGTCGGCCAAGCCGCTGGTGACTATGGAGACCGACGATATTATCGCTATAGCATCTGAAGAAATTGCACTCCGGGGGGTGTTCGACCAAGAAATCGACCGGATGGAGCCTCAAAACAGCGAGGTCATGACTTGGTTACTGTAGACGCCGCCGGGTTGACCACCCGGGAGCTGAACGCCCGCCTTAAGGAGCTGGCGGCCAGTGGCCAGGAGATCACTGTTCTGAACCCCCAAGCTCGGCACAACATTGCCGTGGGGATTTTTGAAAGTTGCAGGATCGAAATAAACGGCAGCGTGGGCTACTATGCCGCCAGCCTATTGGACGGCCCCGAGATCGCCATCGACGGCAATGCGGGCTGGGCCTTGGGCGACAACTTAATGGCCGGCAAAATCACCCTGACCAAAGATGCCGGCGCCTCGGTAGGCTCGACCATGCGGGGGGGAGAGTTGTTCGTGGGCGGTAACGCCGGGGCCCGGGCTGGCATATCCATGAAGGGCGGGACCCTCATTGTGGGAGGCAACGCCGGGTTCCTCACCGGATTTATGATGCAGAAAGGCCGGATCATTGTTTGCGGCGACGTGGGCGAGGCAGTGGGGGATTCCATGTACGAAGGCGCAATCTACGTGGGAGGAGAAATCGGCTCTTTGGGCAGCGATGCTAAGACCGAGGAAGTTGGTGAAGATGAGTTGTTGGATATCCTGGCAACTTTGGAAAGTCACGGAATTAAACAGAGGTACACATTCACCAAAGTGGTTTCGGCTAAAAAACTGTACCACTTTGACTCCCTGGAACGCCTGGAAAAGACTGTTATCTGACCACAAGTTCGCAATTTCACTGCAGAGTACGCAAATGCGCGGAAGAACACTACTTGAGTGCCCGGCGATGAGTATCGATACAGCAGTGAAAGTGTAGGCGAGAAGCTTTTATGGTAATGGGCAACAGCCAGTTATGGTCACCCTGGGTCATCGAGGATATCCATGCCAAGTCGGAGCTTGGCCGCTACCGGATTCGGGGATTCAGTACCTTCCAGAAAGTAACCCACTTTGACGACCTCACCTTCCTGTCAACCGGGCTGACTCGTTTCCCACTAGAAGGTTACAAGGAACGCTGCAACACCCGGACGGTTATAGGCGCTCGTTATGCCGAGAACCCCTTGGTGCTGGAGACGCCCATATATATAAGCGGAATGAGTTACGGCGCCCTCTCGGCCAATGCCAAGACAGCCCTAGGCAAAGGCGCAGCTATGGTCGGCTCCGCCAGTTGCACTGGAGACGGTGGCCAGTTGCCCAGCGAAAGAGAAGCGGCGGACAAGCTGATCTACCAGGTCTTGCCCAGCCGCTACGGCTTCAACCCACACCATCTGGCCCAAGCGCAAGCCATTGAAATTGTGGTGGGCCAGGGCGCCAAGCCCGGCACCGGCGGTCTTCTCATGGGTGTCAAAGTCCTGGACGATATCGCCGACATGCGGGATCTGCCGCGAGGCATTGACCAGCGCAGCCCGGCTAGGCATCCTGACTGGCTAGGACCTGACGACTTGGCCGTCAAGATCGAGCAACTGCGGGAGGCGACGGATTGGCGAATCCCCGTCCACGTCAAGTTGGGGGCGTGCCGTGTCGACGACGACGTTAAGCTGGCTGCCAAGGCAGGGGCCGACGCTATAGTCATCGACAGCATGGTGGCGGGCACCGGCGCTTCGGCGGAGGTGTTGATCGAGCACAGCGGCATTCCCACCGTCCCGGCTATCGTGATGGCCCGGGAAGCGCTTCGTGAGTTGGGACTTTACGGCAAGGTCACCCTCATTGCTTCTGGCGGCATCCGTCATGGGGCCGATGCTGCCAAGGCGCTGGCCCTGGGGGCCGACGCCGTGGCCATCGGCACCGCGGGCTTGATCGCGTTGAATTGCAACAAGGAAATCCCCGAGTCGGACTTTGAATCGGAGGTAGGCGTGCCCGCTGGCTTCTGCCACCACTGCCACACCGGCAAGTGTCCGGTGGGAATCGCCACCCAAAACCCCGAACTGACCAAGCGCCTGGACCCAGACGAGGCGGCCGAGCGGGTGGCCAATTTCCTTAATTCCATGACCATGGAAATGGCCCTCCTCACCAGGTCTTTGGGGAAAAGTGATGTGCATAGCCTGGAGCCCGAGGACTTGGCCGCCCTCACCATAGAGGCTTCGGCCATGGCCCGCGTGCCTCTGGTTGGGACCAACAAGGTTTATTGAACGATCAGACGCCAACGATCAATGGTGGCCATTTGCCCTTACAACTTCGTCAATCCGGCGAGGGCCGTAATCCATATGCGGGCAATTCTGGCAGGGCAAAAGTAATGCCAGGAGAGTTTCTTACCGGGAGTGTCTCTCAGCCGATGGCTAACAGGTCTCTAAAGGAGAAATTTCATGGCCACCATTGAAGAAATTCGCCGGCGAATGGACGAAGACAAGATCGAGTATATCCTGACCCAGTTCGTGGACATCAATGGCTCACCCAAGGTCAAGATGGTCCCCGCTTCCCACGTGGACGACGTGGTGGACACCGGCGCCGGGTTCGCTGGTGGGGCGCTTCCGGGCATGGGTCAGGGTCCCCACTCCCACGACATGCTGGCCCGAATCGACCTGGACACCTACACCATGGTGCCTTGGACCGAGGGCGTGGTCCGCTTCGCCTGCGACCTGTACGTGGACAACGAACCCCACATGTTCTGTCCCCGCCAGAACTTCAAGCGGGTGCTTTCCAACCTGCGGGCCGATGGCTACGTCTTCAACGTAGGCATTGAGCCGGAGCATTTTCTGGTTACTAGGAATGGCGACGGCTCCATTAAAGTCTGGGACCCCAACGACGTGGACACTCTGAGCAAAGCTTGCTACGACTTCAAAGGCATCGCCAATGTCATGGACTATCTGAGGGACATGATGGACGGCATAAAGCGGGTGGGTTGGGAGACCTACCAGTCTGACCACGAAGACGCCAACGGACAATATGAGATCAATTTCGTCTACGATGACGCCTTGGTCACGGCAGACCGCTACACCTTCTTCAAGATGATGGCCAGCCAGTACGCCCAGAAGTACGGGGCC
>JAKUQE010000236.1 GCA_022450395.1 Dehalococcoidia bacterium | reverse complement strand
CGGGAGTCCTACAATACTGCCACATCCCCCTGATCTCTCCTTAACAAAAGTGTCCCACTTTTGCTGGTTGCCAACAGACTGGTTCTCCGATTGCGAATTATACCTAAGCAAATCAATTCCAGGAAACTCTTGAGCAACATCCAGGGACGTATGAACGTATTTTACTTAGTGTTTTGCTACCCCCACCTAAGAAAGTTTTATCTACCCGGCCCTGGTGGATAATGGTGTGTAAAACCTGGTATTCTTCGCCAATCACGGTGGCATCTACGCCCAAATAGTTTTGTGCTCCGTGGGAATGTCCATCAACGTGATGGTGCCACGTTTTCAGTAAATTGATGGGCCACGACTGTGATTCGTGGAGGAGGATATCCGAGTTGATAGGCACATTTCCAGAGCAGCGGGAGGCTAAGCGGCAAGCATTGCTAGATGCAGTGGAGAGCCTGCGTGGTGTCTTCTTGGCCGGCGCCGACGAAGGCGAAGCGGCGGGCACCTTACCCCAGTCTACTGTGGACGCCATTTACGATTCCGGTTTGTTTTCCTTCAAAACGCCCCAAGTTTTGGGCGGAGCCGAGGCGGATGCCATGATCCAGATGGACGTGATTGAAGCCGCCAGCCGGATTGAGTCAGCGGCCGGCTGGTGTTTGATGATTGGCGCCGGAAGTCTGTCGGGCATGGCGGCCTTTCTTCCTAACGAGGCCATCGACGAGATTTTCGTCGGCGGCGTCGCCCCCAAGGCTGCGGGGGTGGCTGCTCCTACCGGAAAGGCCACTCTGGTTGAAGGTGGCTACCGTGTCAGCGGACGCTGGGCGTTCGCAAGCGGCATCCGACATTCCCAGTGGGTCGGTTTTGGGGCCATGGTTGCGGACGGTAACTCTACACCCCAACAGATCCGGATGGTGGTGCCTACGTCCCAAGTCCAGATCCACGACAATTGGAATGTTCTGGGTCTGCGAGGGACGGGCAGTTGCGAGTTTTCCCTATCCGACGTTTTCGTGCCCCAGCGGTTCACTTGGGGTGGAGCCGAAGCCAAGCCCCTGCGCGGCGGACCCAACTTCTTGCTGGGCCGGCCGGGAATGCAAACCACTGGGCATTGCGGGTTTGCGCTGGGCGTGGGACGCCGGGCGCTGGACGCGGTGACTGAACTGGCCAAGCAGAAGAAACGGGGTTATCGGGGTAACGAGGTACTGGTGGCCGACCGGGGCTCGTTCCAAAGGTTCTTGGGCGAGTCCGACCTCCGCCTGCGGGCGGCCAAGGCTCTATGCATGGAAACCATCGAAGAAGCCTGGGAATCGGTCTGCCAGGGTATAACCCCGCCGCCGCCGTTGCAGATTCGGCTGCGCGCATCCGGAACCTACAGCACTACGGAGGCCTCCGATGTAGTCTCTCAAGCGTTCCGGTTCGGCGGCGGAACCGCCATGTACAATTCGCACATTTTGCAAAAATGCCTGCGTGATATCAACGCAGCGGCCCAGCATCACATGGTAAGCGATCGCGCTTACGAAAACCACGGCCAATTCATCCTCGGATTCCCCGGCGCCAACCCCATGGGATAGGCGAGGGATGTCTCGTTAGAAAAATTCTTGCGGCTCCCATTTTCTAGTCTGGTCTCCGTGTGTCCGCGTCAAAATCTAGGCGACGATTAACCCCGAAGTACGGCCTTCACCGGGAGTTTAGTTAGGGAACCTACGGCTTTCAACAAGAGCATGCCCGAAACGAGCTAGACAACGCCGTCCGGATTATTGAACTGGACCAAAATCCCGTCGGGGTCGAACACGTAGATGCTCCGCATCTCCCCACTGGCGTTCAAGAATGATTCGGCTGGCCCGGCCAACTGGTAGCCCTTGGCCGTGAGTTCGTTGGCCAGGGCCTTAACGTCATGAACACCGAAGGAGATGTGGCTGATGCCTACCTGGTCCAGTTGGATGGGTGCCCCGTCGGGCTCCTCCCCAGGATGGCTGGTCAGAGTTAGGGTCGGAGTAGCGCCTTCGCCGTAGGCCAGGCTGACCCACCTTCTTACCCGGCGTTGGCGCTTGTAATTTTGGATGCGCCCGCCTTGCTGACCGCCCTCGGATGGATCGGTGGTCTTTTCCCCCAATACCTTCATGCCTAGCGCGTCACGGTAGAAGGCCAGGGACTTCTCCATGTCCCGCACACAGATTCCCACATGGGTAACACAGGTTGCTTCCATCACCAAATCCCCTCCTATCCGGTCCCGATTACTATGATTTGCGACACTCTTTGGTAGTTTTTAATTGTATCCACCTAGCAAACAATGTGCACAGGATGTGCCCGTTCGTTGGATGTTATATTGTGTTGGACGGTGTTTTAGGCCTCGGATGGTGGACCGAGTAACATTGGATACCACGCCTGAGCACGGTTTCCAACTGACTCTTAACCAGTGGGTTCCCGGTTCGACCCCGGGGCGGGTCACCAACTTTTAGGCATGAAAGAGCCCCGGTTTCAACAACCGGGGCCTTTTGCTTTTGCTAATTGTCCCTAATAACCTTCGTCGCGATGAACTATTCCCAATAATGGCTCGTCTTCGGCGAAACGGCGAATATTTTCTATGAAGAAATTGACCACCTCGCCGCCCAGGTTATCTGTAAACGGTCCAGAATGAGGCGTTATAATCGTGTTCGGCAGGCCCCAAAGCGGGCTGGTTTCTGGCAAAGGCTCAACCGTCACCGTATCGAGACCCGCCCCTCCTATAATATTTGCATTCATTGCATCAATCAGCGCATTCTCATCAATCAGCCCACCTCGTCCCGCGTTGATTATAAACGCTGTGGACTTCATAGCCTCGAATTCTGCCTTGCCGATGATGTTTTCGGTTGCTGGTGTCAGAGCGACACACAGGGCCACGACGTCCGCTTCTCCCAGGGCTTCGTGCAAGTTCGAGCGGTCGAAATACTCATCGACGAACTCACAATCGCGGCTAGTCCGCGACATACCCAGGACCTTCATCCCGAACCCGATTTTACAGATTCTGGCCATATGCCGGCCAATCTGTCCCACACCCAAAATCGCGATGGTCTTACCCAACAACTGAGTAGATGTCTGCGCCACATTATCTTGTTCGTCCCTTCCCCATCGGCATGCATCCTGAGCATGGACTAAGGCTGGCATATGACGGGCCAACGACAGCATCAACAATACTAACTGCTCGGCTATGAGTGGCGCGTGAGGCCCCTTTGATGCAGTAAACGCGACGTGTTCCGCCGCCAGAAGTTCGGGGGTCGCGATAGCGTCGATCCCTGCTGGAATGGAGTGGACCCAACGCAACCGAGAGCCCTGTTGCAATGCCTGGGTTGGTATCTTGAGATTAAATGTTAAGACACCATCGGCTTCCAGAGCCAGCTTGGCGAATTGTTCTTCGTCGTATACAACTTCTACACGAACATTGGGGTGCGGATCAAGAAGTTTTTCCGTCGCGGGGTCGCCGAACGCATTCCAGACACCTTGGGATATTCCAATAACCAATTTCAGTTTGTTATCTGTCATGGGGTAACGCCTCAACACTGGAGAAATACCCGCGCCCAGCAGCTATTCGAGGCTGATATTTTGCAGTATAGCCGGGTGTAAATCCACTTGTACGTCCGTATCCCCGGATTGACTGATCAACAATAGGTTTTCTGCATTTGTGCTGGCCCACTTTAGCTTGCGGCTACCAGCTCTGGTTATCGTGATTCGAGAGCCCAAGGTCTCTTTGGTTTGGCCGTAAAGGTCGGTCAAATCTCCAAACCTAGCCAGGGACACGACCGCTACTCTGCTGTCTTAAGGATGCGCTAGCCGAATACGGTGCGCTTCGGATACCCGGCTGAAAAGCGCGCAGTCCCCGTCGAAGCTCCACGTTTTACCCGTTTCAGATACTTCAAGTTGTGAATCGTTGTAGCGAATGATCAACTCGTTCTCAACGGATCCCGAGGCGGTCTTGTAGGTAAGTACAGGTGCATTTGAACCGAACTGGGCAGTCACCACGGTTACCACAGAGTCGGGTAGGATACCGCGAATCGCTATCCCGGGGAAGAGAGCTTCGAGCTTGCTCATTTAACTTGGGGATCCGAGATCATGGGCCAGGTCATGTCGGTATTGGCTTGCGTAAATCTGTGGATCAAGGACTAAGGCAATGTTTGCCGCATCGGAC
>JAKUQE010000235.1 GCA_022450395.1 Dehalococcoidia bacterium | reverse complement strand
AAAGTACGGCTACACGCACGGATCGCCGAGTCCCTTGAGCAGTATTATGTGGACGACGCCGAGGCCCATGCTGCAGAGCTGGCTTTCCACTTTGCCGAGGCCCAAACCGTTTTAGGGTCAGACCGGCTGGTTCGTTATTCGTTGTTGGCCGGGGAGCGTGACCTGGCTGCGTTTGCCTGGGAGCAGGCGCAGTCTCATTTCCGGCGGGCGCTGACGGCTAAAGGCGTGGCGCTGACCGGGTCCGAGCCTGCGGCGGATGGAGAGGCCGCAGCTCTACTGTTTGGACAAGGGCGCGCTATGCTGTCCACAGTCGACAGGAATCAATTCCGTGAAGCGGTGGCTTCGTTGAGGCGGGCCTTCGACTACTTCGTTGACGCTGGGGATGTGGAGAAGGCTGTATCCGTTGCGGAATACCCATACGAATCGATTTCTGGTATTGACACCGGGATTTCTAACTTGATTTCCCGAGCCCTATGCCTGGTACCGTCCGATTCCCATGCTGCGGGCCGGCTGCTCTTCCGCTATGGTTACGTCTTGGGCTTGGAGGCAGGCGATTTCAACGGCGCTCAGAAGGCGGTAGAAGCGGCATTGGCCATCGCGGAGCGGGAGGGAGATTTAGGCCTAGAGATGAGAATCTTGGCCGACGCCGCCAGAGTCGACCGGTACAATCTCAATTTTGACGAATGGCTGAAAAAAAGCCAGCGGGCTTTGGAGCTAGCCACGGCGTCCGATGACCTCATGGTCCAGGTTAGGGCCGAAGGTGACATTACGTTAGCCCTTTATTGCAAGGGGGACCTGGAGGGCGCCCAGCAACATGCCGCCGCAATGCTTATTGGGTCGGAGCGCCTTCGCGGCGGAAACTCTCAGGCCATGGCGTTTCACTACAACATGATCTTACGCCATTCCATGGGAGACTGGCAGAATGCGCGGCACGTTGGAGAACAGGGTTTGGCGGTATCTCCGGGATTTTCTGGAATTCTCGACCGCTTTACAGCACTGGAGCACGAGCTAGGGAACATTGACCAAGGAGACAAGTACCTGGGTGAACTTTTGAATGTTATGGGCGCCGCCCCTACGGCCAACTCGTTCTCGGCCTTGATTATTCCCTACGTCGCCCGCATAACCGGCGACGTAGGCCGGGTTCCGATCGCCCAGAGAGCGGTCGACGCGGTTCTATCCGACGCAACTGCCGCCCCGGTAATAACCCATGTGGTCAGAATCAGTCTGGCACTAATGGCTATAAACCGGCAAGATGCTGAGACCGCTGCAGATATGTACGAATTCCTAGAACCCGGGCATCGGGGGATGCCGGTTCAAGGCATAATGTGCTTCGATAGGCTACTGGGCCTTCTCGCCCACACCATGAGCAACCTTGATCAGGCAGTAGAACACTACGAGGATGGTTTGACGTTCTGCCGCGCCGGCTACCGCGTGGAGCTGGCCTGGACCTGCTGCGACTATGCGGACACCCTCCTCCAGCGTAACGGTGAGGGGGACCGGGCCAAGGCCATGTCCCTGCTGGACGAGTCCCTGGCTATCTCCAGCGAACTTGGTATGCGTCCGCTGATGGAGCGTGTGCTGTCCCGGCGCGAGATACTTAAGGCGTAGTGACGGTATGAACCCAACTAAACAGCAGTTGCAGAGTATCCTCGACTCATTGCCGGCTGAGGAGTGGGAGAAGCCCTACATATTCAGTTACGATGAAGAGTCCCGGATAGTCCACACGCTGGTTGCCACCAAGCCTGGCACCAATGAACTGTATTACTACGAAGCGGACGAGGACAAATGGGAGCCGTTGAATCTCCCATAGCCGGTGATGGGAAGCCGTCTGATATGGAAACAAGGTTGAAACGATGATTCACTTGACCGAGGAAATGCGCGAGTCTGTCAACGGCGCCAGGGCCAGCGGGAATCCTTGTATCGTCGCCACGGCCTCGCCCGATGGCACTCCCAACGCAGGATTCATCGGCACCGTGATGGCCTACGACGAGACTTCTCTGGCGTACCGCGACCGCAGCGGCCGCCGGCCCTTGGATCACATCGAAACGGATCCCAAAGTCGTGGTCCTGTTCCGTGACTCGGCACGGGAAGTCGGTTGGAAGTTCCGTTGCACCGCGGCCGTACATCGAGATGGTCCGGTTTATGACGAGGTGATGGGGCGATTGGCCGAGTCCGGGATGCCCGCGCCGCAGGATATCGAAGTGGCTATAGTTGTTCTCCGGATAGACCAGATATTGACATTGTTCGGCGAGATATTGCAGGAAAGGGAGCCAGGCCTAACCTGGTAGCTATAGGAGAAACAGCATGAAGTTGCAGATCATGTCCCCGGCGGCGGACAGGGTTGATTTCAAGATCCCTCCCGCCCCCCGTCTGGCCAGCCTTGAGGGCAAGACCATCGGCCTGTACAACAACATGACGGGCGGCGCGGATATCGCCGTGGACCGGGTGGCCATGCGCATCAGCGAGCGGTTCCCCAACGTAAAGTTTGAAAGGTACGGCGGCGACCTTAGATCCGGCCGTCCCGCCCTCAGCCGGGGGAATCATATCGATGACGAGGAAGGGGCGCTGATCGCCAAGGAGATAGACGCCATGGTCGGCGCAACCGCCCATTGAGGGGGTTGCACGTCGTGGCTTGCCCACGACATGGTTGCCGTCGAGAAGGCAGGGATCCCCGCCGTGGCCATCGCCGCCCGAAGCTTTGCCAGGGCTTGGCAGTCCTGCGTTGACGGATGGGGCCAGCCCAACACCGCCTTCGTCACCATTCCCCACGCCACCACCGGTCAGCAGGCGGACTTCATAAACAAGATGGTGGACGAGCAGATCGACGGCATCATCCGTGGTCTCACGACGATTCCCGCGACCGCGGGAAACGGCCGGAGTGCGAGGGCCGGTGGCCAAGCCACCGAGACCTTCACCGTGGAGATGGACGAAACTCCCGAGGGTCTCGACGCAGTGAACCGCTTCCTTGCCGAACGGGATTGGAGCGACGGCATCCCGGTCATGCCGCCCACTCCCGCCGCCGTCGAGCAGATGCTCAAGGGGACCAAACGAGCCCCTCAGGACGTGGTCATGGTGATGGAGCCCGGCTTCGGGCTGGCGACGGTCGAGAAGATCGCCATCAACGCCGTCATGGCAGGCTGCCGGCCGGAGCAATTCCCGGTTCTCCTCGCCGCCATCGACTGCCTGGCCAAACCGGAGATGAATCACCGGGACATGCAGGTCTCCGGCCATACGGAAGCGCCCATAATTCTGGTGAACGGCCCCATCGCCAAGAAAGCTGGTCTAAATTTTGGGACCACTGCCATGGGCCCGGGTGTCATCAACAGCGCGAACACGGCCATCGGCCGGGCGCTGCGGCTGTGCCTGATCAACATCGGCTACTGCAACGCCGGGGCGGGAGACCCCAACTTCGTTGGCCTGCCGTCCAAGTTCGGGATGTGCATCGCCGAGAACGAAGAGGTCAGTCCCTGGCAACCCTACCACATGGATAGGGGGTTCCAGCGGGACGAGAGCGCGGTCACCGTGGTCACCGTGACCGGCCCAACGACGATAATCGATTCCACATCCCGGTCCCACGAGGACACCCTGAATAACATCGCCTCGATGATGTTCTACAAGAACGCCGGGGCCGGAGGCTGGATCAGGGGTTGGCAGTCCGCCCAGGTAGGCCACACCAACAAGCGAGTGTCCTACCAGGGACCCTACCATCCCATCATCCTCAGTCCGTCCCGGGCCGTCATCATGGCCGAGGCCGGTATGAGCAAGCAGGACGCCCAAGCCTGGCTCCACGAGAAGTGCCGCATCTCCGTGCAAGATGCCATCGGCGTCCGAGGCGTTCCCAAGGACTCCGATGGCAAGTGGCTGAACCACCCCGAGCTGCAACACCTGGAGGAAAACCCCGAGGCGACCATCCCCGCGCTGGAAAGCCCGGAGCAATACCTCCTCTTCGTCACCGGCGGTTCAACCCACTACGCCCACTTCTTCTACGGCACTTATGGAATTGCCACGGTGGCGGTGGAAGAGGTTTAGTAGCTTTCAAGTTGATTGTATTCGACTACCTGATTGTGACACCTTGTCATTTCGAGCAGCGGAGCGCCGAGAAATCTGCGGTGGAGTGGCCCCCCGTCCCCAGATTCCTCCCTGCGGTCTGAATGACACT
>JAKUQE010000234.1 GCA_022450395.1 Dehalococcoidia bacterium | reverse complement strand
AATCTTCATCCAAGGGGTGATTCCGCCTACTCTGGCCAGGTCGATGATAGCTATATCCACCGCCCGGGCGTCGAAGGTCTTTTGGAATGGGTCCAAACCGAAAAGGTGCTCGCCCGCTGCGATAGGCACGTCCAGCGCGTCCGAAAGGTGGGCCAGTCCCGACAGATCTTGGTGGGACATGGGGTCTTCAAGCCAGACTATCCCAGCCTCCTGTAATGCTCGCCCAAACGCCACAGCCTGACCTTCATTCCAACTCTCCGTGGCGTCCACCATAATCTGAACCTGGGGTCCAACGGCTTCTTGGACCGCTCGTACCCTCTGAACCTCTCCTTCGGGCTTGGCTTCGTGTCCCAATCGCAGTTTGACCATGTCGTAGCCTTGAGCAACGTGGTCCTGAGCAGAACGTGCCAGCGCGTCCAGGGGCAGGCTGTACCAAAGAGAGTCGCTGGCGTAGGCCCGGACCCGGTCCCTGTAGCCGCCCAAGAGGCGGTACAGTGGTTGTCCCAAGATCTTGCCCTTGGCGTCCCACATGGCGATATCCAAGGGGGCCATCGCCATATTCACCAGACCGCCCGGTCCGGCCCATCCACTGGCCCGCTCTAACTTCGCACGGGCAGCTTCGATCTCAAGGACACTCATGCCGATGAGCAGTTGGCCCAATTCCTGGGTGGTCTGGGCCAGAGATTTAACCAGAGCCGGCCGCAACACCACGTCGAATCCGATGCCCTGTACACCGCCGCCGGTAAATATTCGGGCTAGAACATGGTAGTTGGTGCTCACCTGGTTACCCGCCGCCGTGTATTGGGACTCCACCGGTGTTTCCAGCACCTCCACCGTAACGCGTTCAATATTCATAATTCGTTGCCTCGCCTCCGTATCAGCTTGCCCAATTCTACCCTATGGGCAAGGGAAGCAATTTCCGTCACCCACCGATAACCCGCGTTGCCCCCCATGGATGGGCTACCATATAATTGCCTTAGGAGTGGTTTGGCCGAATTACGAATATACCGTGCCTCGGAGCTTGTCCGGCCTTGTGGTATCATCGCCGTAATCAGACCCATCAAAAGTCATGCTGCTCACAATAGACATAGGCAATACCAGCGTAACCCTGGGTGTGTTCGACGGCGATCACCTGACCACCACTTTGCGGGTGGCCACGGACACGCGAAGACTGGCTGACGAGTACGGCTTGTTGCTGACCGGTCTTCTGCGGCAAAAGGGAATCGAACCGTCCCAACTCGACGCCGCCTGCATCTGCAGCGTGGTCCCGCCGCTCACCGTGGTGTTAGACGAGGTGTGCCAAAACTTCTTCGATCTCAAGCCGCTCACCGTTTCCGTGGGTACTCGGACCGGGCTTAAGATTCTGTACGATAGTCCCCGAGACGTGGGCACCGACCGCATCGTAGATGCAGTGGCCGCCATAGAGTTATATGGAACTCCGGCGATCATCGTTGACATGGGCACGGCTACCGTGTTCGACGGAGTGACCAGGGATGGAGAATACCTGGGAGGAGCGATAGCTCCCGGAATCAGCTTGGCTGCCGAATCCCTGTTCCTCAACACTTCTCAACTGCGGCGCGTGGAGCTGCAGGCGCCCAAAACGGCCATCGGACAGAACACAACGGCCGCTTTGCAGTCAGGATTGGTATTGGGCTATGTTGGATTAGTGACCTTCATGGTGGAACGATTCAAGAACGAACTGGGCCAGGACGCTAAGGTCATAGGCACCGGAGGTCTGATTTCGGTCGTTGCCAAAGAGACGAGCGTTTTCGACGATATCAATCCGGACCTGACGTTAGTCGGACTGCGCTTGATCCATCAAATGAATCAACAACGGGCAAACTCACCTGCCAATCAGCCGGCTAAAGGAGAATAGGTGAACCGACATGCCCGGACCTTTAGAGAATAAACGCGTAATCCTGGGAGTGACCGGCAGCATCGCCTGTTACAAAGCCCTGGACCTGGCCAGCAAGATGGTGCAGGCGGGGGCATTGGTGGACACGGTGATGAGCTACGGGGCCACCCAGTTCGTCACGCCCCTGGCCTTCCGCAGTATCACACACCGGGAGGTGGTCACCGACTTATTCGACCCGGACTCCACCTACAGTATCGAGCATATCGAACTGGCGCAACGGGCCGATCTGGTCGTCATCGCGCCCGCCACGGCCCACTGCATCGCCAAACTGGCGGCTGGGCTTGCCGACGACTCGCTGACCACCACCGTCCTCGCGGCCACGGCCCCCCTCCTGGTGGCTCCTGCCATGGATGGCGGCATGTACAGCAACGCCGCCACCCAGGAGAACATGGCCAAGCTCCGGCAGAGGGGTGTATTGATCGCCGGACCGGCATCAGGAAGGCTGGCTTCGGGATTGATCGGTATGGGCCGCCTCCTGGAAACCCCAGAGTTGCTCGGCCACATCGCCTACGCGTTGGGGAAGGACGGCGATCTGGCAGGGCGCACCATCGTGGTCAGCGCCGGGGGCACCATGGAACCCATAGACCCGGTCAGAGTCATTACCAACCACTCTTCAGGCAAGATGGGTTACGCGCTGGCCGAAGCAGGCCGCGACCGGGGCGCCAAAGTGATTCTGGTGGCGGCGCCGACGGGTCTGCCCGACCCTGCCCTGGTGGAGGTCGTCAACGTCAAGACGGCCCAGGAGATGTGCGACGCAGTGTTGCAAAGGGTGAAGGGAGCGGACGCCCTGATCATGGCCGCTGCCGTGGCCGATTACCGGCCAAAAAACGAAGCGGAGCAAAAGATTAAAAAGTCGGGCGGTGATCTGACCATCGATCTGGCCAAGACCACGGACATCCTAGAAGCTGCCACGGGCGATTTCGTGAAAGTGGGCTTCTCCGCCGAAACCCAGAACCTGATCGCCAACGCCAAAGTCAAAGTGGGGAGCAAGAATCTCGACCTGATCGTGGCCAACGACCTCACCGACCCGGACAGCGGTTTCGGCGTCGACACCAACAAGGTGACCCTGATAGACCGGGACCTCAATGTTGACGAGTTGCCCGTTCTGACCAAGTATGAGGTCGGCCACCGCGTCTTGGACCGGGTGAGCAAGCTGCTAGGTAACAAGACGGGCTAGGAAGGCCCGTAAACCGTCCCCCCTTACGAAGGGGGGGACTTTTATTGGTCTAACCCGACACCGCCTCTTTAAACTTGCGGATGGCCTCGATGTGCTGGTCTGGTCCTTGAAGCCCGGCGCGCATGGTATTCACCGAGAGATGGGTAGCGCCGGCTTCGTCCCAAGCCGCGGCGGCTTTGTTCCAGATCTCGGGGTCGCCGTCGCCGAAAGGGATCCGGCCTTCGATCCCAATGGCCATGGGATCCCGGCCCGCGTCTTTCGCGAACTGGCGCATCATGGCGATCCGCTCCTGTCCCTCGCTGTCGGGCTGGAATTGAGGAAACCAACCATCGCCCTGTTCGCCGATGCGGCGCACAACCCGGTCAGCTCCACCGCCGAACCAGATGGGGATGGTCTGCTGGATGGGGCGGGGATTGATCCCGGCGTGAGTGACTCGATGATACCGGCCGGTGAAGTCCACTACGTCTTTAGTCCACAGCTCCCGCAAGAGCTTAACTTGCTCCTCGCTCCGCCGGCCCCGGTTGCTGAAATTTTCTCCCAACGCCTCGTACTCCACGTGGTTCCAGCCGATGCCGACACCCAGGCGGAGGCGTCCGCCGGTGAGCACGTCGACTTCTGCCGCCTGTTTGGCCACCAGGGCGGTCTGCCGCTGTCCCAGGATCAGTATCTGGGTAGTCATCCGGATAGTCTCGGTGAGGGCTGCCAGGTATCCAAAGAGCACAAAGGGTTCGTGAAATAAGTCCGTGTGGCGGTATGGACGGTCCCAATCTGCGTGCTGGCTGGCATCCGCGCCCAGTACGTGGTCAAACACCGCCAGATCCTCATAGCCCATTGCCTCGGCAGCCTGTGCGAAGTCGCGGACCGCGACCGGGTCCGCGCCAATTTCGGTTTGGGGAAATATCGCGCCTAGATGCATGTTGGCCTCCTAGTCTTGGTCGTTGCGGCTGAAGCCAGTATCCTGGCTTCGGCCCCCGCCGTCACCTCCCACGTCAAAGACAGCGCATGACCGGAGTTAACCGACGGATCAGGGCGCGGCGATACCGTAGCTCTCCAGAAGTTCCGCGATACCCAAAGCTACCTGGC
>JAKUQE010000233.1 GCA_022450395.1 Dehalococcoidia bacterium | reverse complement strand
GTAGACTCCAATTCGACGTGCTCTACACGCCGCACCAACTCTTCGGCCGTCTGCCGCATCTTGCCGGAGATGAGCATCAGCGTGGCCCCCTCCAGCGACGCATTGCCCATCTTGGTTATCTTGCCGGGAGGAAAATCGGCGATGAAGCCGATCTGCATCGCGTTGTCCACGTTGATGTGGTTGGCGAAGGCGCCCGCCAGATACAGCCGGCTGATCTCCTCCAGGGGCGCTCCGTAGTTTCTCAAGACGATGTACTGGCCCGAATAGTTGGCCGACTTGGCCTGGGCTAGGGCGCTGATGTCGGCGCGTGTTAGCGACATGCCTTGTTCCGGCGCGAAGAAAAACTCGTTTCCGCCGTCAAGAAACGCGCCCAAATGGTTCATTTGGCCGCCGGACCTCAGTTGGGCCAACAGGTCAACCAACCCCGAGCCGCAGATCCCCCGAGGTTCAACCCCGCCGATAGTCCGGCAGTTGGCGCGGCCGTTCACCAATTCCACCGATTCCACTGCGCCGTCGTAGCTGGGCATTCCGAAGGTGATCTGCCCGCCTTCAAATGCCGGGCCCGCTGGGCAGGATGCCGCCATCATGCGGTGCCGATTGCCGATGACCACTTCGGTATTGGTGCCCACGTCCACCAGCATCACCACATCGTCAGTCTGGTCCATGCCAACGGCCAGGAGGTCGGCGGCGACGTCCGCTCCCACGTGACAGCCGATCAAAGGACCGCCGTAAACGTTGGCGTCGGGGTGTACCCGCAGGTCCAGGTCTCCCGCTCGCACGTTCAGGGCGGTGGTGGCCCGCTTGCCCTGGTGGAGTTCTATCTCGGTTGAAGACTGGTAGGGTCTCTCGCCGATGGATTGCACGTCAAGGCCAAACAGCAGGTCCCGCATGGTGGAATTGGCCACCACGACCACTTCGTAGATGCGGCGGCGGTGGAACCCCAAACTGCGGGCCATCTCCCCGATCTCAAAATTTATGGCGGACAACATCACCTGCCGCAACTCGCCCTGGTTAGGGCCGCCGTCGTAAGCGATGCGGTTCATTACGTCGCTGCCGCCGAACTTTTGAGGGTTTTCGAAGGACGCGGTGTGTATGGTGCCGCCGGATTCCAAGTCCACCAGGTTCATCGCCACGGTGGTGGTGCCCACGTCGATGGCCAACCCATAAATGCTGCCCTGGTAGCGGCCGGTCTGGTGGCCGTTGAACAAGACGGAATCTCCCTCACGCACGGTCAGCGGGTCCGGGTCTATGTCGCGATGGACGGATCGGGTGAGGATTCTCGGCTGGCGGCGCAAGGGAGCGAACTCGACGTCTGCGCCGGGGTCCGCGATAGATGCCTGGCAGGCCAGCCGGTAGTTGCCGCTCAGGAAAGATTCGGCCTTGGTGGGAGGACTCAGACCCTCCATGCCCCGCCTGATCTCGACGATGCATTCGTGGCAATCGCCCACCCTGCCGCAGGAGGTGGGTACCCTGACTCTTACTTCGTCGGCGTAGTCGAAAATCGTGCGTCCGGCGGTTAGCTCAATAACTTGGCCGGAGTGATGCAAGGGAGACATGGCAATATTGTAGCATCGTGGATCGGAGGGGTTTAATTGCGGCGTAAAAGTTCGCCTCGTTACGCGTGTCCTATTGCGATGTCGGGGCAGGTTTCAAACCTGCCCCGACATCGCAATATGCGTTGGCTATGTGGTGGGCAGCAGCGGAGGACGGACTCTAGAGCCTCATTCAGATGTTCGTTCGGCTTCCCAGGCTTCACGATAGTCTAGATCGTCGCTGCCCAGACAGACCGGCAAGTCGTCCCCAGCGGGTGGGTGTGACTGGTTGCGGCAGCCGAATTTGGCGGTGCACAGGTCTTGGGCGTTCTTGTAGGGGCATCGCCAGGTTGAAACCTCGTTGGCGGTTTCCCCGATCCCCTTCAGGATGTCCTGCAGCCGGGCCATGCTGGCCTGGACACGGGCTTTGTCTACGCTATTTTCCACAGATCCGATTCCTCAGGTCGCCGCCGGCGCCGCTTCGGGAACCTCTTCCAGGCCCAACAATCGTTTGGCCAGAGTTACACAGTCCATGGCGTCCTTACCGTAGCCGTCGGAGCCCATGTCGTCGGCGAATTCCTGATTCAGGGGGGCGCCGCCCACCATTATCCTGACTTCGTCGCGCATTCCAGCGTCCTCAAACGCCTGGATGGTCCGGCCCATGTTGGGCATGGTGGTGGTGAGCAAGGCCGACATGCCCAGCACTTGAGCGCCGTGCTCCAAGACGGCGTCTATAAATTCTTCGGGTTTGGTGTCCACCCCCAGGTCGTGGACGGTGAACCCGGAGCCGCGGAGCATCATGATGCACAGGTTCTTGCCTATGTCGTGCAGGTCTCCCTTGACCGTTCCCATGACCACGATGCCCAAGGGTTCGATGCCGGACGCGGAGAGGATCGGGTCTAGGTAGACCATGCCGGCCTTCATGGCCCGGGCGGCTACCAAAACTTCCGGTACGAATATGATGTTATCCCGGAACTTGATCCCCACGATCGCCATGCCGGCAATAAGGCCGTTGTCCAGGATGGTCTCCGCGGAATAACCCTGGCCAAGGGCCTCCTGAGTGAGCCGGTCAACCTCAACGTTTTGGCCGGTTATCAGGTCATAGGCGATCTGCTGCATCAGGGCGTCCGATTCGTCGAACAGGCCCCGGATATGTCTAAGCTCGGCCGGGTTGGACACGTGGCCCAACTCTTGCTCCAAGCCATCGTTCACTATGGTCACGTTGCGTTCTCCATTCAGGGTTTCAAGGTCTGCAAGGCCTAGTACAACATTCAGGTGGAAGCGACTATTGTCATTCCGGTCCTTCGGCGGAAGGAGAGGAATCTGGGGATGAGGGGGCCGCCCCACCCCAGATGCTTCGCCGCTGCGGCTGGCTCAGCATGACATTTTCGCACCAATTGCAGGTCATCGAATCCGGTCAATCCACAACAATTAGCTGATTTCGAACCTAGCTGTGCTCCTCGGTCCATGCCTTGACCGCTCGGGGAATCTCGATCAGGTTCTCCAGTTTGGTGGCCAAGGGCACGGCGCATTCGGGGGCAATCATCTGCACTCCGGCGTCCAGGCACCGGAACACCTCCTGACGGACCTCCTCCGGGCCACGGGCGTACAGGGTTTCCGGGTTGTTGATGTTGCCCACCAATCCTATGCGCCCGCCGACAACATCCATGGCTTGCTGGGGGTCGTTCTTGGAGTCGAAGTGAAAGCTGGACATGCCGGTTTGGGCGATGTAGTCCATGCGGTCCAGGGTGTTGCCGCAGATGTGCAGGATCAAGGGCACTTTGAGACGCTCGGCCATCTCCTGATGGATCTCCATCAAGAATTTACGGTAGTACTCGCCGCTTACCAGATCGCCGGTGGCATGGTCCGGGAAAGTAAGGGCGTCGGCCCCCGCTGCTATCTGAGCCTCGCCAAACAGCACCGAGATCTCTTTCAGCTTGTGTAGAGACCGCAGCACCATGTCCGGGTCGTCGACGGTCATCAGGAGGAAATTCTCCACCCCGAAAACGTGGTAGGCCAGGGTCCAAGGACCCATGGTCTTGCCGATTACCGCCACCCGGTCGCCGAACTCTTGCTTGAGTAGCTCTATCGACTTGGTGATCGCCAGGTTGTCCCGGTGTTCCAGGAACCCAGGCGGTATGTGGATGTCTTCCAGCCCCTTCCATATCGGATTGGCCATCCGTACCGTGGGCCAATTGTCCTTGTCTTCCCACTGCATGTCACAGCCCAGGGCCGAAGACTCTTGGATGATGGTGAAGTAAGGCATCACTGAATCGAAACCCAACTCGGTGTGGCCCGTGGCGGCCAGCCGGGCGGCCAATTCCGGGTCGCGGCAAGCGT
>JAKUQE010000232.1 GCA_022450395.1 Dehalococcoidia bacterium | reverse complement strand
AAATTGTCAAATTATCGCTGAACGCCTACACTTCAACGGCCCTGGGATTGTTCAACGACGTGATTGTCGAAGAGGCGTCACTACGCCTACTTCCTATCCTCGATATCAGGGCCATCTTTACGGATAGCGGCGACTACGCAAACCCCGTCGAACCGTCTGTCCAAGGAGGTCAAAAGCTGGCCGATGAGATTGCCGGATTGATAGATGATTGGGGTTATGGTACAACCCGTGGAGGCCTAATCGTTCCTGAGATACTTGATTTATGATGTGGATTACAAGACCCTGATATCGTCAGACCCACAAGCCTTACTATTATCAGCCGTCATGGATCTCCTTTGGTAACACCGTATTTATGTCTTGGTCTAGGTTAGCGATGGAAACAGACTCTTTCTTGCCGACACCCCCATCCAGCAGAATCCAACTTGCCACGGAACTCCAAATCTGCCGCGCCCTTAACGGGATGTGGCAGGTGTCGGGCGCCCACGGCCATATCGATCCCGATAAGGCTGTTGAGAGCATGTTCTCCTATCTAGACGCAGGGTCCACCACCTGGGACCTAGCCGATCACTACGGCCCTGCCGAAGACTTCATCGGCGAGTTCCGGCGGCGGCTTGCAGATCGCCGGGGTGGTGATACAACGGCGGGCATCCAAGCCTTCACTAAGTGGGTCCCCAATCTCGGACCAATGGATCGAAACTGGGTGGAGGAGAACATCAACAAATCCTTGCGCAGGATGGACGTTGAGTCCTTAGACCTCCTCCAGTTCCACTGGTGGGACTATGGTGATGAGCGTTACCTGGAAGCGATGGGCCATCTGGGTGAACTGCGTGATGAAGGCAAGATCCGGCACCTAGGGCTGACCAACTTCGATACACAGCACCTTGAGAAAATCGTCGATGAGGGCCACCAAGTAGTTTCCAACCAGGTGCAGTACTCCTTAATCGACCGCAGGCCAGAGATAAAGATGACCCAGTATTGCCAGGGGCAAGGCATCCACCTTCTGGCATACGGCACGCTGGCCGGGGGATTGCTGTCAGACAGGTATCTGGGTCAGCCTGAGCCGGGCCGCGCGGCTTTGACTACTGCCAGCTTGAGTAAGTACAAGCAAATGGTTGACGCCTGGGGCGGCTGGGACCTGCTCCAAGAACTGCTCCTTGCTCTGAAGGGCATCGCCGACCGGCACCAGGTCAGCATTGCCGACGTGGCCATGCGCTATATCGTGGATCGCCCTGCCGTGGCCGGGGTGATCGTTGGGGTCAGGCTGGGAGTGGCCGAACACCTGGAAGACAACGCCCAGGTGTTCGGTTTTGAGCTTGATCCGGAGGACCTGGACGAGATCGAGTCGGTGTTGAGCCGGTCGCGGGACTTGTACCAGGCGATTGGTGACTGCGGCGACGAGTACCGCCGGTAGACGCAATTCTCTAAGTGACAGGGTTTAGATATGCCTACTTGAGGACGTTCACCTTTAGACCAGCCCGATTGGGCGACATTGATTCCGGCATTACTCTGGATTTTAGTAATTGGCGCATTGGTGGTAATCGGCATCCTAGCCCTGCTGTAGAAAAGGGCCACCGCAATACCCGACGATGACCCTTGGGGAAGGACTACCAGGCGGCTTGAAATGGAGTTAGTTCACCAGCCGTTTGATTAATTGCAGGTTAGGAAGAAGCTTTAACCCCGGTATGCCCAGTTCCTGCCGATTGGTGGCCGTTATGGGGATGCAGGTGGCTGATTTAGCCGTGGATGACCGCATACCAGGCAGATAGCAATTCTTGATTCAATCGCTAAATATGCACTTAGGTTGACCTTACAGTAGCAACCACAATAGCTAATCGTATGTATTATGGGCACCTCTCAATTTTCTGCCATACTGTGAGGGTGCTGATAGCTATACTTATATATAAAAATAATAATGTTTTTTAAGTGAATAGGTACTAGAGTTGCCTTCACAGTACGTCATAAAATTGAGAGTTTAGAGCATTTGTTCTGAGTTAGGCCACTGTGGTTGCTATTGTATAGTCAAGGTAACATGATGCGTTTCGGCACTCTCCAGGCCACGTTTCGGCAAGCACTGTGTGTCCGTCTCCTCAAGTGACAATGGGCTTGTAGGCTTTAATGGCGTCCTCGCTGCTCACCTGCTCGGCATAAATGCGGGCGGATTGGGGGACTTAAAGCGTTCTAGCCAGTCTAATTACCGTCTCTTGGTAGCTGCTCCAGACCTACGGAATCCGTTTTTCCGGCTCGGATCGGGGGCCTTGAAGAGTTGACCACCAGGGCGCCCACAAGACCCAGGATGGCGAAAGTTATGAAAGCAGCAGCGTAGCTGCCGCTCAGGTCGTACACCAAACCTGAGAATAAAGCGCCTATCATCTGACCGACTTGGACTCCGGTCTCGCTGATTCCCCGTATGCTGCCAATCGACCGCCTCCCGAAGTAGGACGCGAAGGCCACGGGCGGGATGACGTTTCCACCGGCTGCGACGAGCCCTAGAAGCGCAGCCACCCCGAACGCGGACCCCTCCGATGTGACCGACAGCAGGGAAAGCGAGCACGCTGCGCTGAGAAGCATCAGTCCGGTCATTGCCACGCGGACCGTGGTCCGCTCGATGATTGCCCCCCACATCAGGCTGGCGAAGGCGTTCACCGCGGCGTTGATGGTGATCGCGTTTGCAGCCGCAGTGAGGCTCAATCCCCGGTCCAGGAAGAATGCGGCGACATGGACCGATATCCCTGCCTGGGTCATAAACAGCACGCCAACCACGACCGTCAGTACCCAAAGCGCGCGCGTGCGCATGGCTTGGCGAGGGGTCCACTCGGCCTCACCGTGGCTGTCTTCCTCCAGTTCGACTCTGCCTTCAGAACTCAAGGGTGGCTGGTTGTCGGGCTGGAGACCAATGGTTTCCGGCCGGTCTACTATCAAGAGCGCCGACGGCAGTACGGCTACTGCCAGTACCAGACCCCCCAACAATAACCAAGCAGCTCCTATACTCCAATGAGATATGGCCAACGAGGCTATCTGGACGGTTACAATTCCCCCAACGGCCCCTGCCAGGTAGATTATGCCGATGGCCCGGCCCCGCTTCCTGATGAACCATCGGGAGATCAAAGCGCCAGTCCCAATCTGCACCGGGACGTGGAATATGACACGTCCGGTGGCGAAACCCATGTAAAAGAACAGGGGCACCGTGGCCCATGCCAAGGAGATCATCGCCACGCCCAGCACCAGCATGCTGCCAGTTAGGATCAAGCGCACGCCGTACCGGTCCACCGCCCAGCCTACCGCCGGTGAGATAAAGATGGACGACAGCGCGCCCATGCTAACCGAGCCAGCGATCAGTGTACGGCTCCAGCCAAACTCGTCGGCCATGGGCGACACAAATACCGCCAGGGTAGTGGTGGACGGCGCCATCCTAGCGAATGTGGTCGTGCCTGCGGCGAACACCACGATCCAGCCATAGTAAAAGGGCAAGCGCGCACTAAGATTTCTGGCTATCACCAGGGAGATGTCGTTCATTCTTCGGACAGCCTGCCTTGTTGAATCTGATCAATGCTATGGGAGTGACCTTGTTGGATTGTACACAATCAGGCAGCCAGGACAGCGTTTGACTACTCGAGAAGAGTTAAAGCTCTATCACAGGCGAAGTTTGCCTGGCTACAAAATTCGCAGAACGAGCTAAAGCAGCCGCCGAATAGTGCCTAGTCATCGCGGACGTTGCATGTCCCAAATAAGTCTGGAGGTCGCCTTCGCTCATCCCAGCTAACCGCCGCATTGTTGCCGAAGTATGCCTCAGGGTGTGTGCCGATAGCCGAATATTGGTGAAAGAATGTGAGTCTGCCTTCTTCCAGCGATGGAATAGGCTTTTAATAGCTTCGTAACCTAGCCCCGAACCACCTCCGCTAACAAATAGGTGGTCCGAACCACCTGAGCGCCTCGCTAAATAACCGTCAATTGCAGCTACGGTGACCTCAGATAAGGCCACCTGCCGCGTTTTTGCTCCTTTGCCGTGGACGATCAAAGAGCCATCGGTAGACAAGTCGTCCTTACGTACTGAAATCAATTCACCGGCCCTTAAAGCTCCGTCGATTAACGTGAGTAGCATAGCCCGGTTGCGGGACGCTATTAGTTGGCTGGGAGCGGTAGCTTCTGCTACTTCGAACAACCTTAAGAGCTGGTCGCGAGACAGTGGCTGGATGAACACCTGCGGTCTCTTGCATTTGATTCGCCGTACCGGATTGGGCCATT
>JAKUQE010000231.1 GCA_022450395.1 Dehalococcoidia bacterium | reverse complement strand
CAGACTTTCCGCCGACTCCAATCCGGCCCAGATAAAGACATCGTAGGCTCCGGTGGTGATGGCGACGTAATGGGCTTCTTCCAGCTTTGCAATTTCTTCGGCCACAGCGTCAGATTTGCCCGGACCCGTTTGCAAACCGATGAGGGCGGTGGTGGCGTAACCCAATTTTTCCAGGTTGGGCACTGCGATCACTTTAACCACGTCTTCTTGGATCAACCGCCGCAGCCGCCGCCGGACGGTACCTTCGCTGACCCCGACCTCACGGGCAATCTTGGCGTTAGATGCCCGCCCGTCCATTTGCAACAGGCTGATTATCTTGCGGTCGAGTTCATCCATTAGCACTCTCTCCGTTGTGTTATCCAGCAATTTATCACCAAGAATGATATGGCATGCGCCGATGACTGTCAATACCGGCATCTATATGGCGAATGACGTAATATGCTAACATTAGAATAATTCTAGTGGTTGACGTTACCCACGCGCCTAATTTGTTACGATGAATGACGTTTTATTGCTAAACGAATCCGCCCGGCGTTTCCCGCACAATTGGCGTCTGAACTTGCAGGGATATATTCCAGCCGGGCGTCTGACACTAGCGAGCCCATCCGCACCGAGTCCGAATTCCGGTGACTGATCAGGTAATTTCGCCGGGTATTGCTGTGCCTGGGGCCATTTGATACCATGTACCCAGGATGGGAGGGATCGCATAGTGGTCTAGTGCGGGCGCCTGCTAAGCGCTTATCCTGAGAAATTGGGATCGTGGGTTCGAATCCCACTCCCTCCGCCGTTCATATATCGCCAGACACGTGTCTTTCTGGATAAGAAGAGTATTTAGAATGGAGAGTTTCCACCTCTGGACCATCGGATGTCAGATGAACAAAGCCGACTCCCAGCGGTTAGGGTCGGCCTTGGAGCAACTAGGCCTGCGTGAAGTGGAAACCGCCGGCGAGGCTGACTTGGTGGTCTTGAACTCCTGTGTCGTGCGCCAGCAGGCCGAGGACAAGGTGGTAGGGCACCTCACCTGGATGAAGCCCTGGAAAAGCAATGAACCCGGCCGAGTGGTCGCTTTGATGGGCTGCATGGTTGGCGCCAAAACCGACGATTTGGCTCGCCGTTTCCCCTTCGTCGACGTGTTCATGCGTCCCCAGCAGTACGGCCCCTTGCTGGACCTGGTTGGTGAGCGCGTCGGCCTTGATTGGGAAGGCTGCGTGGGGGCTCTGGCGCCGGCCCAACCCGATGTGACCTGTTACGTCCCTATCATCCACGGCTGCGACCTTATGTGCACCTTTTGCATCATCCCCTACCGCAGGGGGCGGCAGGTGAGCCGCCCGGTGGGGGAGGTAGTTCGAGAGGTGGAGCTGCTGGTACACCGGGGCGTTAAGGAAGTGACTGTGCTGGGCCAAACGGTGGACGCCTATGGTCTCGACCTGCCCGAAAAACCTGATCTAGCTGACCTTTTGACCCAGTTGAACGGTGTTGACGGCTTGGAGCGCATACGATTCCTGACGTCCCACCCGTCCTTCTTCACCGGCGAGATTATTCGTGCGGTGGCGGACCTGCCCAAGGTTTGCGAACACATCAATCTGCCGGTCCAAGCCGGCGACGATGACGTGTTGAAAGCGATGCGCCGGCCTTATACCCGCCAAGAGTTTATAGATCTGGTCGGGCGAATCCGCGATAATATCCCCCACTCATCATTAGCTACTGATATAATTGTGGGGTTCCCCGGTGAGACCGAGGAGCAATATGAAAGGACCGTGGACTTGATCGCGGAGTTGCGCCCGGACAAAGTCCACTGCGCCGCTTACTCGTCCCGTCCCGGCACGGTAGCGGGGCGGACGATGGAGGACGAGGTTTCCAAGGATGAGAAGGCCCGCCGGAGGGTGAGGCTAGAGGAATTGCAAGAAGGCATTCTCACCGAGATTAACTCAGCCCTTGTGGGACAGAAAGTTGATATACTGGTGGAAGGCCGCAGGGATGGGAAGTGGCATGGGCGCACCCGGTCCGATAAGCTGGTGTTCTTCCAATCTGAAGATGAGCACCTGGGAGAGTTAGTCAATCTGGATATCACGCGATCCAGTCCCTGGTCGTTACAAGGGGAACTGACTCAGCAATACGTTCATTTGCATCCCTGAGGGAACATTTGATGGCCACCCGAACCCGTCAGCCTACAATACCCATCACCGAGTTAGAGCACGCCGCCTTCTGCAAGCCCGAGGACGAGCTTCCCGCCAAGTCTCTTGCTGAAGAGATGGCGGTCAACATACGCTGGCAGAAAATCTCCAACGAGTACCTTCACCTAAGCGCCGAAGAACTAGACCAGCGGATCCATGAGGCCAAACAAAAGCTGGGCAAGTCGGTGACGATCTTGGGACACCATTACCAGCGGGAAGAAGTCATCAAGTACGCCGACTTTCAAGGCGATTCGTTCCTCTTGTCCCAGGAGGCTGCCCGACTTCCCGACGCCGATTACATAGTCTTTTGCGGCGTTCACTTCATGGCCGAGACGGCCTGTATTCTGTGCGCGCCCCACCAAAAAGTCATCTTGCCCAACATCACCGCGGGTTGTTCGATGGCCGACATGGCTCCCATGGATGACGTCGACGACTCCTGGGAAGACCTGCAGGAAGTTCTGGGAGACCATGGCGGCATCGTTCCGGTCACCTACATGAACTCCATCGCCTCCATCAAAGCCCTGTGCGGCCGAACTGGTGGCGCGGTTTGCACCTCGTCCAACGCCGTGGCCGTCATGGACTGGGCCCTAAAACAATCCCAGCGGGTGCTTTTCCTGCCGGATCAACACCTGGGACGTAACACCGGTTTGAAGTTGGGCCTGAGCCTGGACGAGATGGCGCTCTGGAACCCCTTCAAACGCATGGGTGGAAATACGCCGGAGCAGCTTAGAGATGCCAAACTCATCCTTTGGCAAGGCCATTGCGCCGTGCACACCCGGTTCTCCGTAAAGCAGATAGAAACGGCACGTGAGCGCTATCCGGACATCACCATCGTGGTCCATCCGGAATGCACCATGGAAACGGTGCAGGCCGCGGACCTGGTCGGCTCCACGGAATTCATCAGGAAGGCCATCAACGAGGCTCCGGCGGGCAGCCAGTGGGCCGTAGGCACCGAGGTCAGCTTGGTGAACCGTCTTGCCCTGCAAAATCCGGACAAAGTTGTCTTTTGCCTAGATCCGGTGATCTGCCCTTGCTCCACCATGTACCGCATCCACCCCGCTTACGTGTTGTGGGTGTTGGAAGGGCTGCTGGACGGTCAGGTCATCAACCAGATCACCGTACCCGAAGACGTAAAACAAGACGCCCTAGTAGCTCTGGAAAGGATGTTGTCGTTGCGCTAGGTCAGACGATCTTTCCCGGTACCGACAGTGAAAAGTGGCCCGCCCGGCGTAAATAAGGCGGGCCTTTACTTTTGCCCACTCCAGCTACAGGAATTTGCGGTACAATTGTCCGGCAACCGAGCCCGATCGGGTTATCTATCCCGTTCGTGGTGACCCCGCTCCGTTCGTGGTGAGCTTGTCGAACCATGCCGGGTATTCGGATGCGCGCTTGGTACTGACGCGAGAGGAGGACGCCTCGTGAGTCAATTGCCTCCGGAAGTTTACAATCTGATCGACGCCGCCCTGTCGGAAGATCAGGCGTTCAACGATCCCACCACCCAAGCCCTGGTCCCCCAGGGAATCCGGGCCGTGGGCATGATCCGGGCTAAAGGCCATGGGATGCTGGCGGGCATAGAGGTCAGCCAGGCCGTTTTCTTGCGCATCGATTCAAGCCTGGACATCCGAGTGGTTTTGCCCGACGGTTCAGCCCTTACCCCCGGGACGGATCTGGCGCGGATAGAAGGCGACGCCGGCAGTATCCTGCGCGCCGAACGTGTCGCCCTGAACTTCTTACAGCGGATGAGCGGCATAGCCAGCGACACCAACCAATACGTTAGGGCTATCGAAGGGAGCCAAGCCCGAATAGTGGACACCCGCAAGACCGCTCCGGGGCACCGGTACCTGGACAAGTATGCCGTACGAATGGGCGGGGGCCACAACCATCGTCTCAACTTGGCCGACGGCATATTGATCAAGGACAACCATATCGAGGCGCTACGTTCCCAGGAGATGGGGCTTCAGGACGTCATCCGGTTAGCCTTGTCCAAGGCATCCCACACCATCAAAGTCGAAGTGGAAGTGGAGACTGTGCAGGAGGCCGGGGAAGCCGCGGCCGCTGGGGCCCACGTTATCTTGCTAGACAACATGTCTCCG
>JAKUQE010000230.1 GCA_022450395.1 Dehalococcoidia bacterium | reverse complement strand
AAAGCGGTGGAATTTACCATCATGACCGGTCTGGCACTGAACTGCCAGATTCCCAATTACTCCAAATTTGACCGTAAGAACTACCCCTATCCAGACCTGATGAAGGGATATCAGATCACCCAGTACGACTTGCCCCTGGCGGTGGGCGGATACCTGGATATACGGGTTGACGGCCGCGACTGCCGCATCGGTTTGGAACGGATCCACCTTGAAGAGGACGTGGCTAAACTCCAGCATCGTCCCTCGGCTAATGGAGAGTCCTATAGCTTGGTGGACGTGAACCGCTCCGGCGTGCCCCTGATGGAAATCGTCAGCAAACCCGGCATGTCGTCGGCGGAAGAGGCCCGGACCTATCTTATGACCTTGCATTCCATCTTGCAGTATCTCGGCGTGTCCACGGTCAACATGCAGGACGGCAGTTTCCGGTGCGATGCCAATATCAGCCTACGGCCTAAAGGTAACACCGAATACGGCACCCGGACCGAAGTCAAGAATATGAACAGCTTCCATTCCGTGTACATGGCGTTGAACTACGAGGAAGAGCGTCAGCGGAAAGTTTTGGAAGACGGCGGGCGGGTGGTACAGGAGACCCGCGGTTGGTTGGATGACCGCGATGTAACCGTTTCCCAGCGCAGCAAGGAGTACGCCCACGATTATCGCTACCTTCCTGAGCCGGACCTGCCGCCGCTCATCGCCGACCCGGCCTGGGTACAGGAGATCAGGGAGCGGATCCCGGAGCTGCCGCCCCAACGCCGGGACCGCTTTGCGCGTCAGTACGGGCTTCCCGAATATGATGCCGGACTGCTGACCGGCTCCAAGGAGTTTGCCGACTACTACGAATCGGCTATAGGTGAGAAGAAAAACGGCGCCACTCTGGAAAGTTACGCCAAGAGCGTCAGCAACTGGATGCTGGGAGATCTAAGCCGGCTATTGAACGCCGAAAACGCGGCCATCTCGGACTCTACAGTCACACCCGCCCACCTGGCAGAGTTGATCGGCCTGGTAGACTCCCAGACCATAAGCATCACTATGGCCAAAACGGTCCTGGAAGAGGTTTTCTCCAGCGGTGAAGCGCCGGCCAAAATCGTCCGCGACCAAGGCTACACCCAGATCAGCGATTCCTCGGCAGTGGAAGCGGTGGTGAGCCAGGCCATCGAATCCAACCCCAAAGCCTTGGCCGATTACATGGAAGGGAAAGAGAACGCGGCCAGATTCCTGGTGGGTCAGGTCATGAAGGCCACTAAGGGTCAGGCCAAGCCCGAGTTGGTCAACACGTTAGTTAATCAAGAGCTAGAGGCGCGGAAAAACAACACGCCTTCGGCCCCAGCCCAATAGGGTAGGGAAGAAGAGGAGATGCTATGGGACTCTATCTGAACGTCGGTCAAATCTTGATATCCATAACGATAATCCTGTTGATCCTTCTACAGGTCAAAGAAAGCGCCGGGCTTTTCGGATCCGGCGGCTCCACTGTCCGCACCAGGCGGGGATTGGAGAAGACCCTGTTCCAATTCACGATAATCTTGGCCGCCATATTTCTGGGCATCTCCATCCTCAGCGTCCGCCTGAGTTAGGGTTAGGCGCTCTTACCTTGGAGATCGGGGTTAACGCCGTCCCAGGCCGTACTTAACCTATGGCACATCCACCGATCGTGCTAACCACCGACTTCGGCTTGTCCGACCCTTACGCCGGGATCATGAAAGGCGTAGTCCTCTCGATCAACCCAGACGCGATTCTGATCGACCTTACCCAACAGATCCAGCCCCAAAACATCCGGCATGGGTCTTTCGTACTGGCCACCAGCCATCGCTTCTTCCCTGAAAGCTCCATCCATGTAGCCGTGGTGGACCCCGGTGTCGGAACAGACCGCCGGGCCGTGCTGCTAGTTACGCCCACCGCCAGTTTCCTGGCCCCCGACAATGGACTGCTAAGCGGAGTGCTGGGTGATTATCTGGACACACCTCCAATTAACGCCGAACGCGTCATCCTCCCTTCAAGCCTAGCAGCTTACCACCTGACCAATAGCGAATACTGGCTGCACCCGGTTAGCAATACCTTCCACGGCCGCGACATATTCGCTCCGGTGGCCGCCCACCTCTCCTTGGGAGTGCCGCCTGCCGACCTGGGTCAGCCGATCCAGGACCTAGCCTGGCTGCCTACCCCACAGCCAACCCAACAAGGGGACCATATTCTCGGAGAAGTGATCTACGCCGACCACTACGGCAACCTGGTCACCAACATCCCGGTGGGCGAACTGGCGGACGCCGCAAAGATCATGGTGGAGATCGAAGGGCGGAAGATCCAGGGCCTGAGCCAGACCTTCCAGTCACCGGAAAATAACAACGAGGAAGGCTTGCTGGCTCTTGGCGGCAGCCTGGGCTTCCTGGAAATCGCCGTCCAGAACGGTAGCGCAGCCCTTGTTCTTAACGCTGGCCCCGGTGAAAAGGTGCAAGTCTCGTTCAGCCTTCTCTAGCCGAACTGGTCAGTCCTATTGCGAAAAGAAATTCCCTTAGCGTCTCTGCCTGATCTCCTGGAGAGTTTTGCCCATCGCGGCACGGTCCGCTTCGCCAGAGGAACCTGCAGATACAAACTGCGCCAATACCCGTAGCCCTGGCAGATTACAACCAAGCGCTGACCATAGATCCCGACTACGCCTCAGCAAACCCAGCATTTTTCTACTCCGCATTATGCGAAGGCCGAATGGGGCAGGCGGACATGTTCCGAGCCATAGAGTTAGGAATTGACACCATGCAGGTTGACTACGCAGTCAGTAACGCAGATCATCTTCCCTAGAGGGACCGCCTCCACTGTAATTATGTCCACTTCCTCTCGTCCCGCAGAGCGTCCGCTCAATAGTCTATAACCGCCCCCTAGCCCTCCTTGTCCTCCGGCTCCTCCTCAGTCTCCGGAGTCTTAGATGTGCTAGGCCGCCATCCCACAATGATCTCGGTCTCGACGGGCGACGATAGGTATGCGGACGCGCCGGCTTGGAGCATTCGGGCGATGGCGTCGGGACAAACCGCGTCCAGCACGTCGAGCATGTCGGCGAAGGAATATCCTTCGTATCCGCCCGGCCTTTCCTTGCCAGGGCCTCGGCGCTCGTGCATCTGAACGCCGATCCAGTTCTGAATCGCGGCGGCTACGTCGGCGTCAATCATGCGTCTATGTTCCCCCTCTTCATATCCCCTCCAAGCTTCCGGTCGAGAACAGACGGGGCATCGGGGGATGGTGATTCTTTTCAGAACGCGGACCCAAACTCAACCCGTCTTTGTTTCAGTAATTTACTGATAACCATGTTAGCACGAAGCAAAACCGGCCGACGTCGCAGATACAATACGGCCTAAGATTGGCTGGACCGGATGTTCCACTAACCTATCTGACGGTATAGAACAACAACGCTCGCCCCGCAAACTGTAACCGCCGCTAGCGGAGTCAAGCACGCCAAATTCGTCCGGATAACTGGTAATCTCCAGCCCACCCATGCTAGTATGTGGGCAATTCTCCGCCAGTCAGCTTTAGGCACAACCAGGGAGGCGCAATGGACCTTAGCCGCGATACATTACTGAAGCTATACACCACCATGGCCACCATCCGAAATTTCGAGGAACGTGGCATCCCCGAGACCGGCCAGCGGGCTATGTCCGCCTCGGTACACTCTTCGGCCGGTCAGGAGGCGGTACCCACCGGGATATGCGCCCACCTCTCCGACGATGACTACATCGGCAGCACGCACCGGGGCCACGGCCACTGCATAGCCAAGGGCGTGGACCCCAAGACGATGATGGCCGAGTTGTTCGGCAGGTCCACTGGGAACAACAAGGGCAAGGGCGGATCGATGCATATCGCCGACATGAGCAAGGGCATGCTGGGCACCAACGGCGTAGTTGCCGCCAGCGTTCCCCTGGCGGTGGGAGCGGCACTCACGTCAAAGCTCAAAAACCTTGGCCGCGTCGCCGTGGCCTTCTTCGGCGACGGCGGGGCCAACCAGGGCGTACTGCACGAGTCGATGAACCTGGCGTCGGTGTGGAAGCTCCCGGTGATTTTCTGCTGCGAGAATAACGGGTACGCCGAGTCCACTCCGGTCGAATACTCCCTGTCCACCGCCAACGTTTCCGACCGGGCCGCCGGATACAACATGCCCGGCATCAACGTCGATGGGATGGATGTGTTTGCCGTCTACGACGCGGCCGGTCAGGCGGTGGCCCGGGCCCGGGCCGGGGAAGGGCCCAGTCTGCTGGAATGCCGGACCTACCGGTTTTACGGCCACACGGTCTTCGACAACCCCCTCTCCTACCGCACCAAGGAGGA
>JAKUQE010000023.1 GCA_022450395.1 Dehalococcoidia bacterium | reverse complement strand
AGCTTGGTATCGGTACCGTAGCCGTTTACTCTGAAGCCGACCGGAACGCACTTCACGTAAACTTGGCCGACGAGGCCTGGGCGGTGGGCGAAGCTCCTCCCCAACAAAGCTACTTAGACATGGACAAGATCCTGGCAGCCGCCCAGGATTCCGGGGTGCAAGCGGTGCACCCCGGCTATGGATTCCTGTCCGAGAACGCCGTTTTCGCCCGCCGCTGTCAGGAAATCGGGGTCCGCTTTATCGGCCCATCCCCGGCAGTCATGGAGAAGATGGGCGACAAACTCCGCGCCCGCAAGCTGGCTAAGAAGGCGGGATTGCCAGTACTGCCCGGCACCGGCCAAGCGGTGGAAGATGATGAGGCCGAAGACCAGGCCTGGAAGCTGGGGTTTCCGCTGATGGTCAAGGCATTGGAAGGCGGCGGTGGCATCGGCATCCACCTCATCGAGTCCATGGAAGACCTTACCCCCATCGTCCAACGCACCCGCCAGGTGGCTACGAACGCCTTCGGCAGTCCCCGCCTGTTCTTTGAACGTCACCTCAAAGACGCGTCCCACATCGAAGTCCAGATCATCGGCGACGAACACGGCCGCCTGATTCACCTGTTTGAGCGAGATTGTTCGGTCCAACGCCGGCACCAGAAGCTGGTCGAGGAATCTCCGGCGGTAAAACTGACCCCCAAACTGCGACGCAGGCTCTGCGAGTTGGCCCTGAAGTTGGGCAAGCACATCGGTTACACCAATGCCGGCACGGTGGAGTTCTTGGTAGCCGCCGATGGCCAAGCCTACTTCACGGAAATGAACACCCGGTTACAAGTGGAGCACGGCGTTACCGAGATGGTCACCGGAATCGACTTGGTGGAGATGCAGATCCGGATCGCCGCCGGAGAAGCCTTGCCGGTGAAACAAGAAGATATCCAGGTCAAGGGCCATGCCATTCAGGCACGCGTTTACCCGGAAGATCCGGCAACTTTGATGCCCCAGATCGGCGAAATCACCGACTACCATCAGCCTGCCGGAGACCACATCCGGGTGGATAGCGCGCTTTGCGCCGGTTATGAAGTTGGGTTACACTATGAGCCGCTTTTAGCCAAAGTCATGGCCTGGGGTGAGACTCGCGAAGACGCGGCGAAGGATCTCTTGCGGGCGCTACTCTGCTTCCGAATTGAGGGCGTAACCTGCAACACATCCCTATTGCGAGACATTCTGGCCAGCGCTGAGTTCGCCGAGGCAACTTACCATACCGGGTCCATGACTTCATGGCTCGAGGCCGGTATAGTTCGCGCTCTCCATTCTGGTGTCAATGGAACAACGATGAAAAACGGCAAGGAACCCTCTGACAGAGACACGGCGGCGGCTATCGCGGTTGCCATGGCCTTGGCATCCAAAAGCGCCGGTGCTTTCGCGACCCCGGCCGCCAATCAATGGCGGGCTTACGGGCGGCGGGAACAGCTTCAGCCGCGTCCCCAGGTAAGCCGGAGTTGGCGATAACACCCTTCCGGATCAAAGTCGGGGACCACTGGTTTACCGTACAAGTCGGAGACCTGACCTACTCGCCTGTGGAAGTCACCGTCGAGGGCGAGACCATCTCCGTGGAGGTCGAAGGTCTTCCTCCCCGTCCTCTTCCCAATACTCGCGGTCCACGCAGCAGACCCGCTCAGATCATTTCGGCACCTCGTCAACGCCGTTCTCTAGGCTCCGACCCGTCGGACAAGATTCTACGCAGTCCTATGCCCGGAAAAGTGATTTCCATCATGGTGCGGCCAGGAGACCGGGTGTCAGCTGGCGACGAAGTATGCGTGGTGGAAGCGATGAAGATGGAACAGAGCATCAGAACCGGGCGAGACGGTGTGATCAAGGCCGTCCACGTACAGCCCATGGACTCCGTCAGCGCCAACGACCCGTTAGTGGAGTTGGAATAAACAGGGAAGACGCCGGGCCCCCGGATGGGGCCAAGACTACAGCGCCGTCTCCCCCCTCTCTCCCGTCCTAACCCGAATCACTTCCTCCACATTGCTGATGAAGATCTTCCCGTCCCCGATCTCGCCGGTCCGTGCGGCTTCGATGATGATTTCGCAAACCCTCTCAGCGTCGCCGTCTCCAACCACCAACTCCATCTTAGTTTTGGGCAACATATCAATGGCTATCGACTGACCGCTACGGCCTTGATGGACGATGCCTCGTTGGGCGCCACGGCCAGTCACGGACACCGTGTTCAGCCCCACGAATCCGCCCTCCACCAATGCCTCTTTCACTGCGTTGAACTTTTCCGGGCGGATTATCGCTTCAACCTTTTTCATGTTTCATCCTCCTATCCGTCGGTTCGGTCCCATTCCCGCGACACGGTTTACAGGCTGCCTTAAAGGATTATAGCCTGTATGCTGGTTCGCCATGTTCGCTAAGATCCAGGCCGATCTCCTCTGCGGATTCAGAAACACGAAGGCCAATGGTGAATTTTATCGCCAAAAGTATAATTGCCGTTACCGCGAAGGCCCATGCCCAAGTGGCGCCTATCGCAATGAGTTGGATACCGATCTGCTCCAAGCGGGTAACTCCATCGGCCAAACCGCCGTATCCTATCCCAACGAATATTCCGGTGGCTATTGCGCCCCAGGTACCACCGATGCCGTGGACACCCCAAACGGACAGGGCATCGTCGACTTTCAACTTGATGAGCAGTTGAATAGCACCGAAGCACATAACGCCAGCCCCGATGCCAATGATTATCGATGGCATGGCGCCAACGAAACCGGAGGCCGGTGTGATTGCGACCAATCCGGCCACCGCGCCCGAGGCGGCGCCGATGATGCTGGGCTTCTTGGAGAAGATCCATGACATGCCAACCCAGCCGATGATCCCGGCGCAGGCCGCCGTGTTGGTCACGACGAAAGCGTTGACTGCGTCACCACCGGCAGACAGAGCACTTCCGGCGTTGAAACCGAACCAACCGAACCAAAGAAGGCCCGCTCCCAACACAACCAGCGGCAGGTTATGAGGTTCCATCGCCTGCCTACCGAATCCCAACCGAGGGCCTAGAATCAACGCCGCAGCCAGGGCGGCGACCCCAGAGTTAATGTGGACTACCGTCCCGCCGGCGAAGTCCAGTGCGCCCAAACCCAGCAGCCAACCGCCATCAGCCCAAACCCAGTGGGCCACCGGCGCGTACACGATGGTTACCCACAAGGTGGTAAACACCACAAAGGCGCTGAACTTCATTCGCTCGGCAAAGGCCCCGGTGATCAGGGCCGGGGTGATGATCGCAAACATCCCTTGGAAGATCATGAACGCCTGCGCCGGAATCTTGGCGTCCGGGGTTGCGCCTTCAGAGGCGCTGACACCGGCCAAACCGAAGTTATCCAAACCACCGATAAAGCCGCCGATGTCTGGGCCGAAGGCCAGTGTATAGCCCCATAAGACCCACACTACTCCGACTATCCCAATGGTGGCGAAGCTATACATAATCGTGGACCCCGCGTTTTTCTGCCGGGCTAATCCTCCGTAGAACAACGCCAGACCAGGGATCATGAGCAGCACCAAGGCCGATGCTATCAAGATAAACGCCGTATCGCCTGAGTTAACCATGAACCTATCCCCCAATTCCTTAATACAAGATCAACGAAGTAAGCCACCACATGGCTTTGAAATCATCTGGGACGATTAACAGTACCGGGAATGGAGGATGTTACATCAATTAAGTTTCATGGATATTACGAACTTGTTACAACGAAGTTACGGACGGTCCGTTTCCCCGCGTTGGCGGTGGCAACCTCTGCCTGGTACAGGCACGAATGGGAGCCGACACTCCGGTGGTATACTTTGACGATTCGCCGCAGATGGGTCCAGTTATTGTTGCGTCGGTCTAAGGAGCTATGCCGTGCCATACGAAAACATAATTCTGGAGATTGAGGACCAGGTCGCCGTGGTGACCCTGAACCGCCCCGATAAGCTCAACGCCATAAGCCCAGAACTCCACGAAGAGATCATGCAGGCATGCCGGCAACTTGGGGAAGACGACGGGGTTAGGGTGGTGATCTGGACCGGCGCGGGAAGGGGGTTCTGCTCCGGGGTTGACCTGACCGCCGCCCGTCCGCAGGGGGAACATCAACCACGGTCAGAGCGCATCGATGAATACGGCTGGGTTGGGCGCCAGGCCATCGAAATTTACCGGAACCTGAATAAACCCACCATCGCCGCCGTTAACGGAGTGGCCGCCGGGGCCGGGATGTCCTTGGCATTAGCCTGCGATATGCGGGTGGGGTCGGCAAGCAGCCGCTTCAAGACCGTCTTTATCGAGCGGAGTCTCAGCCCGGACTCGGGCATGTCGTTCTTTTTGCCACGCATCGTCGGCGCCAGCCGGGCCTTCGACCTGGTATACACCAGCCGGTTCGTCGACGCCGATGAGGCCTACCGAATAGGCTTGCTGGACCGGCTAGTTCCTGCCGAAAGC
Source organism: Dehalococcoidia bacterium (assembly GCA_022450395.1). Taxonomy (GTDB): domain Bacteria; phylum Chloroflexota; class Dehalococcoidia; order Lucifugimonadales; family UBA3495; genus UBA11650. The sequence goes on along the minus strand of JAKUQE010000023.1, from coordinate 42,239 downwards.
TTGCTGGATGAGGCCAAAGAGTTGGCCCAGCAGATCGCGTTTTGGCCGCCGGTGGCGATGCAGATGTCCAAGAGGGTGATGCAGCGCGGCATGGAATCGGACTTAGAAGAGCAGTTGCGGTACGAAACCCACGGTATCGTGTTCGGCCGGAGGGCCCCCCATGACGTCGAAGAGGCGGCGGCCTCCTTCCGGGAAAAGCGCCCTCCCGATTTCACGGGAGAGTGATCGAGAAGATCTACCCGGCGGACAACCCATCAAGCGCATAGGTCTGGTACGCCCACCCTAATCGCCCCCCGGTTTATCGTCTTCAACGAACCAAGGCATCTCAATAGCTTCGTGGGGCCATAGGAACTCGAATCCCGCCTCCAGAGCGTATTTCTTATCCAGATCTTCCCTATCGCCGATATGGTAGTAAACATCGGCCTGGAACTTGGCCTTGACCTCAGGGAGCATCTGTTTCGAGACGACGAAATCTACCGGGATCTCGTGCCGGTCCCAGATCGCTTGCTGTCCGCTCATCGGACGGTCGGAACAACTGCCGATCAAAAACCCCTTCTTCTGGACTATCCTCACCATATCCATGGTAAGGACGCCAGGGGGGTCGCCTATGTCCAAGGTACCGTCAATGTCGAAACTTATCAGAATCACCAAATAGATCCCTCTCTCTCAAAGTAAGGTGGCCTTTCGGCCACCTAAAATTCAACTGTTTAGGGCACCCGTTGGGGTCTAGTCAGGTGACGCGCTCCAAACGGTGAAGTTGCCGCCCATCGGCATGGGGCCACCGGAAACCGCGATCTCAGGTTTTACCCCCGTGACACTTCGAGCGCCCGCCCTTCCTTGCAACTGCTGGATGCAATCGGTGTGCATCCAGAAACGGCTGCGGCCACTACCGATATTGCCGCCGCTGGGAAGAACGGGGTTCGGCCCCTCAATACTGATATCCGTTTGGTAAAAGTCCAGGGCGTCCCCAAATTTCATTCCTCGATAGCCCAGGCCCTCGATGTGAAACTGGTGGAACAAGGCGAAGCCATCATACATGTTTTCGAAGGAGAGGTCGTCTGCGGTAATACCGGCCCCCTCAAAAATCTTTCTCCCCGTGCTCCCGGTTTCCGCCTGTATCTCGTCCAGGGTTGGGGTGAGGCTCCGAGCGGTGCCCCGGCTGGACGCATGGTTGAGGATGTACACGGGCTTCTGCTTCATGTCCTTGGCCCGTTCCGCGGTGGCGAAAAGATAGGCCGCGGACACCATAACCGGTATGTCGTTGTCGAAGAGGCTGGCGGGCTTGGCTATCCAACGCGCGGCCAGGTAGTCTTCCGCTGTCAACTGCTCTGGCCGGTGCTGGGCCCAGTATCCTTCGGGAAACAGCAGCCCGTTCCTTCTGGAGTTGGCCATGAACGGAGCCATCATGTCGTGGGATTTACCGTACTTCCGGCAGTATTCGGCGAACTGCAGGGCAGTTCCAAAGCACCCTGGGGGTCCCCAGATGGTCCGCCCAGGACCGATCGCGTAAGAGCCGGAAACGTCTTCCGCCGCGCTAACCCCTGCCTGGTTGTACCGGCCTTCCAAGTTATGCCAGCTCTTGAGCACCAGGCAGGTATTCGTGAGGCCGTCACCCACGGCTTGGGCGGCGACGACGATGGCGTGGGACATACAACCCGTGCCGTACATGGTGAACTTGACGTTCGTGAGCTCCGGCATGTTCTTCAAGAGCCACTCACAGCTCAGCTTGGCGATACCGTCCAAGGGATCGTCAGTCGGGTTGTAGTAGTTGACTACGTCCATGGGGATCGGGTCGCCCGCATCCCAGTGAGCCCCGGTCGTGGTCACTGGGTCAATCACCAGACCATCGATCTGGTCCGGCGAGACACCGGCGTCTTCAATAGCTCTCCGGAGCGCTAGGATGCTGTTTGCGCCCATGGTGTTTTCGGGTGTCCCATCCCAACGCCGGGCAGTGGGAGAGTGCCCGATACCTACAGCCGCGACTTTACCTTTGTGCGGCCATACGCCTAGTCCCTCGGTGGTTCGGTAGAATGATGCCGGAGCGTTCTGAGTGGTCATTGTTCACTCCTTTCTGTGAGCAATCAAAGTTTGCGAAGATAAGTGCGTCTAGCCTGCTACCCGCCATTCGGGGACCTTTTGGCCGTTGGCCGTCGCCTCGAAGATGACTTCGACGCTGGCCCCCACCGGGACTTCGTCCACCGGAGTTCCCGGGAGGTGGGAGTACATCTGGATCCCCGGGTCCTCATCCAACATGACCACCGCCAGATTGAACGGTTGATTGTCTTGAAGCATCCTGATGGGGGTATCGTACACAACGGTGTAGTTGTAAATCTTGGCCCGCCCACTCATCCCCTTCCATTCCAAATTATCTCCCGACCCACATTGACGGCACGTTGCCACCGGCGGGTGCTGGAGCCGGTTACAAGCCGTGCAATTCTGGATGACCAACCGCTCCTCGTTGGCGGCCTCCCAGAAGGGCTTAGTCAAATCATCGGGTATCACACCCTGCTTTACCATATCTTTTCTCCAATGCTGGAAGATTCTAGAGCGGCGTTCGCGGTTTTCACGGTTTTCAATGTAAGTATATCTACTTGGTCAACAATATTCACATTTGGGGAATATGTCAAAAGGTCCGGACCTAGAACTTATGCCAACTCATCCGTCCTCCGCAAAAAGTCGCGGACAACGCTGATGTACCGTGAAGTCTCCTCCCAGTGGGGCATGTGGGCGCTGTTCTCGTAGACGAAGAACTCAGCGTTGGGCGTTAGCTCGGCGTACCAGTTAACCGTGTCAGGAGCAGCTTCGTCGAAGCGGCCGCAAGAGTATAGGGTGGGAATGCTGATCTGGTGCAAGTCACCAGACCGGTCGTAGTCCGCCAAGTTTCCGGTCATGAAGAATTCGTTGGGACCCCACATCGTCTCGTAGACAACGGTTCCGCGTTCCCGCCGGCCATGCAACACGGCCTCCGGAACCGGGTCCATGCGCAAGACGTGACGTTTGTTGAACTCCTTCTCGGCGTCCTTGTACTCCTCTGAACCGGTGGTTCCGGCTTTTTCGTGTTCGGCCATAACCGCTTGGACTTCGGCGGGCAACTGATTCCGGTAATTGTTGCAGTCTTCAATCCACCGTTGAATGCTGATGCATGGGCTGGACTGCACCAGGCTCAGGATACCGTCCGGGTGCGCCAGATAGTAGTCCATTCCCAGCATAGTGCCCCAGGAGTGCCCCAGAATATGACATCGGTCCAACCCAAGGTGATTTCGCAGGATGTGAAGTTCCTCCACGAAACGCTCCACCGTCCATAGGCTGAGGTCGTCAGGCCGGTCCGAGTTGCCGCAACCCAGTTGGTCGTAAAAGACCACGGGCCGATTCTCCGATAGCGCCTTCAATGGCTCAAAACCAAAATGGGTTGAACCGGGACCTCCGTGCAGGGTAATGAGGGGCAGGCCACCGCCGCCGCCTAAAACTTCATACCAAACTTTGCCACCCGGAACGTCTACATAGCCTGCTTTGTTCTGCTCTGCCAAATACCCATCCTTGCTGGCGGTCTGTGGCTCGAAGACAGGAATGGCCTGATTCCATCACCCGGCGTCCACCAATGTTACCACCTCGTCCCGGTCCGGCAAGCCCGGTACGATGGCTACCGGCGCATCGGCCCTTGGCTGGACAGCCTGGGGGATTCCCCTTAGAATTCAAACCGCCCATAGGGAATGATTCCCTAGCTGGCACGGCTTAGCACGGGGAGTTTAAGTGGCGGCGAATACGAACTCTGAAGTGACCCAATTGACCTCGGAAGAGTTGCTCCGCCGGGCGACGGACATGGTGCCGGTCCTGAAATCTCGAGCGGCCCACACCGAGGAGTTTCGCCGCATTCCCGATGAGACGATTCAAGATTTTCTAGCGGCGGGCTTGAACCGCATCGAGGTCCCGAACCGGTTCGGCGGCCTAGACGTCGCCGACGGCTTGGTCTTCCAGGTGGGAGAGGAACTGGCCAGGGGCTGTGCGTCTTCATCCTGGTGCTACTCGGTCTGGGCGGCCAACGCCTATATGGCGGGATTTTGGCCTTTGCAAGCGCAAGAAGAGCTGTTTGCCGACGGACCAGACGCCCTGTTCTCAAGCTCCCTAACCACGGGAACTTCCAAGACAGAAGCGGTGAACGGCGGGTATCGTCTGAAAGGCCGTTGGGAGTTCTCCAGCGGATGCGATTCCGCCAGTTGGCTGCTATTAGGCGCCGCGGGTATCGGCGAACGTACTTGGATGCTGGTCCCTCGTCAAGATTTTGAGATCGTCGACACCTGGTTCGTTTCCGGACTGCGGGGCACCGGGAGCAAGGATATCGTCGTTGAGGACGCTTTTGTTCCTTCCTACAGGGTGCTGGACGCGACTACCGCCGGAAACGGCGACTGGACCGGATGGGAGATACACGGCCAACCCTGCTATCGCATACCCATACCAGTCTCACTTGGATGGGACTTGGTGGCCCCAATGGTGGGCCTGGCCCAGGGGATGATCGACGAGTTTACCGCCCGGCTTATCGGAACGTCAGGTCCCGGCAAGACCGCGGAGAATCAGGCCATCCAGATCCGCCTGTCCGAGGCCACTGCCGAGGTGGATGCCGGCCGAGCGTTTATGTACCATGACATTCGTGAGATGTTCGAGAAGGCAAACGCTGGGGAAACATTCACTCCCCTGGAACGGGCACGATACCGGCGGGATAAGGCTTTCATCGCCCAGCTTTGCTTGCGCTCCGTCAACCGCCTATTCGACCTGAGCGGAGGCCACGCCCTGTTTGATACCGAGGCCCTGCAGCGCATCCATCGGGATGCCCATGCCATAGCCCATCGGGACGGGCTAATCATGGACCTGGGCGGCCAGGCCTACGGCAGAGTTGCCCTGGGCCTTGAAGCTGAGCAAGGGATTTAAGTTGGCGGCGAATACTGGCTCTCAAGTGAACGATCTGACTGCCGGGGAGTTGCTCGGCCGGGCGGCGGACCTGGTTCCCATACTCAAATCGCGGGCCGCCCATAACGAGGAGCTTCGCCGCATCCCTGACGAAACGGTCCAAGACATTCTGTCGGCGGGCCTGTACCGGATCGGGGTCCCACCCCGCTTCGGAGGCCTGGATGTCGACTATAGCTTGGTCTTGGATGTCGGCGCCGAGTTAGGGAGAGGCTGCGGCTCTTCCTCCTGGTGCTATTCGGTCTGGGCCGTGCATGGCTGCATGGTTGGCCATTGGGCTCTGCAGGCTCAGGAAGAAGTGTTCGCCGGTGGACCCGACGTTCTCATCTCAAGCTCCTTGAACACCGGTATCTCTAGGGCCGAGCCGATCAGTGGCGGATATCGTGTTACCGGCCACTGGGAGTTCTCCAGCGGTTGCGATGCCGCGGGATGGGTGATGCTGGGCGTGGAGGGGATCGGCGAACGGAGCTGGGCCCTGATCCCACGCTCGGATTTTGAGATCGTCGATAACTGGTTCGTCTCGGGGCTGAGAGGCACCGGGAGCAAGGATATTGTCGTGGAAGACGCCTTTGTCCCTGCTCACCGAGTATTGAACGTGAACCGCGCCGGCGATGGTGATTGGACCGGGTGGGAGATACACGGGCAGGACCGGTACCGGATGCCGATACCGGTGTTGTTGGGATGGGACTTGGTGGCCCCTATGATTGGAATCGCTCAAGGGATGATCGACGAGTTTACCGCCCGCCTGATCGGAACGTCAGGTCCCGGCAAAACCGCGGAGTCCCCTGCCATCCAGATCCGCCTATCCGAAGCCGCCGCGGAGGTCGACGCGGCCCGGGTGTTCTTACGGCATGACATCCGGGAAATGTTCGACAAAGCGAAGGCTGGAGAATCGTTCTCTCCTCTAGAGCGGGCACGATACCGGCGGGACAAGGCCTTCATCACCCAACTCTGTCTACGCTCGGTCAACCGACTCTTTGACCTGAGCGGGGGCCACGCTCTCTTCGACTCCTCGTCCCTTCAGAGATTTCATCGGGATGCCCATGCGGTATCCCACCGGGACGGTCTTATCATGGAGCTGGGCGGGTCGCAGTACGGAAAGGTTGCTTTGGGACTTGAAGCTGATGGCCGCATTTAGTGCCTATCCGAATGCAATGCAGAAGGGGAGTCATGGCCCTTCGACAGGCTCAGGACGAACGATATTCCGCCCTTTGAAGTTCGTGGTGAGCTTGTCGAACTACAGTTATCTGAAACCCAAAATCTAGTAACCGGCTCACCAGATTGGAGAGGTAGAGATGGCACGAATCACCGGCGGCAAGTTCATTGCGGAAGCCCTCAAGGCCTACGGCGTCACTCACGTTTTCGTGGCCCCGGCCATCGCCCGGGAAGCCCTGGCGGAGATGAGCGTTTTGGGCGTCAAAAGTATCATCACCCACGGAGAGAAGGCCGCGGCGTACATGGCCGACGGTTATGCCCGCGCCGCCAACCGTCCGGGGGTCTGTTTCGCCCAATCGGTAGGCGCGGCGAATCTGGCCGCCGGATTACAGGATCCCTATCTGGCCATGTCCCCCGTGATCGCCATGACCGGACGCAAAACGCCCATGGAGCAGCAGAAGAACGCCTATCAAGAGATAGAGCACTCCAAACCCTTCGCCTCGGTAACCAAGTTCTCCGCCTTCGTTGAACGGGTAGAGCAACTCCCGTACCTACTACGGCAAGCGTTCCGGGAGGCCACCTCCGGCACTCCGATGCCGGTGCACCTAGATCTTCAAGGCATGACCGCCAACGTGATCATGCAAACCGAAGGCGACCTGGAATTAGTCGTTGAGGAGTCGTTCACCCACCGTCCGGCCTTCCGTCCCGAAGCTTCACCGGACACCGTGCTGCGGGCCGCCCAGAGACTGTCTGGGGCACAACGCCCAGTCATTGTCGCGGGGGGCGGGGTTACGTCCTCCCAGGCCGAGCAGGAAGTGGTTGAATTGGCCGAGATGCTCTCCATTCCGGTGGCCACGTCATTGAACGCCAAAGGCGCCATCACCGACAACCATCCCCTGTCCGTGGGAGTCGTCGGATCCTATTCCAGGTGGTGCGCCAATCGCGTGGTTGCCGAAGCCGACCTGGTGCTTTTCGTCGGGAGCCACACCGGCAGCCAGGTAACCAACGAGTGGAGGATCCCAGCCGAAGGTACGCCGGTGATCCAGATCGACATCGACCCTTCGGAGCTGGGGCGGAGCTATCCCAACGAGGTATCGTTGCACGGCGACGCCAAAGCCACCCTTCGCAAACTGATCGAGGCGCTGGAGCCCATCGGGGGCCGGAACGACTGGGTTTCGCGAGCTCAAGAACTGGTGAAAGACTGGCGGGAAGAGGTCGCTCCCAGGTCCAACTCGGAGGCCGTCCCAATCATACCGGAGCGGCTCTGCAACGAATTAACGAAATTCCTGCCCGAGGATTCTATATTGGTCTCCGATACCGGTCACGCCGGTATCTGGACCGGTTCGATGGTGGACTTGAACCACCCAGGGCAGGGTTACATCCGGTGTGCCGGGTCCCTGGGTTGGGGGCTCCCCGGAGCTATCGGAGTCAAATGCGCCGCTCCCGACCGGCCGGTGGTTTGCTTCACCGGCGACGGTGGGTTGTGGTACCACATCGGCGAGCTGGAAACCGCGGTGCGTTACAACATCCCCGTGATCACCGTGGTGAACAACAACCGCGGATTGATGCAGAACAAGCGGGGCGACGACCGTGGCTACGCCAACGTGGATGGCGCGGACTCATCCGAACTGTGGCAGTTCAACGACGTGGACCTGGCCAAGGTTGCCGAGTCCATGGGAGCCTTGGGGATACGGGTGGACCGGCCTGGAGACATCCAGAGCGCCTTAGAGCAAGCGTTGGCGTCCGGCCGTCCGGCCGTTGTCGACGTGGTAACGGACCCCATGGACAGCGAATCCCCCGTGCCGTGGGCTCCGTAACTGACCCCTCACCCCGGGCCCCGAAGGGGTGGGGTGAGGGCGCACTTCCTGGACTACCGCTGCCGGACGTACTTATCAACGCTGGTCGGCGTGGCCACGTAGATATCGCCATGAGAGTCAACCCAACTGCCATGACCGCCGCGGGCGTCGAAACGGCCTAGAACAGTCCCCTGCTTGTCCAAGATGCTGAAGCGGGAAGGTGAGTCGTCCCGGCTGCCTTCGCTGACGTAGAGAAGCCCATCTTTGCCTTCGGAGATGTCCATGGGCCGCTGAATGTCGGTCCAGATGGATTGGAACTCACCATCCCCGTCGAAAACCTGTATGCGGTGGTTCTCCCGGTCGCAGACGAACACCGTGCTGTCGTCGTCCACCAGAAGACTGTGGGGCAGGTGAAAATGTCCGGGCTCAGTCTTGCCGGGCTGACCCCAAGATTGTTTCAACTCGCCGTCCGCGGTGAAGCGGTGCACCCGGGCGTTCCGATAGCCGTCGGAGACGTAGAGGTCTCCCGACGGGGAGGGAACCATCTCGCTGGGATAATTGAAGGGACCGGCCGCCCTGGGGCACAGATCGCCGGGATTCTCGCAACCCGTGTCGGAGTGGACGCCGTGCCGGCCCAGCATCTGGATGGGCTTGCCATCCAACGTGTACATGATGCACACGGAGGTGTTCCGGTCGGTGACGTAGATGATATCGTCGGCGATGTGGATACCGTGGGCAAACTCAAACGCGCCGTTCCCCCAAGAATCCAGCAGATCGCCATCCCGGTCGAAGATCATTACCGGAGGGTCTTTCCGCTGGAAGGCGTAAACCCGGTCCTGGGAATCGGTAGCCACGGCGCTAACCGTCTCGAAAGTCTCGCCTTCGGGCAGCTTTGCCCAGTCCATGATCGCTTCATAGGTATATTCGCCGGTTCCTACGGTAGTCATTTTATGTCAACTCCTTTCGGGGACTTACGCGGGAATATTACGATGGGGCCAGGCGATTGTCTACTGGGATTGACTTCCGAGAGACGATCTGGCGGCGACTAAGCCTCCCGCTCCGGCCACACCGGCTTGTGGTAGCCCAGGGGCACCGCGGGGCGGGCCCAGCGGGGCGGCGTCTCCGAGAGCTTTACCACCGGTCCCATGTGGTGCAGCTTGCCCTCCGGGGTATCGGTGACCGTCCCCCAACTTTCGATCTCCGCCAGGGTAAATTCTGATGGCACGTCCTTTAGCTCGTCTTCCGGCACCTGGCCCCGTCCGACGAGCCAGCGCCCGGTCTGCGCCAAAGAGATTCGCACCAGCCAGCTACCGCCCTCTTGCGCGCGCCTGGCCAGAGCCACCATGGCGCCGAAGGCCATCAGATAGCCTGTTAGATAATCGATGGCCGACACCGGATAGAATTGGGGACCCGGCGCGGCTCCCGGATACAGGTCCCCCTGGCGGCTGGTGATGCCACTGACCGTCTGCACCACCGTGTCGAACCCCCGCCTCGACGCCCAAGGCCCAACATGGCTGAAGGCGCACAGCGAAACGTAGACCAGCCCCGGCCTGATCTGGGCCAGTTCCTCGGGCGAGAGGCCGCGATTTCCCAGGGTCCCCGGCCGGTAGCCTTGGGTGAACACGTCGGCCTCGCGGACCAGACCTTTCAATGTATCTAGTTCGGCCTGCTGACGTAGATCGAGCTGAGTGGACAGCTTGCCGTGGCCGGTATCGTAGTCTTGGGACACGATGTTCGGCAGATGGGCCGCGGTAATCTTCAACACGTCGGCGCCATGCTCGGCCAGGGTTCGGGAGGAGCTGGGGCCGGCCAGGACGCGGGTCAGGTCCAGCAACCGGATGCCGGACAACGGACGGCTTCCCGCAGGAAGGGCTTCCGGAGGACTGTCCCCTAGCTTGATGATCTCCATCAGCGGCAGCGAGGCGATGGCGGCGGCCTGTGGGTGCTGGGCCCACTCTTCCATGGTGCGCACCATTCCCCCGGCTCCGTTGGCGGCGATTATCGCCTCTTCAAGCTCCAGTGCGTCCCAACCCGCCACCGCCTTGGTAACCGCTTCCCGGTCTTCCGGCACCCCCAGCACTTTTAGGGCAGCGGCGCGATGGTTGGGGAAATTGCAGTGTAGATAGCTCCAGCGGCCGTCCTTGGCCGGATAGGTGCCCATCACCGGGTTACGTTCGTGCCGGGAGGGCGACCACTCCATCTTCATGTAGCTCCCGCTGCGTAGCGAGGCCGTAGCTTGGCGGGCATCGACGGCGATCTCCTGACGCCGCCCGGTGCGCAGTTCCCACAGATCGGCCGCGGCTAGGCCAACCGCCGCTAGGGTGGCGGCACTGGTCTCGCCGATGCGGAACGGCGTCGGCAATATCGGATCGGTTCCGCCGGTAATCTGGACCTGACCGGCTCGTTCCTCGGGCCAACCGGCTATCGGCATGAGGGTGCGTAGAGCATCGTGGGCGGTGGTTTGCGTCATGGCTTGAATCTCTCCGTATAGGCTCTGTTGTGCGCTTATTAAAGCAGGCCGGTCAATTCTACCCTGGATGAGAAGGTTAAGCACCAGGTTCGCGGGGGAGTCGCTTGACAATGATGAGGACGCCGCCCTAACCTACGGCAGGCCCGCCTCGGAGCCTCACAGCCAACCGTCTAACAGGAGAGTGCCTCGCCATGCGAATCACGGACATGCGGATGGAAACTTACCTCTGGCCCCGGACCAAGCCGATCCGTAACGGCATGTACGTGTATCCCAATGCCGGGCTTAACGTGGTGCGTATCGACACCGACGAGGGAGTCAGCGGGGTAGGCTTGGCCGGAGGCATCGAAGAGGCGCCAGAGGTGGCCAGAGTGATCTCCGAGCACCTGAAGCAGTACGTCGTCGGACAGGACCCCTTCGATACGGAGAGGATCTGGGACGAGATGTGGCAGCCCAAGCTCGTCGGACGCCGGGGGATCACCACAAGAGTGATCAGCGGCATCGACATCGCCCTGTGGGACATCAAGGGCAAGGTAGCCAACCGTCCGGTCTACAAATTACTGGGCGGCTATGCCGATAAGGTACCGGTTTACGTGGCCGGCGGCTACTATGAAGAGGGCAAGGGGTTGGAGGAGTTGGCCTCGGAGATGGAACACAGCGTGAGCATGGGGGCCCGCGCCATCAAGATGAAGGTGGGTGGCGCTACCATCAACGAAGACGTGGAGCGGGTCCGGGTGGTGCGCGAGGCGGTTGGCCCCGATGTGAAACTCATGATGGACGCCAACTGCGCTTACCGTGTATACGAAGCCATTGAGCTGGCCCGGAAAGTGGAAAAGTACGACCTCTTCTGGTTCGAGGAGCCGGTCAACCCCGACGACTACAAAGGGTACCAGATGATCAGCCAGGCCACCTCGGTGCCCATCGCCACCGGTGAGAACGAATACACTCGCTACGGGTTCCGCGACCTGATCGAGAACCGTTGCGCCGCCATCATACAGCCGGATCCCCTGGTTATGGGCGGTATTACCGAGTTCATGAAGGTCGCCGCCCTGGCCCAGGCCCACGACCTGCCCATCGCGCCCCACGGCAAGCAGGAAGTCAATATCCACCTGGCATCCGCCATCCCCAACGGACTCATTCTGGAGTTCTACCGGGGTTCAACCGACCCGATGTGGGACAAGATGTTCGAGGAGCCCCTGACCATCGTTGATGGGTACGTCAGTCCGCCGGACCGGCCGGGACTGGGCATCACCATCAATCAGAAGGCCTTAGACCCCTACCGCGTGGGCTAACCCAGTCTTCGCAAAATATGCCCGTGCATCCCACTACACGATAAAATGACTCTCTCGGCACAGGAAAGGCCTCCGGAATCATATCCGGGGGCCTGATCTTTGTTCAAACAGTGGAAGGATGCGGCACCAAAATAGGATATGCCTCAATCAGCCTAGCAGCAATCCTGGCTCAACCGTTAGACGATTCCACGGGAAGATGTTAGCTAAGCCTACTGCCACTAAGCTTAAGCACGGCTGTGGAATCAAGTCATCGAGACGCCGCTGGGCTATAAGGTTCGATCGAATCTTGGTGAAACAGACCTAGATTGGCGCCTGTGGTTGCGTCGACTAATGTGTAATAGGGCTGCCGGGTGTATATCCTTTGTTCGGCTATGCGGTATTTTCGGCCAAGGATCCCGGACCCAAGCAACGCCTTGTCCCGCATCTCTTGGCCGGGCTGGTAACGAAAGGCAACCCGGCCAACCGCCCCACCCAAAATATCCATGATGCCGTCTCGCAGATTAGACGGCCTTGAGATGGTAAACGGTCCGATGAGCAACTTAATTAATTTAACCACTGCTTCTCCCGGCTGTTGGCCAATCGGGCATTAATCGGGGCCACCCTCGCTTAACCCGGCTCTACACCACGCCCGCCGGCTTCGACGCGATATGGGGTGAAGTCCCTGGGATAATCGCATATCAAGATTGCCATTTTTTCTACGTATATCTACGTATATCTACGTATGAACAGATATTATTTCGGGAATTATTAGGTTAAGCGGTCTAGCCACTAGAGCCGGCCGTGGGGCCGGCTCTAGTGGCTAAATTTACAATGGTAACCAAGCACGTAATTGCCCATAGGCAGGCGCTTCGCCTGCCTATCCACCGTACTCTGGTATCATGCATTGGGTATCGCTGAAAAATGTAAGTTCTCTGTATGAATCATGTATGAAAATCAACGTGATGAAGGCTCCCATACACCTGTAGCCTTCAGCTAACCGGCTGCCCAGGTTGCTGGGAGGCCACATGACCGAGTCCTCAGCCAAGTTCAGTCCATCTTGACCTAACGGGGGAGACCGTGAAATACGACGTAATCGTGATCGGAGCTGGATCCGCGGGCGGGACCCTGTCTGTTCGCTTGTCCGAATCGCCGGACCGATCGGTTTTACTCTTGGAGGCCGGCCCCGACTACCCCGACCTGGAGTCCACTCCCGATGACTTGAAGTACGGCTACGCTCCCACGGCGTCGGAAGCGGGTGCGCCCCACAATTGGTCTTTTGAGGGCCGGGGCACCCAGGTTCAGTCGGAACCCGTGGCGGTCCCCAGAGGCAAAGTGGTCGGTGGTACCAGCGCCATCAACGGCCAGGTCTTTTTGCGTGGGGTCCCCGAGGACTACGACCGATGGGCGTCGTGGGGAAACGACGAGTGGGGTTACCTCAAGGTACTGCCCTATTTCCGGAAATTAGAAACCGATACGGATGTACGGGACGATTTCCACGGATTCGACGGCCCGATCCCCGTGCGCCGGCACAAGCGGGAAACTTGGTCGCCCCTTCAAGTTGCTTTCAACCAGGCGTGCCTGGACGCAGGCTACCCGGAGACTTACGACCATAACCACCCGGACTCCAGTGGGGTGGGACCGTTCCCAATGAACAACCCAGATGGCGTCCGGATGAGCACCGCCCTAACCTACATCAACCCAAACCGGCACCGGATCAACCTGACCATCCGGCCAAACGTGCAGGTCCGGCGCATCCTGTTCGATGGGCAACGAGCCACCGGAGTAGAAGTGGAAAGCGGCGGAGACAGATTCATCGTGGAAAGCGATCTGATCGTTCTCAGCGCCGGGGCCATCGCCTCACCCCAATTACTGATGCTTTCCGGCGTCGGGCCTGAGTCTCAGTTACGAGGCCTCGGTATTCCAGTGGTCAAGGATCTGCCCGGCGTGGGGCAGAACCTCCGGGACCATCCACTGCTCCCGATCCGGGTCTCCGTCAAGGATGAATTCCTGCTGGACCCCGATGCTCCCAGGATGCAGGCCTTGCTCCGTTATACCGCCACCGGTTCAGACCACCGGAACGATATGCAACTCTTCCCATCGTCTTTCTCCACACCCTTGGGCGGCGACCCCTTCGCCGAAGAGGGAATCAGGATCACCTGCATGATGGAATTGGCGGTAAGTGCCGGGGAGCTTCGCCTCACTTCTACCGATCCCGGCGTTCAGCCATACATCGATTGCCGCTATCTTGAAGAGCCCTGGGACCGGGAGCGGATGCGAGAGGGTGTCCGCATAGCGATCAAATTGATGGAGCATGAAGCCTTCCGCGACATCGTCGATAGCCTGATATCTCCCGTCAAAGAGGACCTGGCCTCGGATGAGACGCTTGATGCGTGGATGATGGAAAACGTGTGGATCGGTCAACACCTGTCCGGCACCTGCAAGATGGGCCCCAACAGCGACCCCATGGCCGTGGTCGACCAGTATTGTAAAGTCCATGGCATCCAGGGACTGCGGGTTGCCGACGCGTCGGTAATGCCCGATGTCATCAGGGCCAACACCAACTGCACAACAATCATGATCGGCGAACGGGTAGCGGACTGGATCGCGGAGGACCTGTCCCGGGACGCCTAGGCCGGTATTGACCAGGCTGGGCCTTCGACTAAGTAATGCAGAGACATTCGCCCTGCCTTAGGCGATTTACTTTCTTGATGCCCGGAGTTGAAGTTGCCAGATAGTGTCAGGTTGGCGGCGATATTGTCCGGCTGGGGCTTTATCATACTGGGCCTTATCATGGCCGTGGCTTATGTCGTGGTGATACCTCACAAGAGATTACTGACGGCCGTCCCCATTTCTTTTCTTTTAGGCGTTATCTTTTTGGTTATCGCCATGATCCCCTACCAATAGACCCGTAGAGACGAAGATTAGGAGCCGGTTGGCCGGGCAGTACCGCTGAAGGCTCCCTGTTTTTTGAGTGCAACTATTACCACCGCGGCGGCAACGAAGCCGCATCCTCCACACCGTGCTCGAACGAAACGATTACTTTTGCTCGGGATAATACCCTATGCCAAATGCCAAATCTATCTTCCTCGCTGCGGACCTGACCCAGTCTACTTAACCCTTATTAGGGCGCGTTGACCACACATGTCGCAAGCACTGCCGTCCCAGTGGACAAGCTTCCGTCTCCCACGTAATATTCCCATCATGGTCAGTGACCGGCGCAGACTTAGGATAGAACGCCTTCTCGACGAAGCTGAAGATGCAGTTGCCAGGTACGATTGGCAGGCGGTCCGCGAAGCTGCTCAAGCCGTCTTGGCCTTTGATCCGGAAAACAGTGATGCTTTGGACCTACTGACGGGCGCTGAGAGGGCACTGAGTGTGTCCGCGCCTACCCCGGCGAGTCCAAACCCTACCTCTGTATCCTCTTCGG
Source organism: Dehalococcoidia bacterium (assembly GCA_022450395.1). Classification (GTDB taxonomy): domain Bacteria; phylum Chloroflexota; class Dehalococcoidia; order Lucifugimonadales; family UBA3495; genus UBA11650. The sequence continues at coordinate 27,164 of JAKUQE010000023.1, read as the reverse complement.
CCACCAGTCCAACTTCAGATCAGCCCAGATCCTTCGCCAATGGCCGCTACCAGGTCAAGCAGTTCCTGGGTGAGAGTGGCAAGAAGCGTGTCTACCAGGCCCATGACAGCGCCCTGGACCGGGACGTGGCCATAGCCGTGATAAAGGCCGAAGGGTTGGACGACGTAGCCCGAACCCGTATCACCCGTGAAGCCCAAGCCATGGGGAGGCTGGGCGATCATCACAACATCCTCCAGATCCACGACCTGGGCGAAGACAATGGCCAAACCTACCTGATTTTGCCGCTGATGACCGGCGGTTCCGTGGAAGCCCTCATACAGAATGCTCCGGATGACCGTCTCGAACTGGAGCAAGCGCTGGATATCGCCAAGGGAGTGTGCCGAGGACTGGAGTTCGCCCACAGCCGGGGAATCGTCCACCGGGACTTGAAGCCGGGCAACGTCTGGCTAGCCGATGACGGCACGGCCAAGATTGGCGACTTCGGCAACCGCGGCCTGACGGTGTCTCCTCGGGAGTGCCGCATCCTCTACATTCACATACTGGTGGAGCACGAGGTGGGTAATTTCGACCAGGCGGAGGCATATCTGGAGGAGCTCCTAGATGCCATGCGTCATAACAGTCCTGGGAGAATCGAATATTCATTTCTGTCTGGTTTGATACCGATGGTTGCCTGTATCACCGGCAAGACCGAGCGGTTGGACGTTGCTAAGGAGGCCGGCCAAGCCCTTTTTTCAATCGATCGTGGTACCGATCGTCTCGGTGAGCTGGTTCAGTTCGCCCAAACTGGCCTGGGGCTGGCGGCGGTACTTGAGGGCAACGCCGCGGCAGCACGAGAGCAGTACGCCGCCCTGGAGTCCCAGCGGGGCCTGATGTTGATGCTCGGCGGCATGGCAAATAACCGCGTCTTGGGTCTTCTGGCCCAGACCATGGGCGACCTTGACCAGGCGATAGTCCATTTTGAGGACGCCCTGGCCTTCTGCCGCAAGGCTGGCTACCGGCCAGAGTTGGCCTGGAGTTGCTGCGACTACTCTGACGCTTTAAGAGAACGCGATGCCGATGGCGACCGCGCCAAGTCCATCGCACTGCTGGACGAGTCCCTGGCCATTTCCAGCGAGTTGGGCATGGGGCCCCTGATAGAAAGGGTCCTGGCCCGAAAGCTGGAGATTCAGGGCGTCGCCTCGGTGGACATTAAGACTTCCATCGACGCCGTGGCCTCCGCGGTGCAATCAGAACAGCCCGACCTGCGCTCTCACGCCGCTCCCGACGGCACCGTCACCATCCTGTTCAGCGACATCGAGGGCTCCACCCAAATGACCGAGCGGCTGGGAGATCAACGGATGCAACAGGTGCTGCGAGGGCACAACGACATCGTCCGCCATCAGGTGGCGGCCTTTGGCGGGTTCGAGGTAAAGTCGTTGGGAGACGGCTTTATGCTGGCCTTTCCCAGCGCCCGCCGCGCCCTACAGTGCGCCATGGCCATCCAGCGGGCCTTCGCCGCCCACAACCACGAGCATCCCGAGGAGCCGGTGCTGGTGCGGATGGGTTTACACACTGGGGAGTTCGTCCAGGAAATGGATGACTTCTTCGGCAAGAACGTCATCCTGGCATCGCGAATCGCCGATCAAGCGCATGGGGGCGAAATTCTGGTGTCGTCGCTGCTCAAGGAGTTGACCGACAGCGCCGGAGACATCCGTTTCGGCGAAGGGCAGGAACTGGAATTAAAGGGATTATCCGGGCTCAACCGGGTTTACCTCGTAGATTGGAGCTGATCCCACAAGACGGACCAGCGCAATACGCCGTGTTGCCCGTAGATTGATGGGCGCTCAAAGGACTACCCCCCAATAACAAGGAGGATCAACCATGGCAGTGGTGGAAACCGATATACAAGGTCAGATCATGCTCATTACATTGAACCGCCCCGAGCGCTTGAATGCTTTGGGAGTGGAGTTACGGACTGAGATGGCCGCGGCATTTACCGAGTTCAAGGACAACCCTGACGTAGAGGTCGCTGTGTTTACCGGCGCCGGCCGGGCCTTTTGCGCCGGCGAGGACATGAAGGAATCTTTGGAACGCGGCGCACCGGGAAGCGCAACAGCTCCGGTCAAGAACCCGTTCAACGATGGAGAGTTGGACAAGCCGGTTATCGCCGCCATAAACGGGTATGCCATGGGCGGTGGATTCATCTTGGTGGAGCGTACCGACTTGCGGGTGGCGGTCCCCAGCGCGGTGTTCGAAGTGTCTGAAGCTAAACGGTGGCTGCTGGGCGGTTATAATCACGGCTATTTCGCTGGCCTGCCCCATCCCATCGCCACGGAAATGGCCTTGGGCTTCCGCTTTACCGCCCAACGGCTTTACGAGGTAGGGTTCATTAATCGCTTGGCTGAGCCTGAAGAGCTATTGCCCACTGCCTTCGGGATGGCTGAGCATATGCTCACTTTGCCACCCGCTTCACGAGTGAACACGATTCACATGATGCGGCAGATGCGGCCCAAAGTCGCGCCAGATCTGAGCCGGTTAGCGGCGGCGCTCCACGAACACGGTGATAAATCCGACCTGATGGAATCGCGTAGCGCCTTCGCCGAGAAGCGAACGCCCAACTTCAAGGGTTGGTTGAACCCCGAAGACCGGTACAACTTGCCTACTTTGGAGTGAGCAACTCGATGGCTTCCGACCAGCCAGCACCCCGTGAGGACCGGAATACCGAAGTCTCTCTCCCAGGGGCTCGGGCTGCCGGATGGGGGGCGCTTCCGCCTAACATTGGAGTAGTTCCCTGGCCGGGGCGTGGCCGCGTCCAGATCTAACCTTCTCTAACCATAAGGAGAATCACTCGTGGCAGTGGTGAATACCGACATTCAGGGTCAGATCATGCTCATTCAATTGAACCGTCCAGAGAGGATGAACGCCCTGGGATTGGAGCTACGAACCGAGATGTTCGCGGCGTTTACCGAGTTCAACGACAATCCTGACTTGGAGGTCGCGGTGTTCACCGGCACCGGCCAGGCCTTTTGCGCCGGAGACGACATGAAGGAAGTTTTGGAGCGGGGCGCTCCTGGCATCGAGTCACATCCGCTCACCAACCCCTACAACGATTGGCAATCGGACAAGCCGGTGATAGCCGCCATCAACGGGTATGCCATGGGCGGCGGGTTCATCTTGGTGGAACGTACCGACTTGAGAGTAGCGGTTCCCAGCGCCATGTTCGAAGTATCCGAGGCAAAACGGTTTCTCCTAGGAGGCTACAGCCACGGATTTTTCGCCGGCCTGCCCCACCCCATCGCCACCGAACTGGCCTTGGGGTTCCGTTTTACCGCCCAACGGCTATACGAGGTTGGGTTTCTCAACCGCCTGGTTGAACCCGATGAGCTTTTGCCCACCGCGTTCGGGATGGCGGAGCACCTGCTGACCCTACCTCCGGCGTCCCGGGTCAACACGGTCCACATGATGCGGCAGATGCGTCCCAAGGTGAATCCAGACCTGAGCCGGTTGGCGGCGGCCCTCCACGAACACGGCGATACATCCGACCAGATGGAATCGCGGATCGCCTTCGCCGAGAAGCGAACGCCCAACTTCAAGGGTTGGCTGAAACCGGAAGACCGTTACAATATGCCTCGCTTGGAATGAGCATCTCGATAGTCCCCCATCAGCCGGCAGACACTCGGTCGCGTCAAAGCGTCCGAAACTCTAAGCCTCTCTCCGGCGGTCTTCGGTTGCCAGGATCCGCCGCGGCTAGTTGCGGGATAAGACAGGTTTGATCAACCGGCTCGCCCACAAGATGCCCTTCTACTACGGATGGGTGATTCTCTTCGCGGCCGGCGATGCCATGTTCGTGCGCAACGCCGCCGCCAGCCTCACCCTGGCAGTCTTCATATTCCCGATCTCCGACGACTTGGGGTGGAGCCGCACCTTGATCGCCGGCGCCGCCAGTCTCGGCGGGTTGGTGGCCGCCTTAACTTCTCCCGTCGTCGGCTGGGCTTCCGACAAATACGGGGTCCGCCTGATACTTGCGATCAGCGTTTTGGTCATGGGAATATCCACTTTTTCCCTGGCTTGGGCCACCGTCCCCATCGCGTTCTACCTGGCCTTCGGAATGGGGAGGGTATTGTTCTCCAGTTCCTTCCAGATAGGTCCCTCCGTGGTTGTGTCCCGGTGGTTCGTGCGGCGCCGGGGCCGGGCTACCGGCATGCTGTTCCTTGCCCACTCCATGGGCATGGTGCTATTCCCGTTGATCGCCGGAATGGTGATCCATTACTGGGGATGGCAGGCCGCTTGGATGGTTCTAGGAGCGATCGTGTGGGTCGCGGCCTTGGGACCCGTATCGTTATTGATCAGACAGTCCCCTGAGGCGATGGGATTAGCTCCGGATCTACCCCAAGGGAGGCCGGAAGATGAGTCCGGCCCGGCTCAGGCGCCGCCTGAAGAACCGGACTGGACGTTGCGAGACGCCCGCCGGACCCCCACACTTTGGCTTCTGGCACTGGCCACCGGGATCCTTTTTCTGATGCAGGCCGGCACGAATACCCACCAGGGCGCCTACTTTATCGACCAGGAATTGGGCGTCGCAATTTCGGCTCTATCCATCAGCTTTAACGCGGCGTTCACCGGCATCGGCAGTCTCATCTGGGGCTGGCTGGTGGAGAGGGTCTCCGTCCGGTATTGCTACGCCGCTGTCGCCGTGGTCATGGTGGTAGCTTTGTTTCTGTTCCCGTCAGTCAACACCGTATGGCAAGCGCTGCTGGTCGCGTCGCTGTTTGGTGTGTCCGTGGGAGGGATCCTGGTCGTCCCCGCGGTAGCGTATGCCAACTATTTCGGACGCCGGTCCATAGGAGTGATCAGGGGAGTAACCGAGCCTTTCGTCTCTTTGGGGCAGGCTATCGGCGCGGTGTTTTCCGGCCTGGTATTCGACATCACCGGAAGCTATCATTTCGCTTTTATAACTCTCGCCGTGTTCGGGATCGCGGCCATCGGGCTGATCTTGTTGACCAAACCGCCTCATTTAGCCGCCAAGGCGCCGGCTCGCTAGCCAGCAGATCCCTCAACTGCTCCCCGCAACGCATCAAGCCCCACGTCACCGGTGTACATTTTTCCTCCTATAAGATAGGAGGGAACTCCCTTCACACCCTGTTCCACGGCTGCCCGATGCTCTTCCAATACCCATGGACGGTAGTGGCCGGACTCCAACTTAGGCCACATAGACTCCCAGTCCAGTCCGGCTCTGGAGGCTGACCTGCGAAGGGTATAGATGCTTCCCAAGTCGGAACCCCGCTCCCAGTACTCTCCGGCAGTCTCCAAGTAGAACTCCCGGTCCATTCCTTGCTCTCTGGCAAACGCCGTGGCCTCGTGGACCAATACGGTGCTCAGAGACCGGCTGGAAAATGGCTCCGCGGCAGGTTTTTCACCCAAAGGCGCCAGAGGCGGACGGGGGCCAGGAGATTCATGGGTTGGCGACTGGGTTTCGGCGGAACGTTTTTGCACCAAAACGGTATTTAAGGGTGCATCCGGACGGAGCAGGTAGGGACGGCGGTCGACGGTGAGCGCCATTTCTCCGGACAAGGCGTCCAGCCGCCCCAGGCCGATATGGCAATGGGGGCAGGTGTAATCGAACCAGACCGTGACTAGCACATTGCTGCTCAATTACGGGTGTCCTGGCATTTCTGGGGTCTATTTATTATCATCGGTGATCTTTCTTAGGATTGCGTCACGTTGGTTGGGGTGGATCGCCTAATGGTGACAACCGGTTATTCCGACCGCTCTGTCATTCCGACCGCAGGGAGGATCCTCAGGTTCGCAATGACAGAGCATCACCTATACCTATTGGGCTATAAACGTCTCGGTTACTCCGTTGACCACAACGGTGTATTCCTCTTTGGAAACAAAGTCGCTGCCAAGCGGTATGTCCGTCTCGGCATATGCTATATCCCTGGTGCACATCACGTCCCCCGCGGGGAGAAGATAGGTCACCGTTACGTGAATCGTGTTGGAGAAGGGGCGGGATACATCATAACCGTTGAACTGGGAGCAACTGCTGCCGCTCATCGTGGAGAGCACATTGATTCGATACTGGGGCGGAAACGACTCCAAGATGACCAACTCGACGCTCTCAACCGGAGATTCCTTCACCACCTTCTTGCCGCCTTCCGGGTCGCGGCCGACGAACGAGTTGGTTACCTCGCCGTTAACGATAACTTTGTACGACTCTCCGGAGTTAAATTCCGTTCCCAGTGGGATCTCGGTCATCGCTACAGATAGGTCGTCGGTACACGGAACGATCTCCGTCACTTCCAGATGCGTTACCGTTACATCTATTATCCCCGCGCCCCGGCGGGAGAGGTCGCAGCCGTTAAATTTGGAACAGCTACTTCCCAAGGGCAGCCGGGAGATGACCTGGAGGAAGTATTCCGGCGGGTTGGCGTCTGAGACCGTCACATTGACCCGCTCGATCGGTGACTCCGCCACCGCCATCTTGACGCCTTCGGGATCGCGAGCCGTAAAGGAGTTGGTCAGCTTTCCGTTGACGAAGACGGTGTAGCTCTCACCCGGTGTGAACTCGCCGTCCAGGACGACCTCGCCTTCATGTTGTCCGTAGATCGCCGTGCAGAGAACCGCCTCGGCAGGCTGCAGGTTGGTCACGTTGACGTTTATGGAATTGCCCTCTCGGAGAGTCTCGTATCCATTGAACTTCACACAGCCGCTGGGGATTCCGGACGTGATCTGCAATGTGTATACGGGCGGATTGGAATCCGAGACGGCTAATTTGACGCTCTCTATCGGAGCGGGCGTCTCCACCATGCCCGACCCGGAAGGCTGGCCGGATGCAGGCTCAGTGGGCGGCTCAGTGGGATAGACGGCAATGGGAGTCGCTGGAGCCGAGGGCTCGATCGTCGTTGGTGTCTCCTGGATTCCAGTGGTCGGCTGGGGAAGCTTCGTCGGCACGGCTGTCGGCCGCACGCTCACAGACGGCTGGGTAGGGGCAAGGGGTGGGGCGCTACTTGTGCAAGCAACCGCGGCTAGTAGCAAAAGCATAGCGGCCAACCCGATTGCCGCGGCAAATCTGTTCTTCATTGGGGTGCTCCTTTGAGTGAATGTTTTGGTTCATTCACTCTTAAGACGAAGTACCCCGACGATTTGTTCCAATTATCAGAGAACTCGGATTAAATGCGCAACCCATATTCGACCTTACGGCCTATATTTGTCCCCTTCCTCCCTAGTGATGCGGCCGGAGGCCATCAGCCACATGCGGGATATCTCGGGACCCATAAACTTAAAGGTGCCCCGCAGAGTTTTTTGAATCGCCGGATATTCGGTGCCTTCCAATACATCGTAAAACCAGTTGCAGAAGCTGTCGTGCTCGCTCTGGAGGGCCAGGACGGTGCGGGCGTTCTCAACCGTGGCCTGGATCTTCAGCCGGTTGCGGATGATACCGGGGTCGTTTCGCAGCGCCTCCACCTCGGCAGGACCGAATCCGGCCACGGTGCTTATGCTCCAGTTGTCGAACGCCGATCGGAACCCGTCCCGCTTGTTCAGGATCATGCGCCAGGTCAGCCCCGCCTGGAACACCTGCAGGCTCATCACTTCGAACAGGAGATCGTCGTCGTTGACCCGCTTGCCCCAGATGGTGTTGACGTACCAGTCCCGCAACGGGTCCGGAGGCGCCAGTGGGTCGTGAAATTCCTCATGCGGCATCTACTTTCCTCAATCACAGCCTCCCGCAATCTACTATGGGCAGGCCAAAAACCATTGTCAACACACCCCAACGATGTTAGGTTACTGCGTATCCAGCCAGGAGGAAAACCATGGCAGATCAGACTAGAACTATCATCGCCAACATCGACAGGCTGAACCGATTTCTGGACGAAGCCGGTTGTTCCGCCTTGATCCTTCGCTCGGGCAAGAATTTCACCTATCTGGCCGGGTTTTCCTATCCGGGCACTCTGGGCCGGCACCTCGACTTTCCCGACTCTCCACGGGAGGTGCTTTTGGTGTGGCCGCGCCACGGCGAGCCAGTGATGGTTCTGAACCACTATGCCGCGCCACTGGCCCGCCGGGACTCTTGGCTGGACAAGATTGAGGTCTACGACGACTACGCCGAGTCGCCCTACCAAAAAGCGGCTGCGGTATTGAAGGACCTGGGCCTGGACCGGGAAGTGGTGGGTTTGGAGAAGAGTTACATCAGCGCCATCCGGTGGGAAGAGACGGTGGGACTATTGCCTGGGGCAAAACTCTTCGATTGCACTGAAATGATGGACCAAGTCCGCTGGATCAAGACGGCTGGGGAAGTCGAGCTTCTGCGGGAAGGAGCGTTGATCCTAGACGAAGCATATCTGGAAATCTTTCCCACCGTGCGGGAAGGGGACACCGAGCGGGAGGTCCATAGCCGCATCGTCGCCAGTTGCGTGCAAAGGGGCGCCCAATGGGCCCACGGCATCCTAAATAGCAGCCGGAACACCGTGGCCTACGGAGGCGAGAGCGACTTTGCGTTCCAGCGCGGGGACATCATCCGAAACGATTACGTGTCCTATTACCAGGGATACCCCGGCCATCAATCCCGCACCGTCGTGGTTGGCGAGCCCACCCAGGAACAGAAGGACACTTACCGGCTGATGCGCGACATCTACCGGATGACCATCGATCAATGCCAAATCGGCGCCAAGGCCAGTGATATCCACAGCTTTGCCTCAGCGAAGTTTAAAGAGGCGGGCTACCAGGACCGGGTCTCCTTAGTGGGACACAGTGTGGGAGCGTGGTGGCATCAACAGGAACCTTACATCGTCCCCACCTCTCACGTGGTACTTGAGGAGGGAATGGTGTTGGCTCTGGAACCCCACGTGGGCTATTGGCACCTGCAGGACATGATTCTGGTCACGCCCGATGGCCCCCAACTTCTCTCCCCCCGGTTCAGCACCGACGAGATGCTGGTTACGGGTTGAGCGCCCGCCATATCTTCTCCGGGGTCAGGGGCGTGTCTATGTGGCGCACGCCGGTACTGTACAGAGCGTCCATGACCGCGTTGGTGATCGCCGCCGGCGCCGCCACCGTGGGCAGCTCGCCGATACCCTTTGCTCCCAGCGGATTCAATGGCGACAGAGTTTCAAACGTGTCCAAGGTCAAGTCCGGCATGTCCTGAGCTTTGGGCATGGCATAGTCCATAAAGCTGCCGGTTAGCGGCTGGCCCTCGGGGGTGAACTCCATCCCTTCCATCAGCGCTTGGCCCAGCCCTTGGGCGAGGCCGCCGTGGATCTGGCCTTCCGCCAACATGGGGTTGAGGATCCGGCCGGCATCGTGTACCGCGACGTATTTAAGGATTTTCACCGCTCCGTTATCCCGGTCCACCTCAACTACCACCACGTGAGTGCCAAAGGCATACGGATTGTCCGGCAGGGTATACGTGGCGTTGAACTCCAGCCCCGGTTCCACATCGGGTGGCAGCAACTCTTCGTCGTATGCCGCGGCGGCCACTTGGGAAAAAGGAATGCTGGACGATGGCGTGCCCTTCCGGAACACCCGTCCCTCACGCATCTCAACGTCAGCAGGCGGACACTCCAACAAGTGGGCGGCGATCCGGACTAGCTTCTCGCGAGCGTCTTGAAGCACGGTATAGACCGTGGAGCCGCCCACGGTGATTCCTCTGCTGGCGCCGGTACCGCCCCCGACGGGGAACAGTTGGGTATCGCTGTGAAACATCTCAACGTCCGACGGGGTCACGCCTAGCTCGTCGGAAACGATCTGGGTGAAAGTTGTCTCGGTGCCCTGGCCGTGGGGAGAGACACCGCTGTAGACCGAAACCAGGCCCGATTCATCAATCACGACTCTAGCGTGGTCGGTGCGGCGTTCCCCGTGCGCACCAGAACCCTTGGTGACAGCGGCAAGGCCGACGCCGATCAGCGGCTCGTTGGGTTGATTCCCTTGCTTGGACCGTTCTCGCCATGCGGGGTAATCCGCCAACTCCAAGGCCCGGTCGAACACCTTCTGGTAGTTTCCCGAGTCGTAAGTAATACCCGTCGGTGTGTCGTAAGGAAATGCGTCGGGCTGAATGAGATTCTTACGCCTAACCTCTGCCGGATCCAAGCCCAACTCTTGGGCGATCAGATCCACCGTGCGCTCGACGGAGAAAGCGGCCTCGGGCCCCCCGGCGCCGCGATAGGCCCCGGTGGGCGCCCGGTTGGTAATCACACCCAACACCTCTACGTCCATAGCCGGGGTCTTGTAGGGTCCGGGCAGGCGTTCGCTGGCAAGGGTCGGGGCCGCCGGTGTGGAGAGGTAAAAGTAGGCCCCCAAGTCCACGTAGATCCGCACCCGCATGCCCAGGATAGTCCCGTCGCTCTTCACGGCCGCCGCCACTTCCGCGGTATGACCGCGACCGTGGAAAGTGATCATGTTCTCTTGCCGGTCCTCGACCCATTTGACAGGCCGGCCCAGGGACAGGGAGAGATAAGGTATAGCGATCTCTTCCGGAAACACGCATCCCTTCTCGCCGAAGCCGCCTCCCACGTCCTGGGCCAACACCCGAATCTCGTTTTCCGGCAGGTTAAGGATCTGAGCCAGAAATCTCCTCACCCAATGCGGTCTCTGGGTAGAATCCCAGACCGTGAGCAGCTTCTCTTCGCGCCGGTAGTCCGCAGCTACTCCCCGAGCCTCCATGGGAGCCGGGGCCAGCCGTTGTAAATGGTAACTCTGACGAATAACACGATCGGCTTGGCCGAAGGCTGCGTCCAAATCGCCCCCCTGATGGCGTACCCGCAGTCCTAGATTGGTCCCCACCTCGTCGTGGATCGGGATGGTGTCCTTGTTGACGATTTCAAGGGGATCGAGTATCGGCGCCAGAGGTTCGTAGTCCGTTTGTATCAGCTCCAAAGCATCCCGGGCCAGATTGGGATCTTGGGCCACCACCATCGCCACCGGCTGACCCACGTAGCACACTTTACCCCTGGCCAGCACTGGGTGCTCCGGAGCTTCTAAGTGGTCAAATTTTCCTTCATACACACTGATTCCGGTGGGAACGTGCTGCAATACTCCTTCAATGTCCTCGGCAGTGAGCACCGCCACAACGCCCGGGGCACTGCTGGCGGCTGCTGTATCGATGGACTTGACACGGGCGTGGGCATGGGGGCTGCGCAGCACCGCCACGTGAAGCATGCCCGGTAGGTTGATGTCGTCAACGAAGGAACCCTGTCCGGTGATTAACCTGGGGTCTTCAGCCCGTTTCAGCGATTGGCCTAAGTAAGTCATGTGGCAACTCCCTTCCCTTGGCCGTAAATGGCCCGGATAGGCTCAGTCGAATCTACACGGATTCTACCATAGGCATGAGCGACCGCTGCTACTTAATCACCCACAAGTCCGTCCAGACAACGAGCCTAGTGCGGCGCGAGCAAGCCGGGTGTAGAATTGGGGCGCGAAGGGTTGTCCTTTTGAATGAATATACAGATACAGAGGCCGTCAGATAGGGGCCGGTTGGGCTCACCACGACGGCGGCACTTGCAAGACGTTAAGGAGAGCTAAATGGGTACTCCTCAACAGCAAACCCCGGCAGCCGGTATAGGTACGTCTGAAGAGATCGAGCAGTTTGACGCGATCGTCATCGGCGCCGGGATCACCGGACTGTACGCCTTGTACCGTCTGCGGGAGCATGGGCTCTCGGTCCGCATCTTCGAGGAAGGCGGCGGCGTGGGCGGCACCTGGTATTGGAACCGCTATCCGGGATGCCGGTTCGATTCCGAGAGTTACACCTACGGGTATTCCTTCTCGGAGGAACTCCTGCAGGAATGGGACTGGAAGGAATACTATTCCGGTCAGCCGGAGAACGAGCGCTACCTCAATTATGTAGCGGACAAGTTCGATCTTCGCCCGCACATCCGGTTAAACTCCCGGGTCGTCTCGGCCGTCTTCGACGAAGACGATGACCGCTGGCTGGTCCAATTGGAGGACGGCCACCGCGCACGGGGCCGATTCTTGATCACGTCGGTCGGCATCTTGTCCGCAGGCTACACACCGGATTTTGAGGGGATAGATAGCTTCAAGGGCCCCTGGTGTCACACCAGCAGATGGCCCAAAGAAGGCATGGACCTGGCGGGCAAGCGGGTGGGAGTCATCGGCACCGGGGCCACCGGCGTCCAACTCATCACCGAGATTGCCAAGGAGGTCGCCCACCTGACCGTATTCCAACGCACGGCGAACTTCTGCGCACCCCTCCGGAACGGCCCCATCGACGATGAAGCCCAGCGCGAGATCAAGGCAACCTACCCGGAGATATTCGCGAAGTGTATGGCAACCGCGGGCTCGTTCATGCACCAATTCGACCCGCGGTCGGCCATGGAGGTCTCACCGGAAGAGCGGCTGGAGCAATACGAGAGGCTGTGGGCTGAACCCGGCTTTAAGAAGTGGCTCAGCAATTTTTACGACGTCATGATGCCCGGTGAGGCCAACGAGGATTACGCCGAATTCTTCCGCAACAAGATCCGCGAGCGCGTCCACGACCCGGTGGTGGCGGAGATGCTGGTGCCCAAGGACCACATGTTCGGCTCCAAGCGCCTCCCCTGCGAGAGTGGGTACTACGAGGTTTACAACCAGGACAATGTACTCCTGGTGGACGTGCGCCAAGCCCCCATCGAGCGAATCACTCCCGCCGGCCTCAAGACCAGTGATGCCGAGTACGAACTGGACGTAATCATCTTTGCCACGGGATTCGACGCCGTGACCGGCTCGTTGAACCGGCTGGACATTCGCGGCATCGGTGGACAGTCGTTGAAGGACAAGTTTGCCGGGGGCCCACGCACCTACATGGGAATCTCCAGCGCCGGATTCCCGAATCTGTTCACCATCAACGCGGCCTCGGTCGGTAACTTCGTCCGAGCCGCCGAGCCCCTGGTGGATTGGGTCAGCGAAGCCATCAGCTATGTGCGCGAAAACGAGTTTACCCGTATAGCGGCCACGCTCCAGGCGGAAGACGATTGGGTCAATCACGTCAACGAGGCAGGCGCCAAGATCCTCCGGTCCCAGGCCGACTCATGGTTCGTCGGGGCCAACATACCCGGCAAAGCCCGCGTCCTCCTCACCGCCCCCGACAGCGCCCCAGTCATGCGGGCCAAACGCGCCGAGGTTGCGGCGAACGGGTATGAGGGGTTTTTGCTGGAGTAGGTCAGCCGGTAAGCCAAGCCGGTACGGTCTCCCCACTCCATCCCAAGGACAGCATCGCCATGCCGGACCATACCCAGCGCTCCCGCAATAAGGCGCGGAAACGGGTCAACGACCACACGTCTCGCTACTTGAAGACCGGCGGCGAAGACGGACACATCTATTCAGGAGCGCCCACTTTACTCCTGACAACCATCGGGCGGGAATCGGGCAACCCGTACACCACGCCGCTCATCTACGGCCGGGACGGAGACCGGTATTTGCTGGTGGCTTCCCGCACCGGCGCGCCAAGGCATCCCGGCTGGTACCGCAACTTGTCCAAGACTCCCGACGTGGAGATTCAGATCATGGCCGAACACTTCTCAGTCCGCGCCCGAACGGCGACTCCCGAGGAAAAGCCTGCTCTCTGGCGTATCATGACCAAGCTTTGGCCACCCTTCGAGGAATATCAGACCCGTACTGAGCGGGAGATCCCGGTGGTGGTGCTGGAACTCACAGCGTAGAATGGGGAGACCGCCGCCGGCCGCGCTGGCCGTGCGATTTCCCAGGAGCGCATCACCATTAAGCTACTTCGTTTGTCCCACCTGCATACCTTTGAATCCCTGACTACCTACCGGAATTACCGCCTTCTTTGGACCGGCAATTTCTTCTCCAACAGCGCTCAATGGCTGCAACTGCTGTCCATCGGTTGGCTGGTGCGCGAGCTGACCGCCGGGTCGTCGGCATCGGTCTTGCAGGTCGTGATCGTGGGCGGCTTGAGCACCCTGCCGGTGTTACTGGTCGGCCCTTGGGGCGGGGTGTGGGGAGACCGGGTGGACCGGCGAAAGCTGCTCATGAGGATCCAGACTTTCATGGCGGTCCTTGCCGCTCTGTTTGCCTTATTGGTCGCATCGGATAACGAACTGGGGCTTTCCGATCAGCTAAGAGTCGGGTTAGCTTACAGCTACGTCTTGGCCAGCGGAGTCTGCCTGGCCATCGCCCAGCCCATGCGTCAGGCGCTTATCGCCAATACGGTGCCGCCGGAAGGATTCGGAAACGCCTACGCCGCCAATTCCCTCAGCATCACCGGAACGCGAATCTTCGGTCCGTTCGTCGGCGGGATCCTCATCGCCAGCCTTGGATTCACCGCTAATTTTCTTGTCGAGGCAGCCCTCTACGCCGCCGCAGTCCTGGTGTACCTCCCCATGAAAACCCCCTTCCAACGGGAGGCGCCAACCAGACGCCGGTCCCCTATCTCCGACTTTGGTGAGGGTCTCCGGTTCATTCGCCGGGAAAAAAGAATCATATTAACCCTCATCCTGTTGGGTCTCATTCCAAACGTAGTCTTGCACCAGGTTTGGTTCCTGCTGCCGGTTTTCACCGCCGATGTCCTGCGCCGGGAAGCGGACGTGGGAGGGTTCCTGTTGTCCGCCACCGGAGTGGGAGGGTTTGTTTCCTCCGTTATCATCGCGTCGATAGGGTTTACCTTCAAGAAAGGGCCGGTGGCGTTGGCGTCCATCCTGGCAAGCTCCATCTTCGTTTTGCTTTTTGCCCTGTCCCCGTGGCTGTTACCCACCTATCAATTGCTGCCCGCCCTTGTCATGATTGGGCTCATGTCCATGGCCCAGTCGCACTATCGCACCACCGCCGGAACCCTGATACAACTGAGCACTCCGGATCGATTCAGGAGCCGCGTCACCAGCTTGGCCAGCTACGGGCAAGGTTTCGTGTTCCCCTTCAGCATTTTGGTGGGCATTCTGGCCGAGTTCAGTGGCGTGGTCACCGCGATAATCGTTTTGGGGTTGATCGGACTCGTTCTTTCCACGTTTTTCACTATACGGCTGGGTTCCGTGCGCCAGGAGCCGTGACCGCCTTCACCATGATCCCATTTCCGGTAGAGTAGACAGCTAACCAGCGAGCGAGGTTCTTATAATGATCGACTACCAAATCTTCGAGTTAGGCGACATCGACGTTCAGTCCGGGCTGAGGATCCGCGGCGCTAAGCTGGCATACACGACTTACGGAAACCTGAACGCCGCGAAAGACAACGTTATCGTGTTTCCCACCTTCTTCGGCTCCCAGCATCCGGCCAACGAGCCCATGATCGGGCCTGGGATGGCATTGGACCCGGAAAAATATTTCATTATCATCCCAAATCTTCTCGGCAACGGGCTGTCGTCCTCTCCCAGCAACACTCCGCCGCCTTACGACCGGGCCAGGTTTCCCGGAACCACCTACTACGACAACATCATGTGCCAACACCGCCTGGTGACCGAAGAATTCGGCATCCAGCGCATCGCCTTGGTATGCGGTTTCTCCATGGGCGCTCAACAGTCCTTCCATTGGGGGGCGTTGTTTCCCGATATGGTCGAGCGTATAGCTCCCTGGTGCGGTTCCGCCAGGACCTCCCCTCACAACTTTGTATTTCTGGAAGGGGTCAAGGCCGCATTGCGCGCCGACGACGCATGGAACGGCGGCTGGTACGACCGTCCACCCGGCAAGGGACTTAGGGCGATGGCGCGGGTATACGCCGGGTGGGCGCCGTCGCAGGCCTTTTATCGAGAGCGGGTGTACCTGCAGATGGGGTTCTCGTCGCTGGAAGACTATCTGATAACCGGATGGGAGGGGCGATACCTGCAACTGGACGCCAACGACATCCTGGCCATGGTTTACACCTGGCAACACGGGGACATCAGCGATAACCCTCTGTACCAAGGCGAATTCTTGAAGGCCTTGGGCTCGATCAAGGCCAAAGCGATGGTCATGCCCTCAAGAACGGACCAGTATTTCCCTCCCGAGGACAACGAGATCGAAGTCGCCCACATGCCCAACGCCGAACTTCGGATTATCCCCACGATCTGGGGGCACATCGGCGGTGGTCCTGGCCGAAATCCAGCGGACACTCGGTTCATCGACGATGGACTGAAAGAGTTGCTGGCGAGTTAGGTGGTCCGACCAGCCGGCTCCTGCGTTAGAGCCAAAAGTTTCGGTGGCGTGGCGAACAAGGCCAAGATAGCCGCCAACGTTGCCGCGCCGGTGAATACCAAAAGGGGCATCTGGTAAGAGCCGGTGGCATCGAACATGAACCCGGCCAACACCGGGCCTACCGCCTGCCCGCCGATCTGCGCCGACATCGTGAAACCGCGTATCGTACCCAGGTGCTCCCTTCCGTAGTAGTCTGCCCAAGCCAACCGCACCAACAGATGTAGACCGCCTACGCCGAATCCAACGGTGGCGGCTGATACCAACTCGGTGGGCAAAGACGCGCTGATCGATGTGCCGAACGCCGCCACGGCCACGACGATCGCCGCCGCCGACAGCAGGAACCGCACGGGAACCCGTCTCCCCAGAGCCGCCCAAAACATGGCGCTGAATATCTGTGAAGCGGCAAAGGTGCTGGCAGCCAACGCCGCCGAGGGTCCGGGCAGTCCTTGGTTGATGTAGTGGGCTACCTGATGCAGACTTACTCCCGCCTGCACCATGAACGCCAACGCGGTGAAGGCTGCCAAGAGCCAAAAGGCGCGGGTGTGGAACGCTTGCCGCACCGTGAAACTAGATTCGGTGTAGCTAGGCTCCGTGACCACTGCCGGTGAAGGTGATCCACTTTCGGTGACGGCGCTCACTCTTTTCGCAGGCTCGTTAGGGGCCGGGTCCGGCTCCAATCCCATGTCTTCCGGCCGCCTGGCCATGAGCAGGACCGGGGGAATCACTCCCAGGGCGAAGGTCAAAATACCCAGGGTAAACCATGCGGTACGCCAGTCCCAGCCGGTGATTATGAACTGGGCCAGCAGGGGTATGATGGTGAGTCCGGCGCCTTTGGCGACAGCGTCGGCAGCGAGCCCCAAGGGGCGGCGGCGAATGAACCAATTGCTTATCGCGGTTGGGATGCCTAGTTCGATAGGGCCGGAGAAGATCAATCGTCCCGGCACGTAGAGGGCGTAAAATGCCGCCGGGTTGCCCACCATCGACAATCCCACGGCCAGGGCCCCAGTTAACACTGATGCCACGGACAGCAACAGTCCCGAACCAAACCGGTCGAGCCACTTGCCAACCAAGGGCGAAATGAACACGGCACAGAGACCGCCAAGGCTGACCGCGCCGGAAAACAGTCCCCGGGACCACCCCAAGTCCTCGGTCATGGGCACCACGAATACGGATAGGGCAGCCACCGCCATGACGGTGCGGGTAGATAAGCTGACCGACACCGTACTGCCGACGATGACCCACCCGTAATAGAAGGGCAGGGAGTTCGCTAGCTTGTTGCGCCACTTAACCGAGTTCAATTCAGGAGAACCCCTTTGACAGAACTTCTGACTATCACTGTTTTCAAGTTCAACGCACTAATTTAATTTCTCCAAAAACGTCATGCTGAGCCAGCCACAGCGGCAAAGCATCTGCAGCATGGCGTCCCCGCCACCTCCCCAGATTCCGAGTCCTTCGCGGTAAGGACTCGGAATGACAGGCTCAAACAACCAGTCAATCACTACAAAAAAAATCTTGCCTCGGTACTAAGCATTCCCACGTCGAAGCGACGCGCAAGTCTCGGTTGGCTCAGCGGCATCTCTCACTGGCGAAGATGGCTCGTTATTATACTTGTGACCCGTTCCACGGTAGCCCTCTATCAATTGTTTACTCCTTCCTAGGAAAAAGAGCAACTCGGCCGGCAACTCAACTGAAGCCATAGAGGTGTCAACGATACGCCTGGACAATAATCTTGCCCTGAAAAGCGGCGGCCCAAGGGACATGTGCGCCGCTGAAGCCCGCATGCTCGCCGGAGAGGTCGCCAAAGTCGTGATCGACGCCGGGGTGGACTACGGGGACTGTCAACCCCAGCACGTTTATATTATCGTGCCAATCAATAACCGTTGACTACCGATCGGTTTCCCTTGAAGTATCACGTCCCTCTGGATCGCTTGAAGCCCAACACCCAAAAAATGAAAAGCCCCGGTGTAAAACCGGGGCTTCGTCACAGTTCTTGATCTGCTTAACGCAGGTTAGCCTGACATCGTACCCGCCATGATACCGACCATGATCGCCAGAATTCCCACGGCCGCCATCAACTCTACGGGGGTGATCCTTCCCAGACTCCAAAAAGCGACCCGTGGCGGTGCCGGCCGGGCATCGTCCCTCTCTAATCCAACCCTCATATCCATCAACCCTCTCATCAGCCGGTCACTCGCGGCTTGGAATCTTCATTAACATCTTGCACCATGGGGAAGATCCCGAAATCACCCATTGGGGTGATATTCGTGGTGACAAGTTGGCTAGCCTACGCCGCACCGCTCAGTCCCTTGACACGTGCTCCGGCCGACTGTACGCTGCCGCACACCCGTGGTGACAACGAGGCATGATTTAGACCGAATGGAGGCCTATACATGGCAACCGCCTACGACGCTTCGGCGCAATACGAGATAAAATCCTGGGATGTCGAGTACCGGCGCGATCCGGTACGGACGTTGATGGCCCGGATATATCAATCCCAAGGAGACGGCCCGTTCCCCGTGCTATTGGACGTGCACGGCGGGGCCTGGAACGACCAGGACCGCACGGCAAACGCGCTGGTGGACCAACAACTCGCGGCCAGCGGAGTCTTGGTGGTGGCCATCGACCTACGCTTGGCCAGCGAAGCCCCCTACCCGGCCTCGGTAGCCGACGCCAACTATGGCATCCGCTGGCTTAAATCCAAGGCCCGGGAGTGGAACGGCGACCCCGAAACCCTTGGTGTCTTAGGCAGCTCCAGCGGCGGACACGTAGTCGAGTTGATCGCCATGCGGCCCAACGACCCACGCTACAACGAGTTCACCTTAGAAGAGGCACCTAATTTGGACGCTACCCTGAACTACGTCATCGCTCGCTCGCCCATCAGCAACACCATCGCTCGCTATGAAAACGCCAAGAGCAAGCAGCGTAAGAACATGATGCACAATAACGAGACTTATTTCGATCCTTGGGACAGCATTCACGAGGCCAACCCCCAAGAGATCCTAGATCGGGGAGAGGTCGTTTCCTTGCCACCGATGTTCGTCTTGCAAGGTTCACTGGACGACAATGTGATGCCCGAAACCCAGGCGCATTTCGTTGATTGCTACCGGAGAGCCGGTGGCGACATCGAATTCGAGGTTTTCGCTCGCGCCGAACATCGCTGGGTTCACACCCCCAGTCCTGAGACAGACCGGGCCATCGACATGATGAAGAACTACATCGCTACTCGGCTAGGGGCGATGCAGCCGGTAGGATAACCAGAGCATCAGGGCGTAGTGGGCACAACTTTTTTCCACTGCCCTCTGCTCTTGACGGAAACCGCGTATGGATGACATATTCAGATCGGTCGTCGTAGAAGCGGCCGGCATCGCCGCCGATCACCCGTTGGCGGCAGTGCTAGCCGGCCGGAGCGACGTCATGCAGCTGACCCAGGCATCCCACGACGCCGCCCTTAAGCCGGAACCTCCTGGGGGGCTCAGTCACGCCGAAAGGGCCGCCTTGGCCTGCCGGATGGCCCGGTTGAACCATGAAGAGACGTTGGCGCGTCACTATGAAGCCATGATCCCCGATAGCGGTGGAACGCAGGCGATAGCCGACCCCGCCTTCGACGGAGCCGATGACCAACGCACCCGGGCCATACTCCGGCACACCGACCTGGTCACCGTTGATCCCAAGCGTGCCGCCGAAGCGGATATCGCGGCTCTGAAGTCGGCCGGGATCCTTGAGCCTGACATCGTTCGGCTGTCCGAGCTGATCGCGTTCGTAAGTTACCAGGTGCGCGTGGTAAAAGGGTTGAGACTCATGGCGGAAGCCGCATGACCGAACCGATCACGGATTTCACCACGGTTGTTCCCTTCTGGAAGCCTAGAGTGACGCCGGTTGAACTGGACAAGGCCAGTGAAGAACAGCTTGAAGCCATGAAGGTGACCCCCTCGGACACGGGCGTAGGGGCTTACGTGTTGGTCCTGGCCCACGACCCCCAAACACTGAAAGAGCGGACACCCCTGTTTAACGGAATCATGTACAGCCACGGCGGGCTCTCCCGAACGGAGACGGAGTTGGGGGCGGTGGCGGCGTCGTTGGTCAACCGGTGCATCTATTGCGCGGCGGTCCACTCAAACCGGTACAACCAGTTAGCCAAAGACGAGACAGTGATCGAAGGCATATTCGGTGCGGGCGAAGACTCGGAGCTAGACCCGCGCCAGAAAGCAATCTTCAATTTCGCCACCAAGCTCTCCGAATGCCCGTCCGAGGCCGGCGAGGCTGACGTGCGACAACTCAAGGACGCGGGCCTGGGCATGGACGAGATCTTCGACCTGGTACTCACGGCATCGTTGTTCGGATGGGCCAACCGCCTGATGCACGTCCTCGGAGACCCGATACCCCGCGAGTCATAACTGGCAGATGATTCTTCCCTGAGAACCTTTTATCCGAATCTGGCATGATAAAATAGTCGCGACTTTTCCGCTGTGCCCGCTCCAAACAGCGATCGCCGCACCTATTCGGACGTACTGCACTACGGCTGCCCCGCCGTAAATCAAGGATGAAAACTAGCCGATGATGAAGATTCCTGCTGGCCCCAGGTTTAAGTACGGCTGGGTAGTATTCCTGGCCTCCCTCGCCACATTATCCTTGGTTTCCTGCGCTACCATCACCGAACTAGCTACAAAGTCTCCGATCGTTGAGACTGCCACCCAAGCGCCCTCGCCAACAGTCTCCAACACTCCCATCCCACCAGCGCCATCCGGGATCAGGGTCGTAGTCGTCGGCATCGTCAGAGAAGTCGATGGTGACTTCATTTCTGTCCAGACGTTGGAAGGCTCCACCTCGGTCCACCTAACCGCGGACTCCGTTATTCAAGAATTCGCGGCTAGCTCGCTAAAGGACTTGGACATCGGCCAGCGCGTTACTGCCATGGGCCAGGAGACTGAGTCCGGAATCGCCGCCCGCGCCGTGATCGTCTCCCTTGAAAATACAAGCCTGTTTCAGGATCAAGGCGACTTCCAACTAGGGAGGGCGGGCCGGGCGCTGGTGGGCACCATCGAAAAGATCGACGATGGCAGCATCATGATCAACACGAAGCTGGGTTCTCGCACTGCGACGATCGACACTACGTCAACAGCCTTCATGATGCCCGCACCGGTGTCAACGGAACGATTGTCTCGAGGCCAGCTTGTCACTGTGACCGGAATAGAGAGTTCTGACGGCGGCATAACCGCCCAATCGGTCCTGATCACGCCGGAGTTGGGAGGACTGATGTCTGCCGGCCGCACCGGTGGGCGCGGGGGCCGCGGAGGAAGGGGTGGAGGTCAGGGTCAAGGTCCCCCGCCGTCAAGCGGAACCGTCGCGGCGCCACCCGACTTCGACACTGAAAGGAAAACCGGCGCCTACGACGGAATCACTTTCGTCGTCACGGAAGACTCCGGAGCCACATTCAGGGTACGCGAGCAACTGGCTCTGATTCCCCTGCCCCACCATGCCGAGATGCACACGACCGCCCTGTCCGGAGATATTCACCTGGATGGACGTCCGTCGTCGGTTGTGATCAACTTGCATCAGTTGAAGAGCGACCAGAGGTTTCGCGACCGTTACGTCCGGAACGCTATGTTTCCAGACGACCCCAAGGCAATCTTCACTCTCCTGGATGTAGGGGCGTTGCCCCAAGGCTTCCCGGAGGGAAAAGAAGTCAAAGCTCAGATCGCCGGAACCCTCAATATCCGTGGCGCCGAGTTTCCATTGGGCTTCAACGTCACGGTCCAGGACAAAGGAGACGTGATAACCATTCTTGGCCGGACCAAATTCAGCTAGGACGACCTGGGTATAAGCCCGCCAACGGCCGGTTTGGTCCTCACACTGGGCGATGAAGTTGAGGTACGGATAGCACTGACCGCGAAACCGGTGCGCTAGGAGAGTTAATTGGCATTTGTGGTGGCAACCCCATAGAGCAGGCCAGCCGGTCCACGTTCCATCATCCCTTCGACACTCCGCTCACGCCGGGGCTGCGTTTCCTGGCGGAAATCATCGCATGGGTGACCGGCCCGTGGGTTGCCGCCCAGTTGTCCGTCTGGCTAATATTCCCCGCTCTGCTCATCCTGACCGGGCTCCCATTGGTCTTCTCAACTCCAGGAGACAAAAAGCAGATCATTGTAGCCACGCCGGGCCCACTCCGAGTCTTGCTGGAGATTGCGTTGCACTTAGTCGCGGTGGCCGGCGCTTGGATGGTCTGGCCTGGCTGGATCGCGTGTTGCGCCACCATTATCGTGCTGGCGGCCATCGTGGCTGGTCTCCCCCGTACAAAATGGCTGCTTGGCGGCGCTCCGGTAGCGCTGGGTGAGGCCCCGTAGATGTACGCGCCAATGCGCCCTAAAAAGCTATTTCGAGGCAGTTGCCGGGGGACATCCCGCATTGTCCGGCTACCTATTATCTCACCCGAAAATCACCTTTGCGGATGATGTGTTAGCGGTTGAGCTAGCCTAAAGTGTTATGTAGATAAAGAAGTAGTCTGGTCAAGGTACGGAGCAAGGGAAGTTCTGTTGAAAGCGCAGAAAGGCTTCACTTTAGTTGAATTGGTTGTGGTCATCGCCATCTTAGGGGTGCTGGCGGCGGTCGCCATTCCCCGCGTCAACGAGTTCCTGCGCCAGGCCACCGAACAGTCTTACATCGCCGATCTAGCGATCATTCAGTCGGCGGTCAGCGCTTGGTACTCAGACTTGCACAACGATCCGTTCCTGGGGAGTAGACAGTATCCCATCATCGGCAGGAATGAAACCAGCCAAGATGGCCGTATCACTAGGGGGGAAGCAGGCGTCGAGGGTGTTGACGAGGTGGGTCCCTTCGATCATAAGGATGATGGCTCCCCGCTGGCCCCGACTGGAACCCTCTGGGAGGTAGCCAAGGAGCTGATCTGCTGCACGTGGGGCAAGACGGCACCACCGCGTGGAACGACGACGGGGACGGCATTCGCGAGCCGGGCGAAGACACTTGGACCACCGTTGAAGTCAGCTTTCGCGGCCATGCCTATTTCGTTGACGCAAGGTACTATTTCCTGGACATGCAGGCATTGGTGGATGCAGGTTGGCTGCAGAAAGTACCGGCGTCCGCATCCAGTGACAATGTACCGGGTGGCGCCGGGTCCTATACGTTTTATATAGATCATGAAGGCAAGGTCCAAACCCTTTTCGCCCACTTCCCCAAGATTCAAGGATTCGTACAAGACATACAGGGACCGGGCGAGCCGGTGCCGACACCGAACATTCCTGGCAATACCCGTCCTACAGCATTGATCACCAGTCCCTCGGATGGATCGACTTTCCCATCCAGCAGCAGCATCAGATTCACCGGCACCGGCTTGGACGGCGAGGACGGCCAACTGTCGGGGAATTCCTTGGTGTGGACTTCCAGCATCAACGGTCAGATAGGCATTGGATCTCCTTTAGACGCCTCTCTGAGCGTTGGCGACCACGTCATCACCCTCAAAGCAAAAGATAGTGGGGGGGCCTTCGACACCGCTTCCATCAACGTTTCGGTCAATTCGCCGACGCCTTTCAATTCGCGCCCGGTGGCATCCATCAGCGCCCCGGCGGGCAACGTCACCTTTCTGACATCCGACAGCATCACTTTTACCGGCTCTGCCTTCGATGCCCAGGACGGCCAGCTTTCTGGGGACGCCTTGGTATGGACCTCCAACATCGACGGTCAGATCGGGATAGGGGGTTCCTTTAGCGCTTCGTTGAGCGCGGGAAACCAAATCATCTCTCTGCTGGCCACGGACAGCCAAGGAGACATCGGGACCGCTACGGTAACCATTACGGTGAACGAGGCTCCAACAAACGAGGCCCCAACGGCATCGATAAATATCCCTGACGATGTTTTTGTCTATCTGACCACCGATACCATCAGCTTTGCCGGGACCGGGTCGGATGCTGAAGACGGTTCACTATCCGGTTCGTTTCTGGTATGGACTTCGGACCTGGACGGGACCATTGGCGACGGGGAATCCATAAATATCTCCCTTAGCGCCGGCATCCATCTCATCACTCTCACCGCCACCGACAGCCAGGGTGCCACGGGCAACGAATCTATCAGCATCACAGTAGGTCCGCCGCCCGGTAACGACGCGCCCACGGCGTCCATCAACACCCCGGACGATGTCTTCAACTACCTGACCACCGACACGATCAACTTCACCGGCACGGGATCTGATCCCGAGGATGGAGAATTGACGGGTTTTTCTTTGGTGTGGCGTTCCAGCCTGGCGGGTCAGATCGGGACCGGAACATCGATAAGCCTTTCCCTTGGGGGAGGCAACCACACCATTACACTTACCGCTACGGATAGCCTCGGATCAACGGGCAGTCACTCGATCAACCTTACCGTGAATACACCGCCGACGGCGTCCATCAGCGACCCCGACGATGGCTTTACTTTCCTGACCACCGAAACGATCGATTTTAGCGGGTCCGGTTTGGACGCCGAGGACGGTGTATTGACCGGCGCTTCACTGGTGTGGAGTACTAACTTGACCGGTCAGATCGGGACCGGAACGTCGATAAGCGTGTCCCATGACGCCGGCGCCCACACTATCACCCTCACGGCTACGGACAATCAGGGAGTGTCTGCCACCGCGTCGATCGATACCAACATTAATACGCAGCCATCAGCGTCCATAAATATCCCCGGCGATGGCTCCACCTTGCAGGCCTCGGAATCCATCGGATTTGCCGGCTCTGGTTCAGACGCCGAAGACGGCGATCTGACCGGCCAAGTTGGAACTCCACACCAGGGAAGAGCCGGTCAGATCGGGACCGGAACGTCTATCATCGTGTCCTTAGGCGCAGGCAGCCACATCGTCACCCTTACGGCCACGGATAGTCAGGGAGCGGTGGGCAGCGCGTCGATCAACCTCACGGTAACCCCAGCCTCGGACGAAGAAGTTACTTTCCAAAAGGGTGACGGTCAGGGCGACGTCTCCGAAACCGATGACGCCTATATGGAATCAGACGACGAAGATGACAACTTCGGCGACCGCCGGTCACTGAATGTTGACGGACGTCCCCATAATCACGCTGTCTTAAAGTTCCCAAACATCTTCGGCAACGGCGCCGGCCAGATCCCACTTGGGTCCACCATCAACAGCGCCACACTGACGTTGCGGGTGTCCAACACGACGAATGAGGACCCAACCGTCTACCGCATCATTGAATCTTGGAAGGAGTCCGAAGTGACCTGGGACGAGCAGCGCGATGATGTTAACTGGAGCGATGAAGGCGCTGCGGGACGGGCTCCCACGCGGCCACGCCGGTTGGCCGATTCCCGATGACCAGATCCGGTTTCCAAAGCTTGGACGTGACGGACAGCCTTCAGCTTTGGTCTAACGGCCAACTCAACGAAGGTTGGGTCTTCGTCGACAACTCAACGAACGGGGCGGACTTCCATTCCAGTGAAACCCGGAAGAAGGGAGAACGGCCCAAGCTCACGGTGAACTATACGCCCCCCTAACCGGGACACCGCCCCAGTTACAGGTTAGGAGAGTCGTAGGCCTGCAGCTTTATTTCGTGCAAAGCTGGAATCACCTCCCGGCCCAGCAGTTCGATAGAACGCATGACATCCTTGTGGGCGATGCTGCCGTCGCTGCCGATCAGGATCAGATAGCCGGGGTTAAGCTGCTCCACCGTGTTGGCCAATTTCTTGATCACCGTATCCGGGCTGCCGACGACGATGGCGCCGACTTCCTGCAGGTCTTCGTAGGTCATTCTTCTTGCCGGACCCCCGGCCCGGCGCCTGTTTAATTCACTGGCAACTCGGGACTGGTATCCCGGCGGGTCGTTATGCTCCGCCGGCCCCCGCATCCGATGTTCCACGTTCCACAAGAAACCTCGTCCGATCTCCTGGGCCTTTTCGTCGGTGTCCGCCACCACCGCCCGGAGTTGGTAGCCAAAGTGCTCCGGTCCGGGATTGAATCCGGCCTGGTGGGCAGTATCGATGTAGATCTGCTTGAGTTCCAGAGTCAAGTCCATCAAGGCGCCCAGGTTCACGTAGGTGTAACCTCGATTGGCGGCCCACATCACGCTTTCGGGGCTGCTGCCGCCGGGAAACCATATGGGTGGGTGGGGTTTTTGGATGGGCAATACCCAAGGGTTCACAATCCGGCGATGGTAGTATTTGCCCTCCCAACGGAACGGGCCAGGCTTAGTCCAACACTGCATGATCAGGTCATGGGCCTCTTCAAACCGCTCCCGGTTCTCCGTGGGGTCTAGACCAGCTACCAGCGTCTCCACCGCCCCGCCACGTACGAACCCAGACACCAGCCGCCCTCCGGAATAGCAGTCCAGCATGGCCAGTTCTTCCGCCATACGCACCGGGTCGCTGATCGGGAGAATATTTCCCAAGATCGCGATCTTGACTTTATGAGTGATTTTGCAGATAACGGCGGCGTCAAGATTGGCCGAGGGCTTCATGTTCCAAAAAGCGGAGTGATGCTCGTTGGTCATGATGCCGTCGACTCCCTCTTCGTCAGCCAACACATATTGTTCATGGTACTGGTTGTATAGCGCGTGGGCCTTCTCGGGATCGAAATAGGTGTTGGGAAAATCCAGACGCCCGGAATCGTACCGGCTGATGTCCTCTTCCTTGACGTGGGAGTAGGGCTGTTGGGAGTGGAAGTAGACGTCAACATGATCCTTCATGAGAGCCTCCTATCGCTGTCGGCCGGACGGGTCAATTCTACACCGGCGGGACGGTCCGCCGCCGCCCCTGGGCTACCTGTACGGCACTGTCCGGCCAGTCCGAGACCTTCATCACCAGCCGCGAAACCAACGTCACGGTAACCAGGGCCAAGCGATTCAGGTAATTCAATCTTTGACCGAGGCCGGACGGGCGCCTTCCAGGTAATGGGTGTGTTCCTCCGAATAAGGGTCCAAGGCGGGGAAGAACACCAACATCTCGGCGGCCTGATCGCCAATGACCGTGAACGCGTGCTCCGCGCCGGGTGGGATGGCCACGGTATGGTTCGTTGGGACAATGTGGGTTTCCCCATCGATGCGCACTTCCAGAGTACCCTCCATGATTACGATCAACTC
>JAKUQE010000229.1 GCA_022450395.1 Dehalococcoidia bacterium | reverse complement strand
CGGTGCCGGGGTCTCGTTGGATCAACTGGGCGCCGCCCATCCCGCCGGACATGCCCCGGTAGTAGCTGCTGATCATCTTGGTGTTATGTCCCCGGTTATCCAGATCGGCTAACACCTGGGGAGAGATGCCTTCTTCCAAGGAAACGTCGGCTTCCGTGACGATGAACCGCAGGGCATTAAGGGCAGCCTGAGCGTCCATGCCGTGGTCCACCAGGTTGCTGATCACTTGGAGGTGCCCCTGGGGTTGCATGAATGCGCCCATCACGCCGTAGCAGAGGTACAGTTCGTTGTCCTTGGTCGCCAGCCCGGGGATTATGGTGTGGTAGGGCCGTTTGCCTCCCACCAGGGCGTTGACGTGTCCGGGTTCCAGGGAGAAGAGGGCGCCCCTATTGTGCAGCACTATGCCGGTGCCTGGCACCACCATGCCGGACCCAAAGTTGGAATAGATGCTATAGATGAAGGAGCAGGCGTTGCCTTCACCGTCCACCGCGCTGATGTAGACGGTGTCGCTGCCGCCATGGACCTTGCCGTAAGGGACGGTTTCCAAAGCCCGCTTGGGATCTATCAGCGCGCGGCGCTTTTTGGCGAAGTCTTTGGACAGCATTTCGGCGGTCGGCACCTGGGCGAAGTCGGGGTCGGCGACGTATTGGAAGGCGTCGGCAAAAGCCAGACGCATCGCCTCGATCAGATGGTGATACGTGTCGGCGGTCTGGGAACCCATCGCCGTGATGTCGTAACCTTCGATGATGTTCAACGCTTCCAGTGCAGCCACACCCTGGTCGCTGGGAGGGCATTCCCAGCAAGTGACGCCCCGGTAGCCGGTGGAGATGGGGTCCTGCCAATCGGAAGTGTGGTTGGCCATGTCGGCGGTGGTCATACACCCGCCCTGCTCCTGTATGAACTCCGCCAACTTCGCCGCGATATCGCCTTTATAGAAGGCTTCCGACCCTCCCTCGGCCACGGCCCTCAGGGTACGGCCCAACGTGGGGATGCGCATCATCTCGCCGTGCTTGGGGGCCTTTCCATTTAGCAACATCTCCTGACCGGAGGGGAGCCGGGATAGCGTCTCCACCATTTTGGACCATTGGAAGGAGATGATGTCGGATACGGGAAAACCTTCCTCGGCGTACTTTATCGCGGGTTGCAGGAGATGGGACAGTGGCATGGTCCCGCAGCTTTCCAGCAGGGTTTCCCATCCATGGACGGCTCCTGGCACGGTAACAGAGTGGACGCCTTTTTGCGGCATCATGCTGTGTCCTTCGGCTTTCAGCGCATCGATCGTCGCTCCCATGGGGGCGCGGCCGCTGCCGTTTATCGACCGGACACTCTTTTCCTTGTTGTTCCATATCAGAGCGAACATGTCGCCGCCCACGCCGGTGGATACCGGCTCCACCACGTTGAGCACCGCGGCGCTGGCGATGGCGGCGTCCACGGCGTTGCCCCCGTCCATCAAGACGCGTACACCGGCCATTGCCGCTAGGGGCTGGCTGGTCGCGACCATACCGTGGGTTGCCAGGACCGTGGAACGCCGTGAATCAAAATACATAGCTTGCTTGCTCCCGTGATCGCTCTAGTGATTGATCTGCCGCCCTTCTAGACGGAGCCGGGCAATTGTACCACGATGTAGCTGTTTCCAAGCTGAAAGGTAGCCTCCGGTGCTTCCGATCGCCGAGCCTGTGTTAACATAGGCCAAAGCCGAACAGATACGGCTAGAATAATTGATTTCCAGCGGCCGGCGATTGGCTGGCGGCTGTGCAGGAGGATATTTATGGCAGTGGAAGTGGGACAACCGGCGCCGGATTTCACCCTTTACGATGCTGACCGGCAACAGCGGTCTTTGGCAGAGTTTCGAGGCAAAAGCGTGGTCTTGGCCTTCTACCCAGGAGCGTTTACCGGGGTTTGCACTACTGAGATGTGCACTTTCAGGGACCGGATGGAACGGTTTAATTCCCTGAACAGTCAGGTACTCGGCATCAGCGTAGATGGGGCGTTCGCCCAGAAGGTTTTCAGCGACCAGAATAACCTGAATTTCCCGCTGCTGAGCGATTTCACCCGTCAGGTGGTCAACCAGTACGACGTGGCTCTGGAGAATTTCGCCGGCATGGACGGCTACGTGGCGGCCAAGAGAGCCGTCTTTGTCGTAGACAAGGAAGGCGTGATCCGATACACATGGATCGGCCCCAATCCCGGAGTCGAGCCTGATTACGACGAGGTCCAAGCGGCGGTAGACGGCCTTTAATCGGCATCGGTACGACTTGTCTGAGACGTAGTTCTAGTTGACTGGTGTTCACGGTGCGCCGTAGCCAACGATACGCTCCGTGAACAGCCAGGCAACTCTGTCACCGTCTACCTCCAGGCAGACGGTGACGTTGGGCGGGGGTACGCCGGGGCCGGCACGTTGGGCCACTGTCTGGCCTCGGGAGGTGGGGCTTTGGGTTTCGATTTCCACGAACATGTCCGAGCAGCCAAACAGGTCCGGGTCTACCATGAAGGCGATGGCCGGCATGTCGTTGTAACGCACCCCCTCCTCTTCTTTCAGAAGCCCGCGCGCCACGTAGGAATCGTGTAGCGAGGGTGTAGCGGCCGCCAGCAATCTCGTGGTGGCCTTTCCCGCTCGCTGGATCTGTTCCAACTGATCCCGGCTGATGTTTACCATGTTGCAAACGTCCAGCCCGACCTGGGCCAGGGGAGCTCCGGAGGAGTACACGATGGACGCCGCCTCCGGGTCTTCGTATAAGTTGGCCGACGCCACTGGGGAGACGTTACCCGGCACGTATACCGCTCCCCCCATAACGACGATACGAGCCACGCTTTGGGCAAACCGAGACTCAAGGCTCAAGGCTAGCGCTACGTTGGTCAATCGCCCCAGCGCCACAATGGTGATCTCCCCCGGGGAAGCCATAACCCTGTCGACTAATTCCAGCGCCGCATGCCGGGTTTCGCCGGGTTGAGGTGTTTCGGCGGGTAGGGGAAAGCCGGTGTTCCCCAGGGCATCGTCGCCGTGAATGTGGAGGGCCCATCCGGCATTGGGCGGGCGTACCAAGGGTTTGGCTGCTCCCTGATAAACCGGTATATCGGTGCGTCCGGCGGCCAGCAGTACCCGGCTAGCGTTGGCGGTGCATCTGTCCACCGGGCCGTTACCGAATACGGTAGTGACGGCGTCCACCGACAGTTCGGGGCTGGCCAAGGCCAGCAGGATGGCGGCTGCGTCGTCGATGCCCGGGTCGGTGTCGATAATAATTCGTTTCAATTTGCCTCTTTAAGCTTTACCGGGAAGATGCCCAGGATTATATCACCGGCCATTTGACAAGCCGTCCACCGGTGGGTATCTTGCCAATGCTGGGCGGCTATGAGCCTCGGCCACGAGCATCTAGTAACTGCCTAGAAATGTGGTTCGACAAGCTCACCACGAACGGAGGGGGTTGATTTCCCCCGTTCGTCCTGAGCCTGTCGAAGGATCGTCCACTTTGGCTATACGGATTTGGGGAGGAAAAGAAGATGGACTCTTCCGGCGTGAAGGCCCTGATATTTGATGTCTTTGGCACGGTGGTTGATTGGCGGACTTCCATTACCAGGCAAGGCCAGGAATTCGGCAAAGCCAACGGTCTGAAGGCCGACTGGGAGGCATTCGCAGATTCCTGGCGGTCCAAATACCGGCCCTACATGGATAAAGTACGCAGCGGGGAGTTGCCTTGGACCAACTTGGACGCGCTGCACAGGATGGCTCTGGAGGACGTGCTGGGCGAGTTCGAGATCCATGGCCTCAGCGAGGAGACTAAAGCCGAGTTCAACCTGGCCTGGCATCGTCTGGACGGCTGGCCCGATTCGGCGCCGGGACTGTGGCGGCTAAAACGCCGTTTCATCCTGGCGCCCATGTCCAACGGCAACGTTGCTTTAATGACTAACATGGGAAAATACGCCGGCCTGCCCTGGGATTGCATCCTTGGCGCGGAGTTGGCCAGACATTACAAACCGGACCCGGAGAGCTACCAAACGGCGGTGGACCTGTTGGGCTTGAAGCCCCACCAGGTAATGATGGTGGCGGCCCACCAGGGCGATCTATTGTCTGCGCAGAAGGTTGGCCTCAAGTCGGCCTTCGTCCCACGCCCCATGGAGCGCGGCCCCAACAACAAACCAGACCCCACTCCCGACCCGTCTTTCGACGTCGTGGCTAGCAACTTCGTGGACCTGGCCGACCAACTGGAGTCGTGAGAAGCCAGGGATCCAACGGGGTGACCGCAAGCCACGACCAGAAATAAGGAAATCAGCATGACCATGCATGAGAACCGGGTGAAGGTGCTCCGATCGGAGATGGAGCGTGTGCAAGGGTACCTGGCGGGTCTGGCGGAAA
>JAKUQE010000228.1 GCA_022450395.1 Dehalococcoidia bacterium | reverse complement strand
TCGCCAAAAGAACTCATCGGGAGACATCCTGGTGTTAGAAGGCAACTCCGATGCGACGCCTCCGCCCGCGGTGAGCTATCGCCGGGAATTCTCCAAGCATCGGATGCGGATAACGGTAGCGGCGGTGGTCTTGCTGGCGCTCCTAGGAACGCTGCCCGTGATGCTGGACTGGAGGGAAGTGCGGGGAGTGATCGGCCAGGCGGCCTGGAGGCCGGTATTTGCTTCACTGGGGATCACCGCCGTCTCTTACCTGACATTGGGCTATAGCTTCGCCTTGGTAAGCCGGGTTTTTCGGATACCGCTGGAACTGTCGGCGCTGTTTGGGGTTGGTATCGTTTCGTCGGCGATGATCGCTACCCTGGGCGGAGTGGCTGGACACTCGCTTCGGCTCTTGCTGCTCACCCGGCGCGGCGTGGCTGCCGGTGACGTGATGGCTCCATCCTTGTTTCACGGTTACCTGGAAAGCCTGATATTTTTTGCCCTGATACCGGCGGGATTGGCTTATCTGGCCCTAACTCACCCGCTGTCTTCCGGATTGTCCCTGGCGGTTACTACCGGAGCTGCCGTCTTGGGAGTGGCTTTCGCCATGACAGCGGTGGTTTTCTTTGTGGGTCCGGTGCGAGCCATCGCCCTATGGCTAGTCGGCAGGACGTGGTATCTGGTGACCCGCAAAAGTATCAAATCCGGCCTGCGGGATTTTGAATCGACGCTGCGCCGCGGCATGGGAAGGATGCGGTCCCGGCCTCTGGATATGGCCCTACCGCTTTTATTGATCGTAGCGGATAGGCTTTGCCGGCTGGGGGTGGTGTGGCTGTGCTTTCAGGCGCTGGGAGGCCATGTGGACCCCGGAGTAGTTGTTACCGGATTCGCCGTGGGCGTCGCCGCCGGGGTGATGTCCATGGTTCCGGGCGGCTTGGGAGTGCAAGAAGCGTCGATGGCTGGGGCGTACCATCTGCTGGGAGTGCCCTTGGAGCAGGCGGTGCTGGTGTCGTTTCTGTTCCGGCTGGTCTACTACATGATTCCCTTTGGCGTCAGCCTGCTCTTTTACCGGAACGTTCTGAGGGAGCGGATTCCTTTGGGGGCTGCCCAGGGCTGATGATCCGGCAGTTCTAACCGGTAGACTTGGCCAGATTCGCCGCGTCATGTTGTTCGTCGGCATGGTAGGAGCTGCGGACCAGGGGACCGGAGGCCACGTGTTTGAACCCCATCTTCTCTCCCGTCTCCCGTAGCTCGTCGAACTCCGCCGGGGTGTAGAAGCGGTCGATGGGCCAGTGCTTGGACGAAGGCCGCAGGTACTGCCCGATGGTCAAGAGGTCGCAGTCCACGCTGCGCAGGTCTTCCATGGTCTCCACGATCTCGTCCCGAGTCTCGCCCATGCCGGCAATGATGCCCGATTTGGTTACCATGCCGGGGTCCATTTCCTTGGCCTCGGCCAGCAGATCCAGGGACAGCCGGTAATCTCCCTTGGGCCGAACCCGGGGAAAGATCCGCCGGGACGACTCGATGTTGTGGTTCAAGACATCGGGACGAGCGTCGATGACCTTCCGTAAAGCCGAGCTTGAACCGCCGAAGTCGGGTATCAACAACTCGATGCGGCAGTCAGGACTCTGTTCGCGGATCTTAGTGATGCAGTTGGCGAAGATGTAGGCGCCACCGTCAGGGAGGTCGTCCCGGTTCACTGAGGTTATGACGCAATAGCGCAACCCTAGCGAGCTGACCGTCTTCGCCACACGGCTAGGCTCCATCAGGTCGATGCCGGTGGGCCTGCCGGTGGTTACGGCGCAGTAGTGGCAGCGGCGGGTGCATATGTCGCCCAAGATCATGAAAGTAGCCGTTCCCCGGTCCCAGCACTCGCCGATGTTAGGGCAATGAGCCTCTTCGCAGACCGTGTGGAGTTGTTGGCCCTGCATCAGGCCCTTCAAGCGCATGTAACCTGGGCTGCCCGGCGCCTTCACCTTGAGCCATTCCGGCAACCGGGGCCTGACCGGTAGGTTTTGGGATTGTTGGTTCAAAAACGTTTCCTTCGGTCTACTGTTGCTGGTTAGTTACCGGCTCACAGCCCTTTGATTGAGTCCGGCTATCTAGGAATGGACCGCTAAAGAAAATCGACCACTCGCGGGCGGGTACGGCACTTCTCCGCTGTGATTATAGCGTCAATCTCGGCGACTGTTTGCTCCAATTGGCCTTCGCGGTTGACGACCCGGTAATCGAATTCGCCGACCCGGCCCAACTCGCTCTGGGCAATGCTGAGGCGAAGGTCGATCTCGGATGGTTTTTCTGTCATGCGTTTGGTCAGACGGCTTCTAAGCTCGTCCAGTGAACTAGGAATCATGAAGATAAAGAGGGCATCGGGGGCCAGCTCGCGCACCGTGTCCGCCCCTTGCACGTCCACTTTCAGAATGACGTCCTTGCCATCTTGCAATCCCTGCCGCACCTGGTTGCGCGGCACCCCGTACCAGTAGTCGTATACCTGGGCGCTCTCCAATAAATCATCCCGTTCCTTCATCTTGAGAAAAGCGGCGGTCTCCAGAAAGATATAGTCAACGCCTTCTTGCTCTCCTGGACGCTGGGGGCGGGTGGTAGCGGTGACTACGAATCGCCACGGGCGGTCGAGCAGCTTCAACGCGTCCAAGGCGGCGTCTTTTCCCACGCCGGATGGCCCTGACAGTACGACTAGCAGGGGAGGCGCTGAGCTGGCCTCAAGTATCTGTGGCAATTATGCCGCCTGCCGTGGCTTAGTGAGAGAAAGCTGAATCAGGGCTGGGCCCCCTCTCGTTTGGAGAGCAGGGACAGGTTGCGCCGAAAGTTCGGATAAGACGCCGTGGCTGCGTCTGCTGTCTGTATCCTGGTTTCTCCATTCAACGAAGCAGGCAAAAGGACCCTTTGTTCCAACTCGGCTAACCTCCCGCCAATATCCGCGCATTTCGGTTTGGGCCAAGGTATCGCGCAGTCAGGCCGCGTGTCCTGGTCAAATCGATCGTCTAGTCCCGGTTACGGCCCTTGCCGCGGGTAAACTCTTTCATCCTTTCCATTACTTTCCGGCCCGCGAACATCTCTCCCATGCCTTCGGAGAAGCTGGGTATCTCCGCGGCTGACGCCTCTCGCGCTCTGGAGTTTACCAGACCGGCCATCAATTTAGCCCGGGCCGTTGAAGCTTCCTCGAATATCTCCTGTACGGCTTCGATGTCCGGGCCGTCCTCGTTGGTCAGCGTGTTGCGCATCTCATAGAGTTCGCGGATAAAGGCATCTATCCATGCCACGATCGGCTCCGGGTTGGTTACGCAGATATCCCGGTGCATTATCGGGTCTCCGGATGCCAGCCGGGAGACGTCGGTGAAGCCGCCGGCGGTCAATTGGGCAATGTCCTCCCAATTGGCGCTCTTGGAGACGCAGCCGATCAGGGCGGTGGAAAGCATGAAAGGAAGGTGGCTGGCCGCTGCCACGAAGCTGTCGTGTTCGTCAACCCCGATGAAAAAGGGCCGGGCGCCCACCGCTTCGGCCAAGGTGGTTATCTCGGAAACCGCCTTTTGCCCCACGTTGGGACCGGGGACCACGCAATATGCCTTGCCACGGAAAAGATCGGCATCGGCGTTCTCGGGTCCGGCGGTCTCTTTCCCGGCCATGGGGTGCCCGCCGACGAAATTCACTGTCTTGGGAAGGTACTTCTCGGCCCAGTCTAATACCAATCTTTTAGAGCTTCCCACGTCGGTGACCAAGCAGCCCTCGGGAAGCTCAGGGCCAATCACTTCCATAAGCTCTTGCATCGCCATAACCGGGGTTGCCAGAACGACGATCTCCGCGTCATGCACCGCCGGCAACAGTCTGTTCTCTATCTTGTGGAAGGCTTTCGATTTCTCCGCACCCCGGCGGGCGCTGCCATCAGAGTCGGTGCCCACCAATTCCACGTCTTTTAAGTTGGCCTTCTTCAGCGCTAACGCCAAGGATGTGCCGATGAGTCCGGTACCGATAATCGCTAGTTTCGCCAAGACTATTCTCCTGGGATAGACGTTTGGCCGCATGGGCCTCAAGGTCCCGCCAAGGGCCGTGCGCCAGCTTGAGTGTGTATCTTACACCATGGCTAACCGCCATACCACCGGTCTTTCACGTCTCTTGGAGCGCCGGTCACGGGGCCGATTCGAAAGTGGGGGCGATGGCCATGCGGAGATTCCGGAGACGGGTATAGCCGGCCAAACACCGGTCAGGTGGTTGTCTGGGTCCCATGCCAGCGTTGTTTGACGCGCTTGTTCGCGGAAGCTAGGCCAGGGCTTCCCGAACAAGTTCGGGGCGGACTATTTTGGCGTAAGGTTGGTGTTCTTTCACCATCCCGGCGGCCATCAAGATTTCCTCTAATCCCTCGTATTCCGG
>JAKUQE010000227.1 GCA_022450395.1 Dehalococcoidia bacterium | reverse complement strand
GTAAGGCCTGCTCCAACGGCCATCGCCAGGTCGGCACCAGTCAGGTCGGCACCAGTCAGGTCGGCCCCGGCCAGGTTGGCACCGCGCAGGTTGGCACCGGTCAAATCAGCGCCAATCAGGTGAGCACTGGCCAAATCAGCTCCACGCAGGTTAGCACTGGTCAAGGTGGCATAGAACGGACCAACCACCAGGAAGTGGATCACTGTCCCGGAGACTTGTTTGACAGCCTCAAACGACCGACCTAATATTGCCCGAAACCTCATTCATCGGCCGACCAACGCCGCGCCGCAGCAGTCCTCAGAAAACAATCTTAATTTTGCCTCTGAGAAGGAATCGCAATGCCAGTAACCAAGATGGAGATTAAGTCCCGGACCTCATACGCCAACGGCCAGGTGTTTGGGTATGCAGGGGCCTATGAGCAATTGGACGGGGTGTTCCACTTCGCCGTCGACCCCAAGAACGCCGCTAACGAGACCATCGCCGACCTGGAACTGGCGCCCACCGACTCAGATGGGTTGGTCAGGTTTTTGTCGGACTTTCGCATATTGCAGCCGGTCGACCCAAAACTGGGCAACCGCCGCATCCTCATGGACGTCCCCAACCGGGGGAAGCAACTGGCCATCAGGAACATCAACAGCGGGCCGGACCAGTCCCCCGACGCGCCCATAGACCCCGGCAATGGGTTCTTGATGCGAGAAGGCTATTCCATTGTCTGGTGCGCTTGGCAGCACGATGTGCCGGATGTGCCCGGCATGCTGCGCGTAGATGTGCCGGACGCCGTGACTCCCGATGGCCCCGTGTCGGGCAAGATCGTTGTCACGTTCCAGTTGAACGCCCCCTCCCAAGTGGAATTCCTATCCAGCCGGAACCACCGCGCCTACACGGCGAGCGATGTGTCGGAACAGGCTGCGGTGATGACAGTACAAGAGCATGAGGACGGGCCGGAGCAGATCATTCCAAGGGACCAATGGTCATTTGCCCGGCTGGAGAACGGCCAGCTAGTGCCGGACTCAAGCCACGTTCATTTGACCACCGGGTTTGAGCCGGGCAAGGTCTACCAGGTCATCTACACCACCACCGGCGCGCCGGTGGTCGGGCTGGGCATGCTGGCCACCAGGGACTCGGCTGTTTTTCTGCAGCACGCGTCGTCAGGAGATGGAAACCCGCTGGCCGGGTCTATCGATCACTCCTACACCTTCGGCGTCTCCCAGAGCGGCCGGTACCTCAGGTTATTCCTCTACCTTGGGCTGAACTTTGATGAAGAGGGCCGCAAGGTGTTCGACGGGTTCATGCCCCATGTGGCGGGCGGCAAGATGGGCGAGTTCAATAACCGGTTCGCCCAGCCTTCCTCCCAGGCGACCCGGAGCGGCAACAGCCTGTTCCCCTTTAGCGACACCGCCCAGACCGACCCTGAGACCGGCCTAACCGACGGGCTGCTGTCCCGGCTTTCCGCCCGTGGCGACCTGCCCAAGGTGATGTACACCCACACCCCTTCCGAATACTGGGCCGGCCACGGCTCGCTGATGCACACGGACCTGACCGGCAGTCGCGACTTGGACCTGCCTGATGAGGTCCGGATATATATCTTCGCCGGTTCGCAACATGCCCTGCCGACCTTCCCACCGGAGGACAATGACGCCGATGGGTTCCACGGCCAGCATTCATTCAGCGTCGTTGACTACCGGGGCCTGTTGCGCGCCGCACTATCAAATCTGGACCGCTGGGTGACCACCGGCGAAGCGCCGCCCCCAAGTCAGTATCCAAGAATCGATGACGGCACCACAGTCCCTCCGCAGGGAGTTGCGGGAGCATTCGAAAGTATCCCCGGCGTGAAGCTTCCCAACCCGATGCGCCGGTTTACCCGCCTGGACTTTGGCCCAGACCCAAGAGTCCCAACCAAGACCCCGGCAGTGATCGGCAAGGTATTCCCCCATCTGGTGTCGGCGGTTGACGGCGATGCCAACGAAGTTGCCGGTATCTCGATGCCTTTAATCACCGTTCCGTTGGCGACCCACACCGGTTGGAACCTGCGGCATGAGGACATCGGCGGCGGCGGTCAGGTGTTGTCCACCGGCGGCGCATCGGGAGGGACTCTGCGTGGTTCCACCATCCCCTTCGCGGCCACCCGCAAGGAAAGGGAGTCGTCGGGAGACCCACGGCTGTCCATAGAAGAACGGTACACGTCTAAAGAGCAGTACCTTGAGTTGGTGAAACAGGCTGCAAAAGAAAAAGTCGGCCAACGATACCTGCTGGAAGAGGACCTGGAACCTGTGCTCGAACAGGCTGCCCAGCTATATGACTATCTGGCCAGCCATGTCGCCGAAACCCAGGCGGCGGCTGATTAACGCACGCCAGACCTCCACACAGGCATAAAGAAGACGGGTACTACCTGGGTGAGTGGGTACTTTCCCAGCGACAATCCCGTAATGACCTAACTCCGGAAAGGATTTCACGACTAGAAGCCTTGCCAGGATGGGTCTGGGAAGCTAGGAGCCGTAGCGCCTAACAATAATCTGCTGTTTATAAATATCAGCATCGCGTCAGGAAACGATGACCTTAACCGCCACTACCACTCATTGGCCCACGGCCAGCAAAACCGGCAGCTCCGATCGCCATCATCCCGACACCGAGCATCACCACGGCGGCGTTGTAGATCAGAGGCACGAGGTCGTTCAACGACTGCGCCCCGGAGAACGATCCGATATTGGCGTTACCGCCAGCGGTTGCGGCCTGAGAGAGCACCGTGGTCTCAAGGACCAGGCCTACCACGATAACTATCACGCCCATTATGATCGCCGTTATTCTCTGAGATTGCATGGTTTTTCCTCCTTTGGCGTTACCGTTCCAACGCCGAAATCTGGAAACGGTATATCACCATCTGTTTTAGGCGTGAACCCCTGCGCGCAACGCATACTGATTGAGTAATGCCGACGATACTTATATATATACGTATAAGCTCTAGAACGGGGAATCAGGGGTCTCCGGGGATACCCTTTGTTCGGGGAGTTCGTGTAACCCCCTGTCGAACTTCACCCCGCCCGTAAGATGCGGGACACCCTTGTTGGCTCTCTTAACACCCCAACCGGGGAAGTAACAGCTATAATTCCCGGATATCATCTGTTATGAACATCAGATGAGTAAGAAGGAGCAATTTCATGCCTGGAACGACTATAAGTGTCGGCAACGTCGAAATCACAGCAGTACACGACGGCGACGGGGCTTTACCAATAAGCATGGTGTTCCCTGGAGTTGACCCGGAATTGTGGCTCCCTTATCAACAAAAATATCCGGAATGTTTTAACGGTGATAACAACGAAAATATTGCCCTTCCATTCGAATGTTACGTGATTCGCTCTGAAGGACACACCATTCTGGTAGATACCGGTGTGGGAAGCATGGCCACTAATCCAGGGACTGTTACTGCTTTTGCTGGCGGGGTCGATGGCAGGCTTCTGTTGGACTTGCAGACAGCAGGTGTAAACAAAGAGGATATTGATACTGTATTCCTCACCCATTTACATCCAGATCACGTGGGTTGGAACGTTAACAATGACGGGCCTACTCCGGTTCCCTCTTTCCCAAATGCCAGGTACGTTTTTCATCAAGACGATTGGGAAGCGTTTCGCCCACCGCGAGATAGCGAGGTATTTGGATTTACTTTCTGGGAAGAGACTCTTGCGCCCTTGGAGGGCGCTGGGGTTATAGAACCTCTATCTGGTGAACACTCGATTACCTCCGAAATAACTGCCATCCTGACGCCAGGGCATACACCTGGATCGATGAGTTTGGCTATCGATTCAGGCGGCGAAAAAGCTCTTGTGATGGGAGATGTCTTTCATGGCCCTCCCCAAGTGAGCGAACCAAGTTGGGTATTTGCTTTCGATGCTGATCCAGATACAGCGGTTCAATCCAGGAGTAGAATGTTGGACCGTGCCGAGGCTGAAAACGCTATTATGGCCATATGTCATAGTACTGGGTTCGGGCGGGTCGTATCGCAAGAAGGCAGAAGATATTGGCAAGGGTTATAACAACGATATCTATTGAAACTATGCGGATATTACTCAACCGCCAAGGTTCCGACATCTTTTCTGCGCTTTAACCGCGTTTAGTTTGTTTACGTGAGATAAATATAGCCTACGAACGAAACTGTACTCCAGAGAAACGAAAAGGCCACCGATATCTCTTGGTGGCCTTTTTTATTGCCGGCGCAAATTCTAACTCTAGTCTGTGGTCGAGCGCTTAGACCTTCCCCTTGTCCGTGGTAAAGATAGGGGCCAGTTCCACGCGGGTTCGGTCGCCGTCGAACCAGGGTGAAACGGTCTCGAGCCATTTGGTGAAGTGGGGGGTGGCGCGGTGGGTGGTCTCCCAGGCGGCGCGGTCC
>JAKUQE010000226.1 GCA_022450395.1 Dehalococcoidia bacterium | reverse complement strand
TAGAAGTAACTGATATACTAATCAGAAAAGGAGCAAATTTAAATTCCTTAAGTGATGATGGTTTAACACCATTAGATTACAGCAAAAAAAATAATTACGACATTCCCACAAGATTTGAACTTAAACCAGAACTGTTAGCCCAAAACAAAATAGTAATCGCCGACCTCCTCCGCAAACACGGCGGCAAGACCAAGAAGGAATTGAAAGCTGAAGGGAAATGAACAGATCAAGATTTATTAAGGCAATGCTAACTGGAAGTGCCCTGATGTTGGCCCAAGCCTCATCGGTCTCCGCCGCCGACCCGTTCATCAGCGAGGTGATGTCAGCCAATGAAACCACCCTGCGGGACAGCTTTTCCAATTCACCCGACTGGATCGAGATATACAACCCCAACGATCAACCGTTCAGCCTCGCCGATTGGTCGCTTACCGATGACCCGCAGGACTTGCAAAAATGGACCTTTCCCAAGGTCTCGATCGATGCCAGGCAATTCCTGGTGGTCTTTGCCTCTGGGGAGAACAAAACCGAGCCGGACGGGGAATTGCACACCGGTTTCCGGTTGGCACGGGACGGGGAATACCTCGGACTGGTGAAGCCGGACGGCACGATTGCCAGTGAGTTCAAGCCGGAATTGCCCGCGCTGGAGTCAGACCAATCCTACGGGGTAAGCATGATGGGCGATGAGGAGACGCTCTTGCCCGTCGGGGCCGAGGTGAGCTACCTGGTTCCTACCAGCGAGCACTCCAACGAGACCTGGACGATGCCCGGTTACGAGGAAACCGAGGACTGGCAGCGTGGAAAGACGGGGATTGGCTTTGAGAGTAGTGGCGATTTTGGCGGCCTGGTGGAAACCAAAATCAGCTCCGGTTCATCAGGCATCTACATGCGGGGGACATTTCACTTCGATGATCTGGATGGGTTGACCCGACTGATGTTGCTCATCCGATACGATGACGGTTTCGTCGCCTACCTGAATGGAAGTCGTGTGGCGGAGGACAACGCGCCAGCAAAACCGGAGTATGATTCTTACGCCACCGGGCAGAACAAAAGTGAGGCCTTTCGGGGTTTTGATTTGTCGGGCGAGATACACCGTTTGAAACAGGGGGAAAACGTGCTTGGCATCCACTGCATGAATTTTCAGAGCGACCCCGATGACATGCTGCTGCTGCCCACGTTGGTTGGCGGTCGGGAAGGCGACATCGATCCCACCAACACGGTATTTCTCTCCTCACCCACCCCGGGCAGCATCAACACCGCGGAAGCGGTTGGGAAGGCAGGTGAACCGATCTTTTCACTGCCTGCCGGCACCTTCGTGACAAGCTTTGAACTGGAATTGTCCTCCACTCGTGCGGATGAAGAAGTGCGTTACACCCTGGACGGCAGCATGCCGACATCCGAATCCACCCCCTACACCGAGCCAGTGGCGATTGAAAGCAGTGTGATGGTTCGGGCGCGATGTTTCAGGCAAGGTTCCATGCCCGGATCGTCGGTCAGCAACGGCTACCTAAAACTTGCCGGCAATCTGCATAATTTTTCCTCCAACCTGCCGGTGGTGGTGGTGCAAGATTTCAAGGACGGCAACATCCTCCCTGATCCCGATATACCCAGAGGAACCCTCCTTCGCCACCAAGGAGGCTACATGATGGTCCACGAACCGGGAGGGGAGGACAGGCGAACCCGCCTGACCGATGCACCAACCCTGGAAACACGCATCGGCATAAAGATCCGTGGGAACAGCACGCAAAACCGCCCCAAGAAAGCGTTCACTCTGGAAGCATGGGACGAATATGATGAAGACAAGGATATCGCCCCACTGAACATGCCGGAGGACTCGGATTGGGTTCTTTATGCCCCCTACAATTTCGACCGAGCCATGATCCGTAACGCGTTCATCTACGAGATCAGCAACCAGATCGGCCGATACGCGGTGCGCACTCGTTTTTGCGAGGTGTTCGTGAATACTGATGGCGGTTCGCTTGGTTATGAGGACTATGTCGGGGTCTATTCGTTCATGGAAAAAATTACCCGGAGCCGAAACCGTGTCGACATCCGGCGCATCGACCCGGGGCACAGCGATGAACCGGAAATTTCGGGGGGGTACATGTTCAAGCTCGACCGACCCGACCCAGGGGACAAAGGGTTCATCGCCGGGAAGGAAAAAATCTTGTGGGTGGACCCCAAGGAGAACGAGGTAACCCCAGAGCAAGCCAAGTGGGTCACGGATTACATCAATAGCATGTATGAATCCGCTCGCAGTTCCAACCCTGAGACCGGTTATCCCAAGTATGTTGATACGGACTCATGGATCGACCACCACATCCTGAATGAGTTTACCAAGAACCCAGATGCCTTTTACCTAAGCACCTATTTTTTCAAGG
Organism: Dehalococcoidia bacterium; assembly: GCA_022450395.1. GTDB lineage: Bacteria > Chloroflexota > Dehalococcoidia > Lucifugimonadales > UBA3495 > UBA11650. The sequence goes on along the minus strand of JAKUQE010000226.1, from coordinate 2,052 downwards.
ACCGCGGCAAGCGAATGGAATACGGCCCCATATGGGATTTCGATCGAACCATGGGCGGCGATGGTGACGGACGAGCTGTCGACCCCATTGGCTGGTCGGGAGCGTATAGCCGTGGCTGGTGGAGCCGCATCATGCGAACCAAGGATTTCAAACGGCGTTACGTCGAGCGCTGGGCGCTTTTCCGGCAGCACGCCATGAGTGAGAAGAACATGTTTGCCGTCATTGATGCCATGGCCGAGGAACTCGACGAGGCCGCCGGGCGTAACTTTACGAGATGGCCCCTATTTGCTTCAAACGGCGGATTCCATATCGAGATTGGCCAACTCAAGAATTGGATTTCCAAGCGCCTCGCATGGATCGACTCCAAATACATGGCCGTCCCACAGCCGATCCTTAGTTCCATGGGGGGAGTGGTATTGCCCGGCTTTAGGCTCCAGTTGAGCGGTTCAGGAGGGGACGTTCACTATACCACAGATGGCACCGATCCCCGAATGCTCGACGATTCGGAAAATCCCAACGCGCAAACCCTCTCCATAAGCAAGGCCGATATGGTCATCTCAAGGGATTCTGTGTGGAAATACCTGGACGACGGCACAAAGCTGGATGATGTGCAATGGATCCCGCTCGACTATGATGACAGCCAGTGGAAATCCGGTCCTGCAGAACTTGGCTACGGAGATGATGACGAGGCAACCGCGGTCAATAAGGGTGGCTCCGGTTCCAAGACGCACAACACCATCTATTTCCGGCGCCACTTCACCCTGAACTCCGTCAACCGGGGTGATAGATTGCTGCTCGAACTCCTGCGAGACGACGGAGCGGTGGTTTACCTCAATGGCACCGAGATTATCCGCAGCAACATGCCCTCGGGCACGGTCCTTTATTCCACCACGGCAACCTCCAAGAACAACCTCAAACAAAGCCGGTTATGGCATTCCCACGTCATCGACAGCCCTTCCATTACAAAGGGCGAGAATGTCATTGCGGTCGAGGTTCATCGGTTTAACATGTGGGATCGCGACCTGAGCTTCAACCTCGAACTGGGGTTGCTGGATGCCTCGGGCTCCTCGATAACAATCAACGAATCCACCACCATCATGGCACGCATCAAGAAAGTGGCACCCATTAAGAAAGGCAAGGATTGGAGCCCACCTGTGAAGGCGACCTTTGTCGTTTCAGAAGCCGCGCCGCTCAAGATCACCGAGATCATGTATAATCCACTGGAAGGGAATGCTCTGGAATTCATCGAGTTGAAAAACCTCTCCTCCCAGCCTTTGGCGCTGGAGGGCATAAGCCTGGAAGGGGTGAACTTCCAGTTTGAGGATGGCACCCTTATGCCCTGGCAGGCCGGAGTGCTAATCCCAAACAATGATCCTGAGGCATTTTCCAAGGTTTATCCCGGGGTGACCATCCTCGGGTTATATGGAGGCAACCTCTCCAATGGGGGAGAATTACTGCGCATCCACGATGCCGAGAAACAGGTGACCTTCGAAGTTGAGTATGGTGACTCGGGCGATTGGCCCGAGGAAGCGGATGGAACCGGCCATTCCCTGGAACTGGCCAATCCGGCGGGCAACCCGAAGGACTTCCGCAACTGGCGTGCCAGCGCGCTGCCGGGCGGATCTCCCGGTGACGTGCTGGAAATCAGCGTGGTCGCGTTGGAACCTGGGCGCGTCCAAATCCGGTTCTTCGCCCTGCCCGGCAATTCATACACGCTGCGCTATTCGGACAACGTGGCCTCGGGTCAGTGGATGCGCCTGCATCAGAAGAAATTTATGGCTAACCCTAAAGAAGTGGAATTTATCGACACGGTGCCTGGGAACGTGCAGCGCCGGTTTTACCGCATCTCAATTCCTTGACAACGGAACTGAGCCACCGCCATCCCATGAGCAACCCACGCTTGATGAACTACCGAACTCCGCAAACACGGCGGCAAGACGGGTGAAGAATTAAAAGCAGCTGGCAACTAAACCAACCCACTCCACCACTTGAACGCAGCAGGGTTGTTGTTCGGGGGCAACAGTTAAAACGGCTTGAAAACTGCGCTCAGCG
>JAKUQE010000225.1 GCA_022450395.1 Dehalococcoidia bacterium | reverse complement strand
TCCGTGGCCTGGCCACGATTATCTTGGTGCCGCAGGAAGGATTTGAACCTTCAAGCCCGAACGGGCGGGTGGGTTACAGCCACTTGGTGTCACCGATCACCGCTCTACGGCATATGTGGTGGGGCCGGGGGGAGTCGAACCCGCCGTCGACTGAATGAGAATCAGCCATCCTAACCATTAGACGACGGCCCCAGGTTGGCAGCGGTACTAGGAGTCGAACCCAGCCTTGCAGCTTCAAAGGCTGCTCAATGCCCCGCACCTACCGCTGTGGCAGCCCCGGCGGGAATCGAACCCGCATCTCTGCGTTATGAACGCAGTGCATTGGCCGTTGTGCTACGGAGCAGCCGTTAGGTCCCTTGTAGTTGAGAACCTGGTGCAGCTCGTGGATCGGTCGACACAGGTCTTTTTGGTCTGCCATGACCTGATCGATATCCTTGTACGCCGCGGGATGCTCGTCCAGAAGCGCCTTAGCCTGGTCTACATTCCAGGACTTCCCTTCCATCAAGACGTAGAGACCGTCCACGCCATCGAGCGAAAGCTCTTTCTTGGCAGCGGTCCTGCTGCGTGACCGGCCTGCGCCGTGGGAAGAAGAGTTGTAGGAGTCCGGGTTGCCTAGCCCTTCGGTTATAAAGGACTTGGTCCCCATGCTCCCAGGCACGACTCCTAGCTTGCCCGGACCGGCGTCGATGGCTCCCTTCCGGGTCACCCAGACCTGCTCACCGAAGTGGGTTTCCTGCTGAGTGAAGTTGTGGTGGCAGTTGATTCGCTGGACCTCCTTGCCCCACGTAAGCCGGAACAACTGATCCAGGACCGCGTTCATCATCTGCTCCCGGTTCTCAAGCGCGTAGTCCTGAGCCCAGAGCATGTCGTTGATGTAAGCGCCGAACTCCGGCTGGGACTCCTGGAAGTAGGCCAGGTCTTTGTCCTCCAGCGGGACGCTGTTGCAGAGAGCCTTGGCAACTTTGATGTGCTGGATAGCCAGCTTGTTGCCGATGCCTCGCGAGCCGGAGTGGATCACAACCCAGACTGTCTCGTTCTCGTCCAGGCAGACCTCTACGAAGTGGTTGCCCGAACCCAAGGTCCCCAGCTGCAGCACCGCTGTCTGAGCCATACTCTGGACTCGATCTGAACCTCGGTGCTTGTCCATCCAGAGCGCCGCGTCCCGGCTTAGATGGCTGGTCTTGGAGTGCTGCTTCCCTACCCCGGCCGGAACGCTTCGGCTGATCTCACTGTGCAACCCGTCCAAGCTGTCCGGCAGTTTATCGGCACTGAGGTTGGTCTGTACGGCGATCATTCCGCAGCCGATGTCCACACCTACTGCCGCCGGGATAACCGCTCCCTTGGTTGGGATGACCGAGCCTACGGTGGCTCCCATCCCCAGGTGCGCATCTGGCATCAAAGCCACGTGCCCGGCGATAACCGCCGACCGGGACAACATCTCAGCCTGAAGCCTAGTGTTTTCGTCGAGTGTGCTTGCCCAATTCATTACCGAACCCATGACTTCCTCCTATTTTTGTTTTGGCGGGGCCAACGGGTCTCGAACCCGTAACCTTCCGTTCGACAGACGGATGCTCTGCCAACTGAGCTATGACCCCTTTAGACTTTGTTGAATCGGTAGCGGGACCGGGAGTCGAACCCGGAGAAGCTGGCTATGAGACCTGCCCAGGGAACCGCCCATCCCCGCAACGTGGTAGCCCTGCCGAGAATCGAACTCGGTTATCCGGTTTCAAGGACCGGCGCCCTACCAATAGGCAACAGGGCCAATAGTAAATACCATTGTTCTGGAGGCACGCTTGGAGCCTAGGGCGGAGAGCATGCCAGTCACCGCAGCCTGGATCAGCCCGGACGGCTGCTTCCAAGCGCCTTACATGGTTGGTAGCCCCGCCTGGATTCGAACCAGGGGTCCCGGTATGTAACACCGGCGCCTTACCGCTTGGCCACGAGGCTCCGTTTATCAATTGATCGACTGTTCCTAGATTGTTAAGGTGCTGGATCTCGTCAGGATTCGCACTGGCGTTACCTGCTTATTAATTTTTGGTCGGGGTGGGGAGATTCGAACTCCCGGCTCCCTGGTCCCAGGCCAGGTGCCCTACCGCTGGGCCACACCCCAATGTGGTGGGGGATCATCCCCCCTGGGAAGGCGGCGGTGCGTGGCCGCCGCCCTCCCAGACCATGTGGTGGCCGGGCCGCCACCGTCAGTTATTCGATTTACTGAAACGTTCCTGTTCTGTTTTCCCATTTAAGAATCGCGTTTTCATGTCACCTCGATAGGGCTCTAATTCCCTTTGTTTGTGGCCAACTTAATTGGAACTCTCAAAATCACCAGGTTTCCGAACATTCACCACATGAGGCCACAAAAAAAGAGCCCTGGGCTTTGCAGCACCAGGGCTCGTGTCAAGACTCTATGTCTTAATCCCTAATCGCTGGTATACCCTCCGAATGTAGCGCTCGTCTCTTCACGGCCGAAATTCCAATTCGACGCATGATAAGTCGCGGCGCGCTCTGATGGGAGCGCTTTCTGGCTATTCAGTTGCCTTAACATTCTCGGTATGCCCATGATTTCCAACCTTTGAGTGTCGCTCTAGTGTTGCCACTTGTAAATGGCCTAGCTTCATTCAAAATACACTACGTTTTACAACTTGTCAACCCCTAAATAAGGTGTGTTTTAAACAAGTAGGTGACGTTATTCGTTGTCGCTATTCCCCAGGCTGATCACCCGGCGGTACACAGCCACCTTGGAGCGTCCTATACTATCGGTATAATCTAGTGGATTCCGGCTGAACCTCGAGCATAACGATGTGCCCCGCGAACCTAAGCCGTCCTTCGGACGTAACGAATATCGGTTCGTGGAAGAGCCAGTCGGCCCGAACCAACAGAAGAGAGCTATTCGGATGAACCGAAACCAGTTTCTGCGGCTTCTCAGTTATGTACGGTACTACTGGTATCTGCTGCCCTTTGTTCTGGTAAGCATGATCGCCGCTACGCTGCTGGATCTGGTGGCGCCCTGGATCACCGGCGTGATCCTCATCGATAGAGTGATCATAGCTGGCGACGCTTCATTGCTGCCTTGGGTAGCGTTAGGACTTCTCGGGGCGGTGATTCTCCGCCAGGTATTTGAATTCGCTCACCGGTATTTCTTAGCGTTATTGACCCAGCGGACCATACATCGCCTTCGGTGCGACCTTTATCAACATATCGAAGGCCTGCCGGTCAGCTTTTTCGCCGGAACTCCCGTGGGTGACATGGTCTCTCGCCAAGTGGGCGATGCCGATGCGATAGAAGAAGGTTTGAAGGCATTCGTCACCGAGGCGGGCGTCCATCTGGTTATGGTGTTTGGAGTGCTTGCGCTGCTTTTCGCATTGAACGTCCAGTTGACGCTGGTCATCCTACCTTTTCTGCTGATCCTAGCGGTGGTGATGCATATCTTCCGGCGGGTGGTTAAGGGGTTTTCCCGCCAGGTTCGAGACAGTATGGGCCGCTTGGCCACTCTGGCCACGGAAACTCTGTCGGGCATCAGGATAGTGAAAGCCTTCGCCATGGAGCGGGCCGAGCTGATCCGGTTCCGTGGAACGTCCCAGGAGATATTAACCGCCAGCGTCCGGCTGGCCCGCCTGGAAGGCTACTATCATGTTTCCGTGGAGATGATCCTGATCGGCAGCGTTGTGTTGGTGATTTGGCTTGCTGCCCCTAGGGTGCTGGCCGAGCAGATGACCGTGGGCGCGCTGGTCGCTTACTTGGGATACCTTGCCCGCGTCCAGGAACCCCTCAAAGGCCTTAGCAAGGCCAATTTCAGGATTCAAAAAGCCATGGGCGCGGCTCAGCGGATCTTCGCCGTGCTAGATGTTCCTACTGAGGAATCTAAGTCGACCGGGACGGTTGTTCTACCCAAAGCCCAGGGACACCTGCGGTTCGAGGAGGTCTCTTTTGGGTATCGAGACGACAAACCGGTGCTCAACGATTTTTCTTTAGAGATCCAACCGGGAGAGGCAGTGGCCTTAATGGGGCCGAGCGGGGCCGGTAAGACCACCATAGTCAATCTTTTACTCCGTTTCTACGCTCCTACCCAGGGGTTAATCCTACTGGACGGCCACCCTTTGGATAGTTTAGACGGCCATTCCCTTCGCAAACAGATCGCGGTGGTGAACCAAGACACCTTCCTCTTCTCGACCACTGTCGGAGAAAATATCCTTTACGGCAAACCCGAAGCCAATCACGACGAGGTTGAACAAGCGGCCCGGGCCGCCAACATCCATGACTTCATCGCTACCTTGCCCCAGGGATATGACACCGAGGTGGGCCAGCGAGGAGTGGCTCTATCCGGTGGTCAGCGCCAGCGTATCGCTTTGGCCCGGGCATTCTTGAAAGACGCGCCGATACTGATATTGGACGAGGCTACCACCAGCGTGGACTCGGAGGCTGAAGCGTTGATCCAGGACGCGTTGG
>JAKUQE010000224.1 GCA_022450395.1 Dehalococcoidia bacterium | reverse complement strand
CCGGCATCCCATGCGCCAGATGCCAGGGAATCATCCAAGACACAGCCCTCTACTGCATGCACTGCCAGCACTTCACGTCGTCGGATGCGTGAGGGAGACAATAAAAATGATTTACGAAGAGCGGCTGACGCTCACATACTCGAACTCGGCGGAAGAGTACCTAAAATACTGCCAGTCCGATCGCCTGGAGCAACTTAGCGCCGCGGGCGGCCAACCGCTCTGCCTGCTCAGCGGACTGATCGGAGACCCTGCCAACCAGTACCTTCAAATTACCGCGTTCGAAGATGTGCGGGCCTGGGAAGAAGCGCAGGCGAAAGTCGCGCCCGCGCCACCGGACCTGATCGAAAGCGAGACCGCCCGCCTCTTGCGGCCCATCGCCTCCCGGCCTAAGCCGGTGGTGCCCCAAGAAGACCGGCGGGCCGTCTACGGCTGCCGCCGGTTCTTCATCAACCCCACTGACCTCTCGGACTTCGTCGACAGCTCGGAGAACGGGATCTGACCCCGCATCGAGTCCCTGGGCGCCTGCATCCTCGGCCTGTGGACCGCCGTCGCCGCCACCCAGCCCATGGAGGTCCTGCTCCTGACCGGCTACCACAGCCCAACCCACTGGGACGAGACCCGAGTCACAAGCTCGCAACAAAACGACGTAGACCAAGGATTGAGGCAGCAGGAATCCCTGCTTAGGGATCGGCGGGTGGATATTTCGCAGCAGACTTGGGTGCGTTTGATGCGGGCGCATTGGGTTTAGGTGGGATGGGTACGCCGGCGGCTTTGTGAGGGTCGTCCCTCGACATTCAAGTGGGCGCTTTTATTTCCGCTGCGTCGCCCTGACGATCGTGTTGCTGGAGCCGTCCTGGTGATTCAGAGTAGCGGAGTGTTCGATCTGCAGGTCTGGAAGTTCCCTAACTATCTCTTCAGGAGATGTCAGACTTAGCAAGTCTTCTTCCGACCAACCAGAAGGCGGACCAGACTTGTCGTGGTTAACGAACAGCAACGTGCCTCCAGGCGTGTAGGCGTTCAGCGATAATGGGACACTTTTAGGGGGATAAAAACATGAGGGAGATGGGGTGTTTGGACTCCTGGTGCAGGGTATAGATTTACCCCACCGAGGAAGGAGCCAGAAGTGTCCCAAGATATCAACGCTCAAGCCCAAGTAGCAGAGACCTCAACACAAGAGACCAAGACTTTCATCCGGCAGGTCCGGACCAAGACCCGCAGGAAGTACGCCCCGGAAGACAAGATCCGCATCGTTCTGGAGGGTTTCCGAAGGGAGGTCACGGTTAGTGACCTCTGCCGGCGGGAAGGGATCAAACCGGGCGTCTTCTATGCCTGGACCAAAGAGTTCATGGAAGCGGGTAAAGAGCGTCTCACCCGGGATACGGTCCGAGATGCCACCCGCCAGGAGATCGAACACCTCAAGCGGGAGAACTACGACCTGAAACAACTGGTTGCAGATCTTTCCCTAGAGGTCCACCGCATCAAAAAAACAGCCATCCCAGCCTTCGACGGAAGTACGGGCGCATGAGCGCCCAAGAGAAGTCTGAGGTCCTAGCTAGGGTGGAAGAGACCAAGTGGGGAAAACGGAGGCTGCTCGCCCAGCTGCGAGTGCCTAGGAGCACTTACTACCGGTGGCGGGCCCGAGAACGGCAAGGGAAGCAGGAGTGCCTTGCTCGAGTCCCTTGGAACAGGCTTAGCCTACCGGAAGAGGCCGCAGTATTGGCGGCGGCAAGGGAGTCTCCGGAATGGAGCAGCCGGCAACTGGCCACTTGGATCACCGACCACCTGGGCTTATCAGTGGGTGAATCTACGGTGTACCGAATCTTGAGGAGGGAAGGGCTGGTCAAACCTCCCGTGATGCAGCTCCTGGCTGGCAAAGAATACCATCGAAAGACCAGTGGTCCGCATCAGATGTGGGCCACCGACGCTTCGTACTTCAGAGTGTCAGGCTGGGGCTATCACTACATGGTGACCGTGATGGACGACTACTCCCGGTCCATCCTAGCCTGGAAGCTGCAAGTGGACATGACGGCTGATTCCTTGATCCAGGTGGTCCAGGTAGCCGTCGATATCACCGGCATGACTGAAGTGCCTTTGGAAGACCGGACCAGACTGCTGAGCGACAACGGATCGGGCTACGTATCCAGGGCTTTTCGCGACTACCTGGACCTGGTGGGGACCCGTCACATCCGGGCGGCGCCTTACCATCCACAAACCAACGGGAAGTTGGAGCGCTACCACCAGAGTATCAAGCAAGAAGTGAACCAGGTCCCGTACGAGGCGCCGAGTGATCTGGAGGTGGCCATCACCGGCTTCGTGGACCACTACGACAACCGCCGCTATCACAAAGCCCTTGGCAACGTGACGCCCGATGATGTCCTACACGGAAGACGCGAAGAGATCCTGATCAAGAGAAGGGAGGTGAAAGCTCGGACCTTAGCCCAACGCAAACGCTACAACCAACACCTACGGGAGTCCCAGAACGCCGCCATTTCCCCCTGATCTCTCCTTAATAAAAGTGTCCCACTTTTGCTGGTTGCCAACACCCTATCACATTGAGGTTGCTACACCAACGCATAGACTAAGCTGCTCACCACCGCGTAAGGGATGAAACCGACTACCGCAACCCCGACTGCCCGCCAGGTGGACGTGTAATCCAGAGCTTGCCGGATCGCTATCACCATGGCCACCAGCTGCCAGATCGAAGCAATTGCGAACACTATTGGGCCGAAAACTGGGATAAAACCAACAACCTTTAATATCCCCGGAGATTGGGCGAACCCGAGGGTTCGTGCCAGTTGTCCCCAGTTAGCCTCTGTTTCAGCCGACTTCAATATTGTTGTACCGACGAAGTAGGTAACCCACGCCCAAAGCGCCCAGAGACCTATCCCTGCTGCGATACCGACAATGAGCCCCAAAGGACCCCCTGACCCGAAGGTACCGATTCCGGTTGCCAAGGCAACCAGGACCACTACGGTCAGTGCCTGCTGGGTAGCAGATGTATCCGCCTCGACTTCTTCATAGATCGCCGTGTCTAGCTTTGCAGCACCTATCATCCTCTTAATCATGTATCCCTACCCCTACCTTGACTGAAGTGCATCCAGAAGATTTTCCACGACCTTCTCAATCATTGGACGTTGACTTTCAGGAGCATCCGATATCTTGTGGGATAACCTGTTCGCAGCGGCGCTCTGAGACGTTCTAGAGGCTTCCCCGGCCGTTCCCGTTTCTTCGGCCAAGTCTCCGTCTTCCAAGGTCAGGAACCAGCGGAAAGGCCTGTCGTAGAGATCGCAAAGCCGGTCTAGGTTCTCGTCTGAAATGGACCGCTGAGACCGCTCCCAACGATGTACCGTCATCCAAGAAACGCCAATCTTAGTAGCTACCGCTTCCTGGCTAAGTCCGGTTCCCTTTCGGGCTCGTTGGAGCCGACCTCCGAGCCCTTGAATGTTTATCTTCATGCGTTCCCCGCAGCGTGTGTAAATTCAGCCCGTAAATCGGGCCGCGGAATATCTTACCATCTTTATCGAGGAAGGAAACTAGTGTAGGCCGTCTACCTGGTCCCACCGCACGATGACCAGCCCAGTGTCCAGCATGACCTGAAACCCGTTGCTCAGCTACGTCGGGTAGTCCACGGTCTTCTGGTGGACGTTGCTCTCGATAAATCCATGGTGGCCGGCGTACTTGCCGGTGGTGATTCGAACCCGGTCGCCGCGCTTTCTCATCCACGTCTTCATGCCTGGGAAGGTACTGGGCGGTCATGCACCAAGGAAGACGTTGGTGTCATCGGACCGTGCTCACCTGGCATAATGCTCTCGTCACTAATTGGGGTGGCCATAGGAGACGCCTATGCCAGGTTCAATAATGTGCAAAGTCGGTATGCACAGAGACGGTGATTGGGTGTCCGATAGCGCCGAGCAGTGTATTCAAACTCGAACCTGCTGGGATTGTGGTAAGCAACTCTCTCGAAAAAATTACAACACCCCACCAGCCCCTTTCTTTAGCATTAACTCCATGTGAATGGCCACTACTAGCCCAGTGATAAACTCTGCAGGTTACAGCGGAGAACCCAATGATTCTCTCGATGAGGTAGATTATGGCGGATTCACCAGCAAAGGGAACCAGTGGTGTAATATCCCTTTCCATCATCTCCAACGGCGCTCCACTAGCGGACCAAATCCGCGTTGTTTCAGTATTGGTTGAGAAGTCAGTGAACCGGATTCCCACGGCCAACATAGTCATCCTGGATGGAAACATGCCTAGTCAGGACTTTCCGGAAAGTGACTCAGACGATTTCAAACTGGGAGCGGAGATCCTTATAGACGCTGGTTACGACCAGCAAAAAGAGACGATATTCAAGGGCGTGGTGATGAAGTGTAGGCGTTCAGCGATAATGGGACACTTTTAAGGGGAGAAAAACATGAGGGTGGTGGTGGGTTTGGACTCCTGGTGTTGGGTATAGATCATCCACATCAAGAAAGGAGCCAGAAGTGTCTCAGAACA